>SVJP01000132.1 GCA_015068925.1 Oscillospiraceae bacterium
TAATCTACTTGTATTTTTGAATTACTAATCATACTTCATTATACCACAAAAGCCGCGAAGTTTCCATACTTCAGCGGCTTTTTGTGTGCAAAAAATCAGTACTGCCTCACTTTTAGTGAGACAGCCCCTTCGCTATTTTCAGTAACCGAAATACCTGTTCCACCGTATCACTCATATTGGAAAAGGCGTTTTCCGCATCCATGGCTTCCTCCAAGGTGCAAGGGGTTCTCAAAATGGGGAAAAATGCATCAATTCCGTGGTCGTTGCACTTGACCGCATCTCTTGTAACACAGCCGGAAAAAGCAAGCACTGTTTTTCCGTATTGTTTCGCCAATTTAGCAACACCGATGGGGGCTTTTCCCATATGGGACTGCCCGTCAAGGCGACCTTCTCCCGTTACCACCACATCTGCATCCTTGACCAATTCCTCCAAACCTGTTTCCTTAATGACCAACTCAATTCCCGAGGTCAGGGTACCGCCAAGATAGGACATAAAAGCAAAGCCCAGTCCCCCTGCCGCACCGGAACCCGGATAATCGGGGTCGGCATCGGGATTCACCGTTTTGGTCAACTCTGCAAATCGGTGCAACCAACCATCCATTTCCTCTACCATAAGAGGGGTTGCTCCCTTTTGAGGACCGTACACCGCACTACAGCCTAACTCGCCGCACAAAGGATTTTTCACATCACAGGCAATGCGGAACTCGCAATCCTTCAAAGCCGGATGAACCCCCACTGTTTGAATGGCTGCAATCTGCTTGACTCCATTTGCGCCATAACCCACAGGATTTCCCTTCTCGTCCAAGAAAGAAAAGCCAAGAGCCTGCAGCATTCCCACACCGCAATCGTTGGTGGCGCTGCCGCCGATTCCAATCACAAATTGCCGACATCCCTTTTCTATGGCATCCAAAATCAATTCTCCCACACCAAAGGTGGTAGTCACAAGAGGATTTCGTTCTGATGCCTCAATCAATGTAATCCCCGATGCTGATGCCATTTCGATAATCGCGGTTTTGGTTGCTTCCACCATACCGTATTGGCTTTGAATCAGCCTGCCCAAAGGATTATGAACCGTCACCTCAACCATCGTGCCTCCTGCGGCACCGACAATTGCTTCAACCGTACCTTCACCACCGTCTGCCAAAGGAGAAATCAGCACTTGAGCATCAGGGTAAACCCGTTTCACTCCCACCGCCAATGCCTCTCCTGCCTGAAAGGTGGACAAACTTCCCTTAAAAGAATCTATCGCTGCAACTACTTTCATATTTCTATTCCTTTCTCTACAAATGCAGATAATAGTCAATCACACTACTCCAAAAACTATTCTGATTAAAAATAATGGCATAAAAAATTCCACTCAGCAACAGAATCAGAATGGGCAATAATCTGGTTGCTTTTTTTTGCACAATCGCACTAAACACACTATAAATCACCGAAATTCCGCACAACAGGAGAAACAAAAAGCCAATCACGGGAATTCCCATCCCCGTCAGCATCTCTGCTTCTAAACCTTGTTGTTCTGCCCGATGCACCATCAACGGAAATGAAAATTCAAGAAAAAAGTAGCAAACAGAAATTAGCGTATTGAATATTACAACTTTTTTCATTTATCATCACCAAATTCCTATTCTCTCTTTAAAACCGAAATTCATAATTATAATTGGTCGGTAACCCTTCCCGATACAAGTGAGCATCCGAAGACAAGGTGCAAATTTTCGGAATACAAATCCCGTCTTCATCCTGAAAACGAATCACCGTCATCCCCGAATGGCACATATCAAACTGGGTACAAAATATGGGATAAGGAATATCCAGCAGACAACTGAGAAAAATCAAACCGAAGCCCTGATGGGCAAACAACGCCACTCGCTGTTCATTGGGTTTTACCACCCGATAGGTTCCCGTATGCCGAATATGCTCATAACCCAAAGAGGCAAAAAATGCATCCGCTTGCCGGTAAGTTCTTTCCACTCCCTCTCGGAAGGAATACTGCTTCAATTCAGAATGCTCATACCACTCATCTCCCAGCTGTCTTACAGAAGGGTCGTGAAACAGCCGTCTGATTGTGGGATGAGAAAATGCCCAGGTCACCCTTTCTCCCATGGGTACCGTAAAATTCTGCCACGGATATTTTTCGTTGGCAAAATCCAGAGGCTCGGGCTCCATCCTCAACAAATTGCAGGTAGGCTGTGCCGTCTGCATGGCACGATTGGAGGTAGACGAATAAATTTTATCCAAACCGAATAACGCCAGTCGTTTCGCCACCGCATCCGCCTGTTTTTCTCCAAGAGGTGTTAATGAATCAGGAGAATAAATGGGATCTCCATGACGAATATAAAAAAATAACATAGTAATCACTTCCCTTTTTAGTATATCACAATCCTGCAATCAAGTCAATAACCGAAACAACAATCCGACTTATTTTTCTGTTTTTGGTCCGTCAACCCCTGCGGATTTGCCATCTCCCTCGGAGAGGGAGGCAATTTGGTGAAGAAAGGAGGAAACAAAAACAAAGACCCCGATTTGAGGTCTTTGTCAAATGTTCTGTCAGAACAAAATCAATTATTCCCATTATCCAAAACATAAATTTGTATTATTGAATATAGTAATCAATTTCATACTCATATTTTTCAAATTGAACATCTGTCGAAAATTCAAATTTTGTCTTTTGACCCGGAGCCCAGTTATCCACCGATGTATAAGTTGACTCTATAATTACATCATTTGAATCAATTAAATTTATTTCAAGTGCAAAATACTCAAATGTTTTATCAGTTGTATTTTCTACAATAGCTTCATAGTACGAATAATCATACGATTGTTCTGCTTTTTCAAATTGAATCGTTTTTTTAATTTCTTCAATTTGATTTTTTAAATTTTCGTTTTCCTGTACTGTCTCCGCTCTTACTGTAAATTCATCAACAAATTCTTTATATTTATCCGGAAATTTCAAATCATACTCATTTATAAAATCCATGATATATTTGGACCTATCAGATAACGCCTCATTCCAAAGTTCATTATGCTTGATGTAATCAACATCATAATATTTCAATGAATCTTTTTGTTTTTTTAAAAGATTTATATAGCCAATCGCCTTTTCCTGCAGCTCTGTATCCTCAAATTTTTTAGTTAAGTATTTTTCGATTTGATCCAGTTCTGCATTGACAAATTGTTCGCCGTTTGCTTTCGAATCAAATATTATCTCATCACTTAAATTCCACCGATTCATCAAGCCTTGTTTGAAATCTTTTAAAAATTTCTGATCATATGTTTTTTCTTCTGCATTACACCCAAATAACATGAAACAACAACATAAAATTAAAAATCCAGCTACATATTTTTTCATTGCATTTCCTCCGTTAATTTAAAAATTTAACCTTTGCTTTACATTTTTCAACCGGCTCTAAGTCGCCCCTAAACTCAAAATATCAATTTTCAAAATACATAGTATTGATATTTTTCCATTTTTTTCTTCTGCTTTCCCTCCTAAATTAAAAAAGTGTGTACAACCGAAGTTGTACACACCGAAAAATGCAAACTCCGATTGTTGTCACACAAACTAATCGGAACGGAAAATTCAGCGTACCTACCTTAGTGGAATTTGCATTTTTTACAAATTCATTAAGTAAGTACACCAAAAAATAAGTATTTATATAAAAATACTCCATTCCATTTTTTATTCAGTTTGTGTGACAACATTAGTATAACACATTTCAAATATAATATCAAGAGTTTTCATTAAAAATAAAAAACAAAGACCCCGATTTGAGGTCTTTGTCAAATGTTCTGTCAGAACAAAATTTATTTGGTCATGCTTGCAACTTCTTCTGCAAAGTTGTCTTCCTTCTTTTCCAGACCTTCGCCCTTTTCGTAACGAACGAAGTCGATTATCTTAACACCCTTGGATGCCAGATAAGCTTCCACCTTCAAAGAGCTGTCCTTAACAAATTCCTGTTGCAACAAGCAGTTCTGATCATAGAACTTGCTGATTTTTCCGCCCAGCATCTTTTCGATGATGTTGTCAGGCTTGGAAGCATTCTTAGGATCTTCCTTAATCTGAGCTGTGATAATACGTTTTTCCTTTTCCAAATCTTCCGCAGGAACAGTTTCCTTGGACAGATAAGGAGGATTGATTGCTGCAATCTGCATTGCAACGTCTCTTGCAGCTTCGTAAGCATCTCCTTCCAGAGCGCCTTCTGCTACAACCATAACACCGATTCTTCCGCCGCCATGGATATAGGAGCAAACATTCCCTTCCAGACGAACAAAACGTCTGATGTTCATATTTTCACCGATTTTTGCAATCAAAGCAGTCAGCTTTTCTGCAACAGTTTCCGCTTCATAAGGCAGAGCCTTCAGAGCTTCCACATCTGCAGGATTCTTTTCTGCAACGATTTTAGCGGTATTCTGAACAAATTCAACAAATTCTGCATTCTTAGCAACGAAGTCGGTTTCAGCATTTACTTCCAGCAAAACGCCAACGCCGTTCTGTTCCAAAGCATATACCAAACCTTCGGAAGCAATTCTTCCTGCCTTCTTTTCAGCAACCTGCATTCCGCGTTCACGCAAAAATTCAATTGCTTTTTCCATATCGCCGCCGGTTTCGGTCAATGCTTTTTTACATTCCATCATACCGCAGCCGGTCTTTTCTCTTAAATCTTTAACAGCTTGTGCTGTAATCATATGATTCACAATCCTTTCGGTTCAATTTCAGATTTGAATTATTCTTGTGTAGCTTCTTCTGCTTCTTCTGCTTCGTCAACAGAGAACTGTTCGCCCTGCTTGCCTTCTAAGATAGCATTCGCCATGGTAGAAGCAATCAATTTTACGGCACGGATTGCATCGTCGTTGCCGGGGATAACATAATCCACTTCTTCAGGGTCACAGTTGGTGTCAACAATTGCAACAACGGGAATCCCTAATTTCTTTGCTTCCATGATAGCAATGTGTTCTTTCTTGGGGTCAACTACGAACAGAGCACCGGGCAGACGCTTCATTTCTTTGATACCGCCCAGGAACTTTTCCAGCTTTTCCAGTTCGCCCTTTAATTTGATAACTTCCTTCTTAGGCAGCAAATCAAAGGTGCCGTCTTCTTCCATCTTCTTAATCTGGTTCAATCTGTCGATTCTTTTGCGGATGGTTTTGAAGTTGGTCATCATACCGCCCAGCCATCTTGCATTAACGAAGTACATTCCTACCCGTTCTGCTTCTTCCTTGATGGATTCCTGAGCCTGCTTCTTGGTTCCTACAAACAAAACGTCATCGCCGTTTGCAGCAACTTCTCTGATGAAGTCATATGCTTCTTCGATCTTCTTTACTGTCTTTTGCAAGTCAATAATATAGATCCCGTTTCTTTCTGTGAAGATGTATTCCGCCATTTTCGGGTTCCATCTTCTTGTCT
>SVJP01000004.1 GCA_015068925.1 Oscillospiraceae bacterium
GTTGCATTTTCATTTAACTCAAGATTCGCTTGACCGACAGCGTTTTCCCATTGTTCTTGTGAACCTGCAAAATAGATGTCTTTCAGATATGGACCTGAAAACGCTTCGCTTTCTATCTTTGTTACACCGCTTGGAATAGTGATTATTTCAAATTTACAATATTTGAATGCTCCTTTTGCAATAGTTGTAACACTATCAGGAATTGTATAAGAAGGTGCCGTTTTTCCTGTAGGGTATCGAATGATTGTAGTATTATTTTTATTAAATAAGTTCCCGTCAATAGAGGAAAAAGTCTGATTATTTGGATCTACCTCGATCTCTGTTAAATTCATACAACTATTAAAATTGCAATGTATTGTTGTAACAGTATCCGGAATAATTATTTTTTTAGTCATTGCATCAACAAAAAACAGTGAGTCTGCTAAAGTTGTTACGGGATATCCTTCTATTGAGGAAGGAATAACAGCAACACCATTAGAATCGGTAATATTACCATTTATAAGAGTTACTGTTTCGTTTTCGACTACATATACATAATCGGTGGTGTATGGGGTTCCCCCAATAGCGCCCCATTCATCATTAGCAGATGCTGAGATTGCAGAACAAAGAAGTCCTATGCATAATACAATTAAGATTAATTTTTTCAATTGAATTTCCTTCTTTCTATTTTTTTTATTATTCGGGCATTTTTAAGAAGCAAATCAGTTTATCCTCCTTTCTTTTTCAAAATAAAAAATGCGCCAGCCGAAGCCAACGCATGAAAAACGCAAGCTCCGATTGTCGCCAAACAAATTTAATCACATCTTTTCCTTTTTAGCATGTGAAAATAGAGCCTGTATTTTTACCATAGGGCATAAAAATACACACTAAAAAGGAATAAAAAATATTAAATTTGTTTGGCAAATTTATTATATCATAAAGCGGATTTTTTGTCCAGTATTTTAAAGAAAAAAATTGACCGTCATCAGAATCTATGTTATAATAGGTATGGTTTTGACGGGTAAAAAAATTTTTTATTTTTTTAAAACTTTTTGCAACCTTTTTCAGGGTTAAAAGGTATTATATACGGAAAGCCAAAAAGAAAAAATAAAAATATGTACTTAAGGAGGTACTACAGATGTTGAAAAAAGTAATTACAAGTGCAATGATTGCAGGAATGATTGGCTCCGCCCTTGCTTTTCCGGGATTTGCCAATGATGAACCAGTGTTACCAATCACCGTAACGGGAATTGAACAGGAAGAAACTGATATGTTGCCTGTTCGTCAAATTGCAGAGCATTTCGGTTATGCGGTAGGTTGGCAAGCAGAAGGAAGCATTGTTTCCTTAACAAAGGGTGCCCAATACATTACCTTTGCTGCAGGACAGGATGCTTACACCTTTGCAAAAACTGCTCCCGAATCTTTGGGCGCACCCTCCGTGATTGTAAAGGATACCACTCATGTTCCGGTATTATTCTTTACAAAGCTGTTGGGACTGAACTGTCATGAGGTGGCAGAAAATGAGTACAAGGTTGTGCTCCCCTCCCGTGCAGAAATTACAGAAATTCAAGAAGATGGTCGTTTGTTGATTCAAGATGAATTTTTAGGTGAAGTGGTAGTAGCGATTACCGAAGAAACAAAGCTTGTGGCAAACGGCGAAGCAATCAGTGCTGATGTATTGGCACAGGGACAGGCTATTATGATTGAATACGGTGATGCTATGGCACAAAGCCTGCCTCCTCAGGGCACGGCGGTGCAGATTACGGTTTTGAACCTGCCTGTTGAAGAAGAAACAGAAGAAAGTGTTATGGAAGAAGGCATTGCTTTTGCAGGAACCATTCAGGCTGTGGAAGAAGGAATGGTAACAATAGTATCTGATGAAACAGGAGAAGAAGTTTGCCTGATGATTTCGGAAGAAACTCAAATCACCAAAGGTCTGGACAGAAGAATTTATAAAATTGATGATTTGGCAGAAGGAATGAGAATTTCCGGACTTCATTCCGAAGCAATAACTATGAGCTTGCCCCCTCAGACTTTGGCTTTGACCATTAACATTGAACCGGAAGAAGGAATTACCGAAGCCGTTAAAGTTCCCTTCAGCGGAGTCATTGAAGAAATTCCTCAGGAAGGAAGAGTTTTGATTTCTACCGAAACCGATCAGATTTTGTTGATGGTTTCTGAAGAAACAGTAATCAAAAGCGGAAACGACAAAAGAATTTACGGATTTGATGATTTGACCGTAGGCACAAAAATTTCCGGTTTTCATGCAGAAGCAATGACCATGAGCCTGCCTCCCCAGACCCTGGCATTGGAAATTGATATTCAGAAAGCAGAATAGGGAGAATAAATTCAATATTGATAAAGGCTGCAGCAAAATTATTTTGTTGCAGCCTTTTTATGAAAGGATAACCCCTTAATACAGAACAAATGCAATTTTTCTCTTAACATCTTAGATTATTTATATCATATCTGTAAAAATTGATTGACTATTTATGATATGTAATATATAATAAAAGAAAATACTGTAAAAAAAGGAGTGACCAAAATGAAAAATGTGATGAAAAGACATGAGGGAGTGGTATTTTCTCCCGGCAATGTACCTTATGATTCCGTTCTGACCTTTAATGCGGCGGTCATCAAACGAGGAAAAGAAGATTATGCCATGGTGTTTCGAAACGACTTTTTTGAACCGGGAACCAAGGATTTGACCAGAACCAACTTAGGCTTGGCATTTTCAAAAAACGGTCTTCAATGGAAGGTAGAAAAAGAGCCTCTGTTTGAGCTTCGTACCGACAAGATTCACAGAGCATACGACCCCAGAATCACCGTAATTGACGGTACTATGTACCTTTGTTTCGCGATTGACTCGGTTTATGGTGTTCAAGGGGGAATTGCAAGATTGTCCGATGATTTTCAGGTGGATGAAATTTTGACCATCAGCACACCTGATAACAGAAATATGGCGTTGTTCCCTGAAAAAATCAACGGAAAATATGTCAGATTGGAACGTCCCATGCCTGTTTACGGAAGATATGGCGCATTTGACGAAAAGTTTGATATCTGGATGTCCGAATCTCCCGATATGGTTCATTGGGGCAACGCGAAAGTGGTGTTGGAGGCGGATGACGTGGAATTTTCCAACTGCAAAATCGGTCCCGGTGCACCTCCCATTAAGACCAAAGATGGATGGTTGGTGGTATTCCATGCAGTGGATAACGACCCCTCCCGCGGGAAAAACGGTTGGGAAGAAAAATGGACCAAGAGATATACCATCGGTGTTATGTTGCTTGATTTGGAGGATCCTTCCAAGATTATCGGTGTGGCAAAGGAACCCCTGATGATTCCTGAAACAGAGGACGAGCTGACAGGCGGATTCCGTAACAACGCCCTCTTCCCCTGTGCAACCATTTTAGAGGAGGACGATACCGTTCGTATCTATTACAGTGCAGGAGATATGTATGTGAAAACTGCCACTGCAAAATTGGATGATATTGTTGCTTTGTGTAAAGGAGAGCTTGCATGATTATTTGCGATCAAGGGGTTATGTCAAAACAGGGATTGGAAATCGTAAACCGAATCGGAACAAGAGAAATTACCCATGTGTTTCACGATATTGACGGCACCCATTCCTTAATCAGACAATGGCACCCTGTTATGAGTGTTACGTTGGAAACTACCATTTTGGAAGGATTGCCCGAGGGGTATGACAGCGAGGAAAACACCCTTCGTTTGATTGAAAAAAGTGCCCAGCCTCATCTGGAAGAAATGGATCGTTTTTGTACCGAATCGGCAGGACTTAGTGCCCTGACCCAGATGGAATGGGCAATCAGACGCGCCATTGAAGAAAAAACGGTTGATTTGGGGCTGGATGAGCAAGCAATGAAAACCAATTCCCTGATCATCCAAAAAATCTGGCAAGGGGAAGAAACCTTTGATTCCATAGAAGAACCGGAGAATTTGAAGGCGTATCTGAAGGAAAACACCCCCCGCTTGTTCCGTTTGTATGAAAAGATTTTAAATGGTGCATGCCGTGATAAAAATTTGGCAATTGCCCTTCAAAATCCTGAATCCATGCGGGTCAAAGGCTCTTTGGAATTTATGAAACTGCTGAAAAAGCTGGGCGCAAAAAATTATTTTGTTACCGGTGCAGTCATTGATTATGACGAGAACGGAAATCCTTATGGAGGAATGTATGAAGAAGTGTTGGGCGTGGGATTTGAAATTGGCGAAGGGAAGGATGTAGAAGCTCTTTACGGCTCCACATGGGATAAGAAAAAACCGAAAATTAATGTGATGTATGACATTTGCAAGGAACAAAATCTGGATTTGTCCAAGGTGTTGATTATCGGTGACGGACGAAGCGAAATTCATGCAGGAGTAGAAATGGGCGCTGTTACCATTTCCCGTTTGGATTTTGATGCGGAAAGACCCATTGAAATTCACAAGCAACTGGGAACCAACATCATTATAGAAGATTATAGTGATGAAGAATTTCTGAAGATGTTTTCGTAAAAGTTGTCAAGAAAAGAATTTCTGTTAGAAGAAAAACTCTGAAACCGGTCTTTCTTTTACTTCTTTGCTGAATTTGCCGAGAAGCATCAATGAATTTTTAATTTCTTCTGATGATGCAGGCAGAGGAAGAACCGTGATGAAAAATACAACTTTGGTAGTGTTTTATGATGGGCAACGATTTGAACGAAGATCGAGCTTGTTTGATGTCAGGAATATCACACGGAGAGTGTTATTTGAAGCGGAATTGGATTTTGAGGAAGACCCTTATGAGTTTTCCATTCCTTTTATTTTATATGAAACAAAAGAAAAACCGGTAGGAAACAAAAGAGTTTTCCTACCGGTTGCTTGCTTTTTGTCAAACTATCTATTTCGTTTTTCAGGGCCTGCCCTTCCGATTTATTTTAATTGACTTTCTACCAAGCTTTCTCCGCAATAAATTTCACGAAGCTTTGGTTTTTCAATTTTGCCGGTTGGGTTTCTGGGAACCTGAGCAAAGATAATCTTATGGGGACGTTTGTAACGAGGCATTCCTTTGCAGAAGGTCTGAATATCTTCTTCTGTACAGCTTTCCCCTTCTTTGATTTCAATAATTGCTGTTGCAATTTCACCAAGTCTGGCATCGGGAAGACCGATGACGGCAACATCCTTCACCGCACTGTGAGCACGGAGGAAATCTTCGATCTGAACGGGATACAAATTTTCACCACCGCTGATGATAACGTCTTTTTTGCGGTCAACTAAGTAGATAAAACCTTCTTCATCTTCTTTTGCCATATCTCCTGTGTACAACCAGCCATCATGAAGTACTTCTGCGGTGGCTTTGGGGTCATTGTAATAGCATTTCATAACTCCGGGACCGTATACTGCCAATTCCCCGACCTCTCCTTTGGGAACGGTATTTCCCTTTTCATCAATGATTTTTACTTGCCAGCCATAGCCTGCAACACCGATGGCTCCAACCTTATGAATGTTTTCCATACCCAAATGTACACAACCGGGTCCAATGGATTCGCTCAAACCATAGTTGGTATCATAATCGTGATGAGGAAAGAGAGTCTTCCACCGTTTGATCAAACTCGGGGGAACAGGCTGTGCACCAATGTGCATCAATCTCCATGCAGATAAATCATAGTTGGATAAGTCAATTTCTCCCCGATCAATGGAATCTAAAATATCCTGTGCCCAGGGCACCAATAACCAAACGATACTACATTTTTCGTTGGCAGCAGTTTCGATAATGGTAGAAGGACGAACGCCCTTTAACAATACTGCACGGCTTCCGGAGAGCAGGCTGCCAAACCAGTGCATTTTTGCCCCTGTGTGATACAAAGGAGGAATACAAAGGAACACATCGTCATGGGTTTGCTTGTGGTGATTTTGTTCTACTTTACAAGAATGCACCAGACTTTCATGGTCATGTAAAATCGCTTTGGGGAAGCCTGTAGTACCGGAAGAAAAGTAAATTGCCGCATCATCGGAGTTGGAAAGCTCCATTTCAGGCTTTGCACTGGAGAAGTTCGTTGCCAGGTGCAAATAGTTTTCTGCAAAGCTGGGACAATTATCTCCAATATAGAACAACAACTTTACATCCGGAATTTTATCGCAAATTTCTTCCATACGACCGATAAATTCAGGTCCAAAGAAAAGAGCATCTACTTCTGCCAGCTCCAGACAATACTTAATCTCATCCGAAGTATATCGATAATTTAAAGGGACTGCCAAAGCACCTGTTTTTAAAATTCCAAAATAAACAGGAAGCCATTCCAGACAGTTCATTAACAAAATAGCTACTTTATCTCCTTTTTTAATTCCGCGGCTTAACAGGAGATTTGCGCAGCGGTTTGCTTTTTCTTCAAACACGCTCCAGGTGATTTCGCGGCGATAGGATTCTCCCTGCTTGGATTCAATCAGCTCATATTCCTTCCAGGTAACACGACGCACTTCCTTCACTTCAGGATTGATTTCCACAAGAGCGGTTTCTTCTCCGTATAAATTTGCGTTTCTTTCTAAAAATTCTGTTATCGGCATAGTAAAAATTCCCTTCTTTATAATTGAAATAGTAATATCATCAAAGGTATTGTAGCAATAGATAAAATGGTGGAAACGGAAACAATTTCAGAGGAATAATCCGCATCCAAATGATATTTATGAGCAAATAAGGTGGAAACTGCAGCGGTAGGACAAGCGGTGCAAATCATCACAGCCTGTGCTACAATCTCATCTAACTGCAAAAGTTTTGCAATTCCGATGGAAATCAGGGGAATCACGAGTAACCGCATGGCACAAACAACGTATAATCCCTTCTTTTTAAATACCTGCTTCACATTCAGATTGGATAGGAAGGAGCCTAATACAATCATGGAAAGAGGGGTGTTTAGGTTGGATAAATGTTTAATGGGTTCCAACACAATAAACGGCAACTTCACCTGACAGAAAAATAAAATCAAGCTAATTACAGTACTCACAACACCGGGGTTTAACAACGCTTTTTTCAAGGAAATTTCTTTTTTATCCCCGCCTGTGTATACATACACTCCGTGAGTCCAATAAAGAAGGGTGAACACGGCAAGATACGCCGAGCCGTAAAACACACCGTCTGATCCGAGTGCCGCAGACAAAAGCGGAATCGCCATATATCCACAGTTGGAATAAACGGAACAGAAAATATGAATCCGATAGTGTTTGGTGGGTTCCTTGCGAAACAGAAGATGAGAGAGCAAAATCGCTGCTCCGTGGGACAAGACGGCAAAGATTGCTGCCATCAAAAGACCCGTTACCAATTCCATTTCCAGTTCTTTTTGATATGCATTTATTAATACTGCAGGAGCAATAAACCATAACAGTAACGTTGTAAACTGATCAATTCCCTCTTGGGTTACCATCTTTTTCTTTTTTACGATTACACCCACTAAAATCAGCAGAAAAACAACTGCCACCTGTCGCGCTACAATCAATGCAAGTTCCATCTAAACCGTCTCCTAATTACGCATATAAAATTATTATATCACTTTTTTTCTCCTTTTGCAAGAGAAAAGCTATTCTTTTTCCAAAATCCTTGTTTTTTCAGAGAAGGACTTATGATTAGTATACCAAAATGACAAGAAAACAGTCAATTAATTTTTAAAGATGAGAGAAAGGGTCTTTTTTTCTGCTTTTCAGCATACAGTAAAACCGGGAGGGATAAACATGAATGAATGGACGATCATCGTAGTTGGTATTTTATTATTGTTTGTTGGAATCCGGTTATTTTTAAAACCATTAAAATTATTGTTTCGTTTAGGAATTAACAGTATCGCAGGACTGATGACGCTTGTCTGTTTCAATTTTTTGCAGGGAATTACGGGAGTGACCATAGGAATCAATTTGTTCAGTGCCTTATTAACAGGGTTTTTAGGACTTCCCGGTGCAGCTCTTTTATTACTGTTAGGTAAATTTTTGTAATCAAAACTTCATTTTACAAACGCCTCTGGTTATGATATACTATATCATGAAGAGGTGTATTTTATTGGAAAAAAATGCGTTATTGGAAAAAATCATACCAATCAGAAGAATGTTACATCAATATCCTGAGCTGGAATTTGAAGAAGTAAAAACGGCTCAGATAATTTGTGATGTATTGACAAAATGGAGTGTGCCCTTCCAATTCGCTGTTGCAAAAACAGGAATTGTAGCGGAGATTGGCACAGGAGATCCTGTCATTTTGTTGCGTGCAGATATGGATGCATTGCCTGTGACAGAAGCAACAAATCTGCCCTTTACTTCAAAGCATGAAGGAAAAATGCATGCCTGCGGTCACGATATTCATATGTCTTGTTTGCTTGGTTGCATTGCTCTCTTTTGTGAAAATCCTCCCGAAAACGGAAGGGTGCGATTTGTATTTCAACCTGCGGAAGAAGGCGCGGGAGGAGCAGAACCCATGATTGCAGAAGGAGCGGCAAAGGGGATTTCTGCAGCGGCGGCACTTCATGTAAAACCGGGTCTGGCAGTGGGAAAAATTGCTTGTAAACCGAAGCATTATTATGCATCACCCGACGAATTTTCCATAACGGTAACGGGAAAAGGCGGTCATGGCGGATATCCTCATATGGCATTGAATCCTTTGCCCATTGCATCAGAGATTGTATCAGTGATTCAAGCATTGGGACAAGCAATGAAGGATGAGCTATGTGTTGTCAGTGTTTGTGCGATAAACGGCGGAACGTCCTTTAATATAATACCGGAAACGGTAACGATTTTGGGAACGGTTCGCACCTTTACTCCGGAATTACGATTAAAAATGGAAGAAGAAATTGGCATTTTAGCAAAGGAAATATGCAAAAAATATGAAGCAAAATGTGATTATCAATTCCGAAAGCTATATCCGCCTGTATACAATGAGCCGAATTTAACCGAGTTATTGTTTGAGACAGGCGTTGAAGTGTTAGGAAAAGAAAATGTAGAACGAGAAACCGCACCCTTTATGGGAGGCGAGGATTTTGCATATTTTGCAAAGGAAGTTCCCGGTGTGTTGTTCCATTTGGGAAGCGGAGGATGTGCGCCCCTGCATTCTCCTGAATTTTTGGCAGAAGAGGAATGTATCTGGTATGGGGCAAAAACGTTAGAAGGTTTCGCAAGGAACTATCTGAAAGGAGAGAAGTAAATTGGCGCAGAAAAAGAAAACAAAAATAACCTCAAAACCGTCAAATCCTAAATCCGGCAAGACAAATAAAAAAAATCTGCCTGCCAAACGGGAGCCATTTGCCTATCGTACAGAATTGAACTTGGTTCTTTATACAGTTGCAGCGATTTTATCCGCTTTGGCAATCTACTCGGAGGACTCCGGGATTATCGGAAATTTATTTCGTAAGCTTTGCGGTGGTTTGATTGGACAGGCTGCCTTATTGTTCCCTGTGTTTTTTGCAGGTTTGGTGGTGTTGACATTCTTAAGCCGAGAAAATCAAAAAGTGTGGAAATATTATGTTTCCGCAGGTGTTCTGTTGTTATTTGGTATGTTGTTTGAAATGACGGAATATGCCGATTTGGAAAGAGGATTTGTGTTAGATGAATTCTGGATGGCAGGAATTGATTTAGATGGAGGCGGTGTGATTTGCGGCAGTCTTTATTGGGCAATCAGTAATTTGGTTGGAGGGATTGGTTCTGCTATTATCATTGTTGCAGGAATCCTTATCTTCCTTTTGCTGTTGTTTGAAAAATCATTATTTACAATAATCAAAAATATATATTTGTGGGTCAAGGATATGATTCCGCAAGAAGAAAAAATGCCGGAGCCAAAATCGGAAAAGAAGAAAAAATTGGAACCAAAAGAACCGAAACCTTCTATTTTGGAGGATTTGGAGGAACCTCCCTTTGATCCTGATATTCCTATTTTTAATTTGCCCGAAGATGAGCTTCAAACAGATAAACAAATAGAATTGCCGGAAGCGGAGACAAAGGATGTGGATGAATCAGAGCATGAATTTGATGTGGAGCTGGTTCAGGAACAAATTGAGTATATTATTCCTCCTGTTACTTTATTAAAGGAAGGAGAGGATGATCGTCACAGCGAGAAATTTGTACGTGAATTGAAGGATACGGCAGGAAAATTGATTGAAACCTTCAAAAGCTTTGGTGTTACTGCAAAGGTGATTAATGTGCAATCCGGTCCCAGCGTAACCCGTTACGAAATTGAAGCGGTGATGGGAACAAAGCTTAGTAAAATCACAGGCTTGGCAGATGATTTGGCGTTGCAGTTGGGTGTTTCGGGGATTCGAATTGCTCCCGTTCCGGGAAAAAGTGCGGTGGGAATTGAGGTTCCGAATAAAACCCGGTCATCAGTGATGATGAGAAACTGTCTGGAAAGCTCAGAATTTGTTTCCAGTGAATCTAAAATTGCTTTTGCTTTGGGAAAAGATATTACAGGAAAAACCATAATTGCCGATATCGGAAAAATGCCTCACTTGTTGATTGCAGGTGCTACGGGTTCGGGTAAGAGTGTATGTATCAATACCATTATTACAAGTTTGCTTTACAAGGCAAATCCCAATGAAGTGAAGCTTCTTATGGTTGACCCCAAGGTGGTAGAATTGGGAATCTATAACGGAATTCCTCATCTGGTATCTCCCGTTGTTACGGAACCGAAAAAAGCGGCAAATGCGCTTAACTGGGCGGTCAGTGAAATGACCAGACGGTATAAAATGTTTGCAGACAATTCGGTTCGTGATATTCATGGCTATAATGAATTGGCTTTGGAAGAAGAGACCCTTCGTCCCATGGAACAAATCGTGATAATTATTGACGAGTTGGCGGACTTGATGATGGTTGCTCCCAACGAGGTGGAAGATGCTATCTGCCGTCTGGCACAGATGGCAAGAGCAGCGGGAATGCATCTGGTGATTGCAACTCAGCGTCCTTCCGTTGACGTTATTACGGGGATCATCAAGGCAAACATTCCATCCCGAATTGCTTTTACCGTATCCTCCCAGATTGACTCCCGTACGATTTTGGATTCTGCCGGTGCAGAAAAACTGTTGGGGAGAGGGGATATGCTTTATTATCCGATTGGTGTCAGCAAGCCTATCCGTGTGCAGGGTGCTTTTGTCAGCGATAAAGAAGTGGAATCGGTTGTGACTTTTGTTAAGGATAATTCCGGTCAGGCAGAATATAACGAAGAAGCCATGGAATTTATTAAACGTGCTCCTGAAACAAAAGGAAAGAAAAATGAAGATGAGGAAGAGGAAGAAGAGGATTTATGGGATCCATTGCTTCCCAAAGCCATTGAAATTGTGGTGGAAATGCAGCAGGCCTCTACCTCTATGCTTCAACGGAAAATGCGGGTAGGATATGCCCGGGCTGCCAGATTAGTTGACCAATTGGAGGAACAAGGGGTGGTAGGACCCTTTGAAGGCAGTAAGCCAAGAGCGGTGCTGATGAATCGTCAGCAGTATTTGGAAATGGTGGCACGAAACGGTCAGCCTGAGCAAACAACCATAGATGAAACGTCGGATGAATTTTAATTTTTTTTAAAAACAGTTGCTTCATAGCGAAATTTATGATACAATAGAACTGGAAAAATAAAGAGGTGCTGTTCTGATTTTGACTAACTTGATACAAGTTAATATAAAAATAAAAAGAAGAGGAGAATGTAGTATGAAAACAGTAAAAAAAGTACTTTTGCTGGCTTTGGTAACGGCAATGTGTGTTACTTTGCTGGCACCCGCAGTCTTTGCAAAAGACACCACCAAGCTTCCCGAGAAGCAGACCTACGGATTGGATAACCTGAACAATGAAGCAGGAAATCTGTATGTTGCTTATCTTGGCGGGTCTATCACCGCAGGAAGCGGCGGTTCCGGAAGCATTACCTATAAGGATAATGCAGGAAAGGGGCATGCAAGATGGTCTTCCCAGTTGACCAAGCGCTATTTCCAAAAAGAATTTCCCAACAAAAAGGTGATTGAAGTCAATGCAGGTGTTGGCGGAACTCCTTCAGACTTAGGGTTGTTCCGTATGCATAAAGATGTGGTTGCTCCTTGCGGAACAGAAGGACCCGACGTTGTATTTGTTGAATTTGCGGTAAACGATATGTGGACCAGCATTTCCAACCCCAATCTGGTTCATCAGAGAATGGAAGGGATTGTCCGCCAGTTGGCACGTCTTCCCAAGCAGCCTGTGGTTATTTTCGTTTATACCGCAGCATGGAAGGATGATACCGGTTTTAATAATTATATCAAGAGTGCTCAGGTGCATCAACAGGTAGCAGATTATTATAACATTCCCTCTATCAACCTTTGCGAATATGTGGCAGGGGGCGTTGACTTAAATGGCAACTCCATTATTTGGAAATCGGGTGAATCCGGAACCTGGACGAATGACAATACCCATCCCAACGATACGGGATACACTGCTTATACTGATTATATTATGAAACAATTTAAAGATTCTCCCAAGTCTTATTTTAAGAAGTTGACCTGGCAGGAAATTCCCATGAGCGGATATGAATTCGGAAAACCCAACGCCATTCGTTTTGATCAGGCAGGTGCGGTTTACACCGGAACATGGGCAACTCAAACTCTGGTAGGAACCTTAGGTGCTTCCACTACTACTACAACTGCAGATGCAACCGTTACCTTGAAGTTCAAAGGCCGTGCTTACGGTGTTTATGCAGCACGCGGGAAAAACGGTGCAGATGTTCAGTATAGGCTTGATAACTCCCCACCCCAATCCTTTGGAAACTACTATAATTCCGGTTGGATGGCAGTGGCAACCTTGCTGAAATGGGATAGTCAACCCGGGGAGCACACCATTACTTACACCGTAAAACCCTCCGGAGAGAAAACCACCTTTGGGTTTGGCTATTTCTTTATGGATGAAGAAACTCCCGACCCCATTGCATATGATGTAGCAATCAAGGCAGGAAACAAGGAAGTTTCTGAAGCAGAAGTTGGTCAGACCTTAACAGGCGATTATCGCTTTATCAATAGTACAACAGAAGAAGAAGGAACCACTTGGGAATGGTTGTTTAGTGATACCAAAAACGGAACTTACATTGTTATAAGCACCTCTAAAAGCCTCACTCCTCCTGCCAACATGGCGGGGAAATATATAAAGTTCCGTGTCATTCCCAAAAATATAGAAGGAACGATAGGAAAAACTGTGGAATCTGCTCCTGTTCAGATTATCCGACCCAAAGCAAAAACTTGTTTTACTGTAAATAATGTTGTTTATTATAAAGGAGATAGTGCTGTAGGAAATCTGACAGATGGTGAAGTAACTGCAAAAACAACGGTTACCAATAAGCTGGCAGGCTCTAAATTCTCAATATCTGTGATTACGGTAGAATATGTTGTTTCAGGAAATGGTGTAAAAATGCCGGTACAAGTTAAAAAAACAACCAGAGAAATTTCTGGCGGTTCTTCTGCTGATTTCGCAAACACTCTGACTGTGACTGCAGGAGATGACCGAATGGTACAGACAATCATCGTTGCCGATGACTACTTAGAACCTATCGGCACTATTGCTCAGCTGTTACCCGGAGCAACAGAAAAAGTCGTTTATGTCGGAAATGAAAGTGCAGAGGAAGCAGAGATTTCTGTTTATCAAATCAATTCATTTTTAGACAAATAAGAAAAAGAAAGGGGCTCTCAAAAAGAGGAGAACCCCTTTTTCTATTAAACGAAACAAAGTTTTTGCAAGAAAATAAAGAAAATTTCAAAAAAAGCTTGACTTTTTTGAAGATTTGTATTATAATAATTTAGTAATCTGGATATGCCGCTGTGATGGAATTGGCAGACGTAGCGGACTCAAAATCCGCCGGTAGCGATACCGTGCCGGTTCGACTCCGGCCAGCGGCACCAAAAATCCTCGTTCGTAAGAGCGGGGATTTTTACTTATTTGTCAAAATGAATCGAAGACAATATAGGGGAACGACAAGTATTTATTTTGATAAAAAGTAAACAACCGTCAGGAAATCTTGATCGTTTCCTGACGGTTGTTCTCTTATTTTTATAAGACAGGAAGATATGCTGACAGCCAAACAATTAAAATGATGAGGGGAAGAATATATTTTACATATACTCTCATCCAGGAAGGGAATTTGGGACCTTTATCCCCTGTGTTTGCTTCGGTGATAAAGTTCGACCAACCCCAGCCAATTTTATTGTAGGAACAAAAAACAATATAAGCCAGAGCACCCAGAGGAAGCAGATTATTGCTGATGATAAAATCTTCTAAATCCATAATTCCTTTGCCACCGATTTGCACAAAATCCCAAACAGAGAATCCCAAAATAGCAGGCAGGGTGAGAAGAATCATCAGAACTATATTGACTGCCGCAATGGTTTTTCGGTTCATTTTGGTCAGCTCCAGCCAAAAGCTTGTAATGTTTTCAAAAACGGCAATGACCGTTGAAAAAGCGGCAAATATCATAAAGAGGAAAAACAGAGTGCCAATAATTCTGCCAAAGGGCATGGCATTAAAAATACCAGAAAGAGTGGTAAACAGGAAGCTTGCGCCAACGCTTCCTGCATCTGCAGTTTGTCCTCCGTTAAAGGTGAAGCAAGCAGGAAAAACGATAAAACCGGATAACAGAGCAACGGAGGTATCCAAGCTGATAATGGTAGCTGCTTCTCCCAGCAAACGACGGTCTTTGTTAATATAGCTTCCAAAAATTGCAATGGAACCGATTCCCACACTTAAGGTAAAGAACGCCTGACCCATAGCGGCAGAAACGACTGTTCCGATACCGGCTTCTTTCAGCTTTGTCAAAGAAGGAACAAGGTAAAATCGAATTCCGTCCAGCGCACCGTCAAGAGTACAGCAGTAGATACCCAAAGCCAGCATGAGGGCAAAAAGAACGACCATCATTATTTTTGTAATTTTTTCAACGCCCTGTTGCAATCCCAGCGAACAAATGCCAAAGCAAATCACAATAACTGCCAAAGTGGTGCAGAAAACCAAAGGAAGATTGGTGACAATACTTCCGAAATGGGCACTCAATTGTTCTGCGGCAACTGCGGTGTCGGTGATTCCTGTTGTAACATCAAAAATCGAGCCCGTCAGATATTGAATGAAATAAATTATCATCCATCCTGAAATAATGGTGTAAAACATCATCAGCAGGTAGTTACCCGAAATTCCCAAATATTTCATCCAATGCCATTTTTGACCCGGTTTTTCCAACGCTTCAAAGGAAGAAGCAATACTTCTTTGGCTTGCCCTTCCTACTGAAAGTTCTGCCGTCATTGCAGGAAGTCCCAGCAAAATCAAAAACAGTAAGTAAATCAAAACAAAAAATCCTCCGCCGTAGGTTCCTGTGATAATCGGGAAACGATACACGTTACCCAATCCGATGGCGCAACCTGCCGAAATCAGCAAAAACCCCAATCGTGATCCGAATTTTTCTCTTTGCATTTTTATTTCCACCTTCCAATCATACTTATTTTTCCAAAACTAACGATATTATATTATAAATTCATACATTTGTCAATTATTTTAAAAGAAAAAGGGAAAGTTGTTGACGGAAATGGAAAAAAGTGATAGAATAAAATTATCATATTTTACAGGAGGAAGACCATGAAAAAGATTACACTTGGATTTTTGTTTGGAATTTTTTTTGCACTGCTTGCCGTCACAGCGGTACACGCAGGTGACCCTGTTTATGCCACTACCACAAGAGCATATATTGACGGGGAATGTCTGCCCTGCTATGTATATCAAGGCTATCCCTATATTGTGGCAGAGGATTTGGGCGGTTACGGCTTTGACGTGAAATGGGACGCCTATACCGATATTTTGGATATTCAGTATAATCCTGAAAAGAAATTTTATCCTTATGGTTATTTGAATGTCAGCACCAATTATACAGGTGAAAAAGTAGCGGAAGTGGTACAAAACCCAACAAAGGTTCGGTTGAAAAATGATTTTATTACCGGCTACAGTTTAGACGGCAGAATGTTGATTAGTTTAGATGATTTATATCGGTACGGTAATGTAAATTACTATCCGGAATCTGATTCTATCAGCTTTACCAGTCATAAATTTATGGAACAAAATCCCGATTGGGCAGTTTTGATGCCTGCTTATGAAATGTTACTTAATATTGATTATGCGGTAAATGCCTGTGAAACCATTTTCCGTACGGTAGTACCATATAGCCTATATAATCCATATTGGGATGATCCGTATACCAAACTTCAGGTAAATCCGACTTATATAAAAAGATTGCAAGCGATTAAAGGTTATTTGCAAAAGCGATTAACTCTGACGGAACAAAATCAAGCTTTTTATTATAAAGGGAAATTTTATCACTTTATTTATTCAGCTACATTAGAACCTCAAGATTGTATTGATATATTAAGCGACTATTATCCTTTTAGCGGATTTTACCAAGGGCATGGAAGATATGATTTATGTGAGTTTCATCCTGATTACATGGCACAATATGATGAGCTTTGGAAATTAATTGTTCCTTATTTGAATTTGCATTCTAAACCGGAGCTTTACAACTTTGTAAATCCGTATGCGTAAAGTGAAATATTGAAATAGAAAAAACTGCGGAAAACGATACCTTTTGTTTTCCGCAGTTTTTGTTTATTTCGTATCAATGATGATCAATTGCCTATCCTTGTCAAAAGAATATTCATATCCCAAATTTTCTATGAGAAAACGGAGGGGAATCATGGTTCCATGTTGATTCAGATAAACGGGTGTGTTTAACTGAATTTGTTTTTCGTCTGCTTGTGCGGTATTTTCTCCTACTTGAAGGAGAATGGTATGTTGGTTACCGCTGATGGTCAGTGTTTCGTTTTTGGCAGACCATGTAACGTCCAAACCTGTTTGTCTGAAAAAGGATTGGGCAGAAACGAAGATGTCATCCTCCTGCATTTCAGAGTAAATTTCATAGGTTGGGACTGTTCCGTTTAAAATCATGCGAAGGTTCTGTTTCGGTTGATATTCCAATACAATGGTTTGAAACCGGCCGTCAATATAAATTTTTCCGTTTAAATACAGCACTTTTTTCAATTCTAAAAATGTATTGGGTAAGGTAAAGTCAGTCCAATGGAGCCCGTCAGCAGAAACGGATAAAATATTTTCTGTTTCCAAATCGGAAAAATAGGTTTTCCATGATTTTTTGGAATAGAACAATCCTCCCGTTGCTTTGATTTCACGGGGTGTTTTTCCCGATTCGTAGGCAATGGGATATTCTGTTCCCTGTTCCAAAACAGAGGTTATGTTTCCTCTTCTAATCAGTGTAAAAATACCGTTGTTTTCAGGAAAGCTGTGATTTCCCTCAGATTCGGAAACCGTGATTCCGTCTGATGTTTCCATCATTTTGTCCGATTGAATCCATATTCGGTCCCCTGATGAACCAAGTTTGTAGTTATACGAATTGGAAGAATGTTCTGCAGTTAAATTAAAATTTTTATCAAAGAAATAAATTTTATTCTGGAGGGGATTGTTGGCAATGTACCAATCCAGTCCGTTATCCCAACCGCAGAATCGTGCGGCGTAGCCTTGGTTGTATTTCACAATTTCAAAATTTTGACTTCGGTGCTGTAATAATTCTTGGGTTTGCATTGGTAAAGAGATTCGTTTCCACACACCTTCTGACAAGCGGTATAAGCTTCCTTTTTCCCACCGCATATATTCTTCTCCGTTGAAAAATACTTGCTTCAAGGGAAATTCATTCAAGTGGTCAGAAAATGCATTTCCTGCAACGGGCATCAATTGTTTTCTGGAGGTTACAGTTAATTCATTGACCATACCGCCATAGCAATTGGTGGGTAAAATCACATCTAAAATATATTCTGCGGTTTCTCCTGCAGGAATTTCTGCACTGAACATACAGGAATTGACTTTTACTTGATTGATTCCCTTACATAATGCAAAGGCATTTTCCGGTTTTAACGTATAGGGATTGAGCATGGTGCCCTCTTTATCCCGAACAATCACAATATTACTGGATTTTGCAGTTTCTAAGAAATAATTCAAATTTCGCGGATGGTTATCTGTGTTCTGAATTTTCAGATGATACCGATTGGTAACACCAAAGTTTCCCAAGTTAAACTCCCATTGAGGGTCGGGAAGCTTATTAATATCCAAGGTTTTTGAGGTGTATTGATTGGGAATGTGTTTTTTCTCGCTCCAAGGCATTCCTTCTTCATAAATGGTGGTATCATGATGATAAATATCAAATGTCCATACATTGTTTTTTTGCCGTGGCGGTACCTTTTCTCCATAGTAGTCAAATTTGCTGTTATCCTTGAATTGAAAGGACAGCATATCCGAACCCACCGCAACCCCTTTACTGTACAAATATTCATCACGGCTTGGGTTAATATTGGTCATCCAATGAGGAACGGTATTGCCGTCGTTATAATATTGATTAAAAATCCGTACGGGCAAGGCGGTGCCGTTTTTGGTTTCGGCAGAAATGGTAATATCCAGGTTTGCTTCTACCATAGGAAGAGAGTCCGTTTCGATTCCCTTAATGGAAGTATCACGGTGGTATTTTCCGGGAAGTGCTTTTTCATTATGATAACTGCGGTCGCCTACCGTTCCGTAATGCTTCAATGCAGCAAAATTGGCGTCAATTTCTCCGGACAACACGGTAAATTTCACCAGCATTAAAAATGTCATTTTTGGTGGAACGGGCTGATAATTATAAGCATATCGGCTGAACCAGTCCACATCTCCTTTTTCCAACGAAAGAGTTTGGGGAAGAGAGGACCCCTGATAAGGAACATATTGCTGATAGCCGTTTAAGGTTCTGATGTTGATGTTCAAAAAATCCGCCCAGGCACCGATGCAATCCCAAAACTCGTCTCCTGTTGGCAAACAGTAAGCAATGGAATCAATGCGCACCCTTGCTCCTGTTTCGGTTTTAAATTCAATATCCGGCTCCACATCAAAATCCGTCCAGTTATAAAAACAAAAAAAGACGGAATAAGTGTTGGGCTTAAGGTTCTCGCATTTCATCATGTAAGTAGCATTTTCATTTTCAATGGTGGATAAGTCGTTTTCGGTTACATATTCCGGATTGTTACAATATAAATATTGTCCTCCGCCCGCTTTCTTAAATTGAACGGGAATGGGTTCTGTTTCCGCAAAACAAGAAAAAGTAAAAGACAGACCGAATAACAGAAAGAGAACAGAAATCAGTTTTTTCATAAAGAAGCTCCTTTCGATACATCCAAACAAGCAGCAATACAGGTTTCCAAAACAGTCCAATCCGTAACTGCTGACGATTTTAATGCAGTATCGCACTCTGCCGCCAGAGAAATCAGAGAAGTCAGTGTTTGTGCCGATAGTTTTCTTGCCGTAGCCGTATGCAGCTTGACAACGTAAGGATGCAAGCCTGTTCCTTGAGGTGTGGGATTGGGGCATTGCTTAATTTTGTAAATATCACAAAAAGATTTGGATAAAAATCCGATGATTTTAATCGGACTTTCTCTGAGAATTTTTAAATCCGTCAAAATAGAAAAAGCGGTTTTGTTTTGTTGGTTTAAAACGGCATTGCTCAAATCAAAAATACGGTTTTCCACAGATTTGACAACAATTTTATCAATTTGTTCTGTTGTAATCACATCCTCTTCGGTACAGCTGCAAAGCTTATTGATTTCATGTTCCAGGTGGAACATAGCCGAACCGCAACAGGAAATCAGATGTTCTATTGTTTTCACGGTAATTTTTTTCTTTTGCCGTTGCACCAAAATGGTAATCCATGTTTTCAATTGTGCTTCCGTCATTTGATTGCATTCTACCGTTTCTGCAAGAGCGAGCAGTTTTTTCTGTTTTTTGTCAATGGTTTGTTCTGCAAATACAATGCAGGCATAGTCAGGAACATCTGCCAAAATTGTTTGAAGAAAATCCTTATCAGCAGCTTTCGGATTTTTAAATACACCCGTATCTTTGAATAACAGAAGCTTCTTTTCTGCAAAAACAGGCGGCGTTTGCAAAAATTGTTCTATTTTTTCTTGCTCAATTTTATCTGTACGGTAGTAATTAAAATCCCGAAAAGAGTCTTCTGTAATAATCAAATCTGTAATCTGACGGCAGTATTGCTGAATCAGATATGGTTCATCACCGTACAACAAATAGACGGGCCGCGTCATTCCTTGATTCAGCTCTTGTTTTAATTCTTCCGGTTTCATGGGAGTCCCCCCTGTTCGTATGTAGTTTCAAGCAATAATTGCTCAACAATTCCCTTTTTGATTAAAAATCGGAGAGTGCCTTGTTCCTGATTGGAATAGGTGCGTCCGTATATTGCTACCTCCCCTGTTCCGATTTTTCCGTTTATCAATGCTTTTTGATTTAACTCCTTGCCGATGTCGGCTGTCATGGTATCTTGATAATACCAAAGCAAGGTTCCGTTGGGATAAAAATGACAGCGATTGTCCCCGGAAAGAGAAATGGAAAACGGTTGTGTAAAATCAGTCAGCTTCACTTGGTTATTTTTTGCAATTCGTTCGATTTCCGAAGCCAAAGACTGTTGAGGAGGCAGCAGGCTTTGCCCGATGGTTCTGTCTTTTCCCAAATCCCGAAACAAAGCAACTGTACTTTTATTATAATTCATAAAACAAAAAACATCAATGGTTTTTATGTTATTTTTTTTGAAATAATCTAAAAAATCCTGATAATCGTAAAAATAGGAAGTAGAATTTCCCGATACTCCTGCAAACAAAAGGGTGTTTCCTTCTTTGGTTTGTATCAATACGTTTTGAATGCATCCTGCATTGATCACAGACAAGGAGTCATATCGGGAAAACCGATATTGCTGTATACTGCCTGCAATCAGACAAAGAACAAAGCAAAATAAAATCATAAAATTTTTTCTTCTGAGGGTGAGAAAATAACAGAAAACCAAAAAGAAACAATAAGCAGCAACAAAAAACCGATTAGGAATCGCCAGCTCGATGGTTGGTATTTTGGAAAGCCAAGTCAAAGGACCAAAAATCAATTCTGACATAAAATCAAGAAGAGTTGCTTCTAATGGAGCCAGTTGCGGAACAAGTGCCGTTGTAATCGCAAATAAAAACACCGCGGATAACAATACGGAAAATAAGGGCACAACAATTAAATTGGCAATCAAGGAAATCATGGGAAATTGATGGTAAAAGGACAGCAGCACCATGAGCGATGTAATATAGGAAGAAAGTGTGACAGAAATCAGATTCAATACTCGACTTTTCGGAAAAATCTTTTCTGCTCCTTTTTGAATCATATCAGAAAAAGCCAAAATTCCCAGGGTGCAGGAAAAGGAAAGCAAAAATCCTGCTTGGAACAATTGCGTGGGTTGTGCCAGTAAGAGGAGCAATGCAGCTAAGAATAAAGAGTTGACCGAGTCTGATTCCGTCCATAAGCATTCTCCCAACAGAAAAAGGAAGCCCATAATACATGCGCGAAGGACAGGTGCTTGTCCGCCCATGAACAGTGCTAAAAACACAGGGACAGGCAAACAAATCCAACGGCTTGCAGGATATGGAACCCGAAAAAATTCTAAAAGTGCCAAAAGGGTCATTAATAAAATCGTAACGTGAAGTCCCGATACCGAAAGAACATGAGAAGTTCCTGTTTTGGAAAATTGTGTTTGTTGTACGCTGGTGATTTGAGAGCGGTCACCTGTGGAAATAGCAATTAAGATTCCTTTCCACGGATATTCCAGATGTTTGTCTAACAATGCAATCATTTTCATCCGAATTCGTAAGGGTGCATAACGGACTTTACTCCATTTGGAAAGAGGAAGGGAGGATAGCTTTGGTTCTGAGCAATAAAGAGAGATCCCCTGTCGAATCAGATAGGCACCGAAGCCTTTTTCCTCTTGCTTCATCATTTTAGAAGAAGAAAGTGTTCCCGTTCCTGAAATAACATCTCCGGCATTTAATTTTTGTTGTGTTGATATCCATAATTTGAGAAAACTATGTGTTTCGTTTAATGAGGTTAAAGAAACCTGATAGGAATAACGACCGTTATTATTTTCCGAAGCTTGGATGATGGTTCCTTCAAAGCTCCCTTCCGTTAAATGCAAAGAGGCAGGTCGATCAATGAGAATGGTTTGGTGCGCGGACAAAAGAACGGAACCCAATCCAAAAAAGAAAATCATAAACAAAAAACCAAACGACCGCTTTAAAATGAATAAGCCAAAACACAAAAGCGCAAACAAAATACCGCAAAACAAAAGCTGCTTTGCGGCGTATGCACAACAATAAATCCCTGCCATCAAAGACAGGCAAAACCAGATAATCGGACGCTTCATTCTTCTGTATCGTCCTCAAGAGCATTTTCTAACCAAACCTCTGCCAAATCCAGTGCGCGATATAATCCTTCACGGTTTACCTTATTTAATACTTTTTCTTTTCCGCTTCCGGAATTTGTCTGCAATGTTACGGTAATATCGGTTGCAACCTGCAAATCCTGTATTGCCTCTGTTTGATTCACCGTCATCATAATAATGTATTTATCTTCCGGATTTCCGTAGTATAAAATTTTGCCGTTTCTGATTAACGGTTTTCCGTGATAGAAGAGAAACTCCTGTTTCTTTTTCTTTTCAGCCAAATCGGTAACCTCCTCAAATAACATAAATTACCTTTATTATACCATGAAATAAGCAAAAGGTAAAGAATTTTTTCAAATTTTCGAAAAAAAATAAAAAAATTTTCAAAAAAAGCTTGCAAGATGAAAAAATTAGTGTTATAATGGTAATAAGTCAAAGTGGAGACTTGTCTTTTCTTTGACAAATGCTATTTTACAGCGGTTTTTCGTTTGTAACAGCTGTAACGCGGTTTGTTTACAGTTTTGTTACAAGTGAAAAATACCATTGACTTTACCAAAAAGCAATGGTATAATCGTTTCAGACGATGGTGTAAGAGGCAAGACATGCAGCAACCTGTATTGGCGTACATATTGCTGCAAAAGGCAGTCGGAAGATAGAAAGGAAGAGATATCTTTCGGCTTTGGCAAACAGAAGCTCTTCCAAAAAAACAATCTTTAAGAACAAGGGAGGATTTGAGGTATGAAAAATCTCAAAAAAGTAATGGCATTGGTAATCGTGCTGTCCATGGTTGTTAGCATGTTTACCGTAATGACCGCTTCCGCAGCTGATTTCGAAGACGTTATCGGCACACCTTATGAGGAAGCAGTTCTGACACTGGCTCCTATGGGAGTTATTGCTGGTTACGAAGAATCTGGCGTTATTTCCTTTAAGCCCGACCAGGTTGTAACCAGAGCTGAAATGGCTGCATTTATCGTTAGACAGTTAGGTCTGTCTGCAGCAAAGACTGTAACTGAGTTTACAGATGTTCCTCAGGATCACTGGGGTTCCGGAGCGATTAACATCGCTAACAAGAAATCCATCGTTGTTGGTTATGGTGATGATACTTTCCATCCCGACGAACAGGTAAGCTTTGAAGCTGCTGTTAAGATGCTGGTTTGCGCTTTAGGTTATGGCGTAGATGCTGAAGACAATGGCGGATGGCCTGCAGGTTATATCGCATATGGCGATAAGCTGGGTCTGTTAGACGGCGTTGAAGAACTGTTGGCTGATACTACTGCTGGTTGCACCAGAGGTACTGTAGCTCTGTTGCTGTACAATGCATTGGATATCAACATGCAGGAAGTTTCCTATTACAATGGTCAGGTTCTGTCTAAGACTATTTTAGAAGATACCATGACTTCTGAAATGGGTTATGAAAAGTGGGAAGATGTAATCGTTGCTGCAACTGATACAGCTGCTGTAAGCGGTTCTCTGCAAGACAAAGGCTATGTTGCTTTCGAAGGTTATAGCGAAGACGTTGTTGCCGGCGAATGGGATATGAATGCATATCTGGGACGTCCTGTAACTGTTTATGTAAAATACAATAAGAAAGCAAATGAATACACCATCATTTCTGTAGTTGGAACTTCCTACAACAGCGAAGTTGTAACTTTGGATGCTGCTGATATCTATGGTATGGATGACACTGATCTGGTATACTATGTAGATAAAGCTTCTTCCAGCAAAACTGCTGAATATACTCTGGCTGACCTCGCTATCGACGGTGGCGACCTGACCATGGTATACAATAACAAAGCTGTAGATCAGGCTGATCAGGATTATGAACTGATTACTGCTGCTACAAACGGTACTATCACTTTGATTGACTCTGCTGATGACGGTGTTTTCGAAAGAGTTATCATCGAAACCTATCAGAACTACCAGGTTGTAGAAACTGATGTTGAAGAAAACATGCTGTATCTGGAAAGCACAGTTGACGAAACTGAAGTTGAACTGGACGACAGCAAAGAAACCAACAGACCTAAGTTCTCCATCGTTGATTGTGAAGGTGCTGCTCTGACTTTGGCTGATTTGGCTGAAGATGACGTTCTGTCCATCTACTCTGATGTATATCCTACCTCCGGTAAGGACTACGTTAAAGATGCAGATGCTCTGAAGATCGTTGCTTGCAACCACACCATCGAAGGTGCTGTAACTTCTATCGCTAACAAGAAAGTTTACATCGACGGCGAAGCTTATGAAACTGACGGTGTTCTGTCCGTTAATTCTTTCGCTATCGAAGATGAAGGTATCTTCTTCTTAGACTTCAACGGTGACATTGCTTTCTCTGACACCGCTGCAGTTCTGGATAACTTTGAATTCGTATACGATGGTATCGTAGAAGGCAGAGACATCACTCTGTACACCTTGAATTCTAATGGCGACCAGGTTGAATATAAGATGGCTACTACCGTAAGAGTAGATGGTTCTTCTTACAACATGAGCCAGGCTGCTGACAGAAACGCTCTGGCAACTGCTCTGAAGATCAATGGTTCTGAAGGTTTGACCGATGAATACATTGTATCTCTGAAGACCAACGATGCTGGTAAGATCACCAGAATCACCAAGTTGGATGGAACAAAAGAACGTGGCTACCTGACTCACAGCGATAAGCTGATCGGAAGCTACTCCTTGAACGCTGACACTGTTGTATTTACTCTGCCTGCAAACGAAGACTTCGACGAAGACAATCTGAAGGCTACTAAGTACACCAGCCTGAGCAACAACACTTCTTACAACTTCAAGGTTTGTGATGTTGATAAGAACGGTATTGTAACTTGTATGATCGTTTACACCACTGATGGTAAAGTTGACCTGGAAAGCAACATCGCAGTAATCCAGAGCGTAGCTACCACTAAGGTTGATGACGAAATCGTACTGAGCCTGACCATGATTCAGGAAGGTAAGACCGTTACTAAGACCACTAAGACTGATGATATCTTCTTCATCAATGATACTTATGAAACCATGTATGGTGAATCCGCTGCTATCGCTTACGGCGCATATCCCGGACAGATCATCATGTATGCTACTGATACAGCTGGTGCAATCTCCAGTGTTGACAGAGTATATCCCAGACCTTGCCTGGCTGAAGAATACGAAGATGGTTACTATCTCGTAGACGAATTCCAGACATGGGATAACACCTTCAGAAGAAACGACTATGCTCGTCTGTTCTTGGGTACTGGTTTCGTAGTTGAAAAGAACACTAACACTAAGGTTATGACTGTTGATTCCGCTATCGAAGATACTGATGCTTCCTTCGTAGCTAACTATGGCTCTGCTCGTATCGTAGTTGTTGATACTAACATGGCAAGTGATGAATTGGCTGTTAAGACCGGTAGCGCTGCTGACATTAAGGCTGGCGACTTCGTAGTAGTTCGTAAGTACAAAGGTACTGTTAGAGATATCGTTGTTTACAAGAACTTCGATGCAGTTCCTGCGTTCTACAAATAAGAATTACAAGCTGAATAATCAGCTAATTAGAACCGATGCTTTTGCGTCGGTTCTTTTTTATGCAGAAAAGCCTATGCCTCGAATAGGGAGAGCAAGCCGTAAGTAAGGCTTTCTCAAACCAAGAAAATAGATTTTAATTTTCTGTTTGAGAACCGGCGAACTGCTTAGTCGATCGGCTATGGGAGGTTGGAGACTGGACACAGAAAAGCCCATGCCCCGAGCAAGTGAGTAACTGTGTTACGAGCAACGAAACTTTAAGCTGCAAGCAACAGAGCAACTTTGTTGCGACCAAAGCAAAAAACCAAGAAAAGTCTATGCCACGGACCAGGGAGTAGGCGTATCGATTTCGGCACGTCGTGTAAATTCTTCTGTAATGATGAATGATAGTTTTGGTAAATATGGGGAATTACTCTTAGGAAAAAATTTATAACACTTCTTTCAAGATTAATTTGCAACTCAATCTTCTCCAAGGAGAGAGGCAAGTGAAGAGTAAGTCGAGAGAATGATGTTCTCTTTTTCAATCGAAATGATAGCAGATTAAATAAATTTTATGTTAAAAGTAAATTACATCTGCAAAACCTCTTGACAGAAAGGGATTTTTGTATTACAATAGTATTGTATTCTTATATATTATGGTGGCGCTCTTGTGGTTGGGAGCGATATGATAGAAGAAAGCCGTTGCTTTCGGTAAAAGAATCTATACGAAAATATTTTCGATTGAGTGATATTTATTGAAAATACAATAATCATTTGTTGAGAAACAGGTGAAATATAGTATAAGCGCTTTTGGATGTTGACCGCCATTGAAATCGGTAAATTTACCGATCTCGGGATACTATCAAGGTATTATGGGATAAACAGCGGTTTCCGAAGCGTTTTTTTGATGCTTACGGGAGCCCGAAACAACGAGTAAGGAGGTGTTTGGTTGATGAGTCAAATGGGAATCCTTATTGGTGCAGTTGTAGCAGCGGTTGTGTTGTTTATTGTTGGTTTCCGGTTGGGAATTACATATCGCAAAAAAGTAGCTGAAGCAGAATTGGGAAGTGCAGAAGAACAAGCAAAGACTGTTTTAAATGATGCATATAAATCTGCTGAAAGCAAAAAGCGAGAGGTATTGCTGGAAGCAAAAGAAGAAAGTCACAGACTGCGCAATGAATGTGATAAGGAAATTAAAGAACGGCGAAACGAAATTACTCGCCAGGAAAGACGAATTCAACAAAAGGAAGAGCAGCTGGACAAGAAAACTGAGACAATGGAGAAAAAAGAAGCCGCCATTGCTCAGAAGGAAAAAGAAGTAGAAGAATTAAAGGGTAAGACTCAAGCACTTTATGAAAAAGAGTTGGCTGAATTGGAAAAGGTTGCAGGCATGTCCGTTCAGGAAGCAAAAGATTTGCTGTTGAAGAATGCAGAAAATGAAGTGAAGCATGAAATGGCAATCATGATTAAGGACGTGGAAATGCGTGCCAAGGATGAGGCAGAAAAGAAAGCAAAAAATATCATTGGTATGGCAATTCAGAAGTGTGCTGCAGATCATGTAACAGAAACTACCGTGTCGGTGGTGCCTCTGCCCAATGACGAAATGAAGGGCAGAATTATCGGTCGTGAAGGAAGAAACATTCGTTCTCTGGAAACCTTGACCGGTATCGATTTGATTATTGATGACACTCCGGAAGCAGTCATTCTGTCCGGTTTTGATCCGGTTCGCAGGGAAACTGCCCGGATTGCCCTTGAAAAACTGATTTCTGACGGCAGAATTCATCCTGCAAGAATTGAAGAATCGGTAGAACGTGCGAAGAGAGAAGTTGAAACCAAAATTAAAAATGAGGGTGAACAGGCAACCTTTGAAACAGGAGTGCATGGTCTTCATCCTGAATTGGTCAGATTGCTGGGTAAAATGTGTTTCAGAACCAGTTATGGTCAGAATGTGTTGAAGCATTCTATCGAAGTTGCTCATTTGGCTGCGATTATGGCAGGAGAATTGGGTGCGGATGTAGCCCAGGCGAAGCGTGCAGGTTTGCTTCATGATATTGGAAAATCTGTTGACCATGAAATTGAAGGATCTCACGTTACAATTGGTGCAGATTTGGCTAAGAAGTACGGAGAAAGCAAAGAAATTATTCATGCTATTATGGCGCATCATGGCGATGTCGAAGCAACCACATTGGTCGCATGCCTGGTTCAGGCAGCAGACGCCATCTCAGCGGCAAGACCCGGTGCGCGGCGTGAAAACTTAGAAACCTATATCAAACGGTTAGAACAGTTGGAAGAAATCGCAAACTCCTTCAACGGAGTAGAACGGTCTTTTGCCATTCAGGCAGGACGTGAAATCAGAATCATGGTAAAACCCGATGATGTAAACGATGAAAAAATGGTAGTCATTGCCCGTGACATTGTAAAAGAAATTGAACGGACAATGGAATATCCGGGTCAGATTAAGGTAAATGTGATTCGTGAAACCAGAGCGATTGATTATGCAAAATAATAGAGCGAATAAGAATGTGACCGGGCGGCAGTAATGCCGCCCGTGATGTTTCATAGGGCTTGGAAGGGGGCTTAAAATGAAAATTCTTGCAATAGGTGATGTGGTAGCCAAACCGGGAAGAGAGTGCATTGAGCGGCATCTGAGGCAGTTAAAACGGGAAACGGAGGCTGACCTTTGTATTGTAAACGGTGAAAATGCCGCAGGAGGGAACGGTATCCGTCGTTCCGATTATGATTTACTGATGGCAAACGGCGCAGATATTATTACTACGGGAAATCATGTTTGGGGAAATCGGGATATTGTCAGTATGTTTGATGATGGTTTGTCCATTATCCGTCCGGGGAATTATCCGCCTTCGGCTTACGGAACAGGTTCTATGATTGTTGATTTGGGTCGGTATCAGGTCGGTGTCATCAATCTGATGGGTCGGGTTGGCTTGGAGCCTCTTGATTGTCCCTTCCGCGTGGGAGAGCAGTTGGTCAAGGAATTGAAAAAAGAATGCAACATTATCGTTGTGGATTTTCATGCAGAAGCCACCAGCGAAAAGCTGGCGTTGGCAAATTATCTGGATGGGTCTGTCAGCGTGGTGTTTGGCACTCATACTCATATTCAGACAGCGGACGAACGGATTTTGCCCGGCGGAACGGGATATCTTACCGATATCGGCATGACGGGTGTGGTTCATTCTGTTTTGGGAATGGATGTGAATGTTGCGGTGGAGCGGTTTGTGAATCGGATGAATCACCGCTATGTGGAGGCACAAGGAGAAACAGAACTCAGAGGTGCCCTCTTTACTGTCGACCCTGCCACGGGAAAAACCATTGCTGTGGAGAGGATTGTGCGGTAAATCTTGACACAAGGAGAAAATATGTGGTACAATGAAGGTGAGGAGGGATCGATATGAAAAAAATAATTGGTCTTTTATCTGTTGTATTACTATTTTTTGCTTTGTCAGCAGCAGGCAGTGCATCAACCGAACAAACGGAAGGGCTTTTTACCTATACTATTTTCAACGACCGTGCAATCATCATAAAGTGTGACGAATCTGCAAGCGGAACGATTACAATTCCGTCTGAATTGGGCGGATATCCGGTGACATCGATAAGTGAAAGTTTCGATATTATTAGTAGTTCTGAAGCTTTCTCCGGCTGTTCTGATATAACAGAAATAGTGATTCCCGACAGCGTGACATGGATTGAAGAGGCTGCATTTTCCGGTTGTTCCGGTTTGGTAAAATTTACGGTAGCAGAAAACAATCCGAGTTATTGCGCTGTTGACGGAAATTTGTTTAATAAGGATAAAACCGGTCTGATTCGATATTCAATAGGCAAAACCGATTCTACTTACGAGGTTCCTGACGGTGTAACTTTCATTGGTAATGAGGCTTTTATTGGTTGCAAAAGCTTAACTGATATTATTCTTCCTCCAAGCATAAACTCTATTGAAACGGATGCTTTTTGCTATTGCGAAAACTTAACAAATATTAACCTGCCAAATGGTATTACGTCCATTAGTGTAGGAACTTTTTTCGGTTGTGAAAATTTAAAAAATATTATTATTCCGGAGCATGTAACTATCATTGACGAAGATGCTTTTTATAATTGTGAAAGCTTAACAAGCATAACCATTCCGGATAGTGTAACTTTTATCGGAAAAAATGCATTTTATCAATGCAATGACTTAACAGATGTTTATTATTCCGGTACACAAAATCAGTGGAAAAAAATTTTCGGTAATACCGAGTTGGGGACGATACCAGTCCAATACAGAAATTATGTTCTGGTTTTTCTAAATCAGAAAAAAATAGAATTTGACCAGATACCTATTATTGAAAACGACAGAACTTTGGTTCCTTTACGTGCGATATTTGAAGCGTTGGGAGCAACAGTAGAATGGAATGAGGAAACAGAAACCGTGACATCAAGCCGTGGAGCTATTACTGTTTCTTTCCAGATTGGAAGCAATCAACTTTATAAAAATGGTCAGGAAATTATGATAGATGTTCCTGCACAAATAATGGACGGAAAAACTATGGTTCCTCTCAGAGCGGTTGCAGAAAGTTTTGATTGTTTGGTGGAATGGGAGGAAAATACCCAAACTGTATGGATTACAGAGTAAAAAATATAGTTGCAGACAGAATTAACAAAATAATATGATTGGAAAAACGGAGCGCCAACAGGGGCGCTCCTATTTTAAATTGTAGTAAAAAATCTCCAAGGCCGTTCTCGGTCTTTTGGTTCGGCATAGTCAATGCCGATTCGCTTGCCTGTTTGGTATTGGAGAAGGGTACCGTCATCTTCCAACCAAAACCGCTTGGAGGAACACAAATCCTCTCCGTTCCAATCCTTGGTGATGCCCATGGCTTTGGTGGCTCTGCCGGGGCCCGGGAACTGTTCTACTCCCCGAATCAGCACCGCTTGGGGAACATCTTTTTCTCCTGTGACAATATTGAGCAGATGATGCATCCCGTAGCAAAGGTAAATATAAGCATATCCACCTTCCCGATACATGATTTCGGTGCGAGGGGTTTTTCCTTTATGGGCGTGACAGGCGGTGTCATCCTCTCCCTGATAACATTCTGTTTCTGTAATTCTATAACGAAACACCTCCGACCCCTTTTGTACACAAATCAATTTTCCTAACAAGAGAGGGGCGAGAGTTTCAGCAGATTGCAAATAAAATTCTTTTGGTAATCTCATGGTTGTTTTCCTTTAAAAATATAGGTTGAGGACTCCCTCAGTCAACTATGCTGACAGCTACCTCGAAGAGGGAGCCTTATTTCGTCAGGAGTGAAGTTTTTGATACAAATCAGGAAAAGGTTCTAAGCTTCTGGACAAAATCCCCTTCATATAAGCAATGGCAATGCCGTAGTTGGTAATGGGAATTTGCTCATCCTTTGCGGATTTCTGGCGGTATTTCATTTCCCGTGCATTGAGCATACATCCACCGCAATGAATCACCATCTTATATTGGGATAACTCTTCGGGAAATTCCGTTCCGCTGCAGAAAACAAACTCGGGGTTTACCCCTGTGTATTCCCGAATCCAATTGGGCAGCTTCACCGTTCCAATATCCTCGCATTGGCGGTGATGGGTGCATCCTTCCGCAATCAAAATCTTATCTCCATCCTTCACAGTATCCAATGCCTTGACCCCTTGGACGGTCAATTCCAAGTCTCCTTTTTGCCGTGCCATTAAAATAGAAAAGGATGTTAAGGGTGCGACCCCTTTTGTCAATTTTGCAACCATCCCGAATACCTGACTGTCGGTAATTACAAGTTTGGGATTGGGGTATTTTTTTAATGTTTCTTCCAGCATAGTTTCTTTTACCACGATTGCCGCCGCATCTGCATCCAACAGAGCACGGATGGTTTGTTGCTGAGGTAAAATCAACCGACCCTTGGGAGCAGAAGCGTCGATGGGTGTGACCAAAATCGCCGTATCTCCCGATTCTACCAACCCCTCTATCGGAGAGGGAAGTTGTTGGGGTTTTGCCAAATGCACAAGGGTGTTTTTCAAAGCTTCTATTCCTTCTCCCGTTACAGCGCTGACCGATAGTGCACCCTCGGGTGCCTTTGCCAAATCTATTTTGTTATAAACGGTCACATAGGGAATTTTTTTCTCTTCAAAGAGGGAAATCCATCGTTGCTCCATTTGGGAAATGCCCCGTGATGCATCTACCACCAAAACCGCTACATCGGTTTTATTCAAAACCTGCTTTGTTTTTTTGACGCGAAGAGCACCCAATTCTCCCTGATTATCGTCCATTCCTGCGGTGTCAATCATCATGACAGGGCCGATGGGAAGAAGCTCCATGGTTTTATAGACAGGGTCGGTGGTGGTTCCCGCCACGTCAGAAACAAGAGCAATATTTTGAGCAGTAACGGCATTCATAATGCTGGATTTTCCTGCGTTTCGCTTTCCGAAAAAAGCAATATGCACCCTGTTTGCGGATGCAGTATCATTCAAGCTCATACCCGTTCCTCCTTACAGGCGAAAATCACGCTTTCCTTCGCCGATGGCTTTCAGCTTTTCCTTAACCAGTTCTTTGACTTTGGGATTGGGAACCCGTTCAATTTCTCTTTCAATCAGCTCATAACCGATTTTTTTGGTGGGTTCGGTTGCATAATCCTCTAAATATTCTTTTAAGGTCATCAACGCATTGGGATGACAACAATTCAGAATTTGTCCGTTTTTGCAAAGGGTCATAAAACGATCTCCCGTTCTTCCTTCCCGATAGCAAGCGGTACAGAAGGAGGGGATATCCCCCATTTCCATGAGCCAACGAACCACCTCATCTAAAGTACGATTATCGCTGATGTCAAATTGTGCGGAGTTTTCTTCCTCCGGTTCCTCTTCTGCATAACCGCCTACGCTGGTGCGGGAAGCACCGCTGATTTGCGAAACTCCTAAATGCAATACTTTTTCACGGCATTCCTTGGATTCGCGGGTGGAAATAATCATGCCCGTATAAGGAACCGCAATACGGATACAAGCAATCAGTTTTGCAAAAATATCATCATTAATGCCGTTGTCGAATACATCGGGGTCGATATCATCCGCCCGTTTGATACGAGGAACGCTGATGGTATGGGGTCCGACCCCAAACGTTGCTTCCAGATGTTCCGCGTGCATTAAAAGTGCAGCAAATTCATAGCGGTAAAGCTCCAATCCGAACAGTACGCCCAAGCCCACATCGTCAATGCCCCCTTCCATAGCTCTGTCCATGGCTTCTGTGTGGTAAGCATAATTGTGCTTGGGACCTGTGGGATGCAGCTTTTCATAGCTTTCTTTGTGATAGGTTTCCTGAAATAAAATATATGTGCCGATGCCTGCCTCTTTCAGCTTGCGGTAATTTTCTACCGTGGTGGCGGCAATGTTTACGTTCACTCTGCGGATTGCACCGTTTTTATGCTGAATGCTGTAAATGGTTTTGATGCTTTCCAAAATGTATTCAATGGGATTGTTTACAGGGTCCTCCCCTGCTTCCAACGCCAAACGCTTGTGACCCATGTCCTGAAGAGCAATGACTTCCTTTTTAATTTCTTCTTGAGTCAGTTTTTTTCTCGGAATGGTTTTGTTTTGTGCATGATAGGGGCAGTAAACGCAACCGTTGACGCAATAGTTGGACAAATAAAGAGGAGCAAACATCACAATACGGTTACCATAAAAATCCTGCTTGATTTTTGCCGCCAGTTCTTCAATTTCCTTATTTTTTTCAGGAATGTCACAATCCAGCAATACCGCTGCTTCTCTGTGAGAAAGACCTTTGTATTCTCTTGCTTTTTGTAAAATTTCATCAATCAATGCCTCATTATGCTTGTTTGCCTCTGCATATTGAAGAGTGTCAAGCACTTCCTGATGATCAATAAATTCTTCTGCTTTTTTGGATTTTGGATTATACATTTTCTTCTCGTCCTTTCTGTGTTGTTTTGGAATAAACCGCCTTTGCGCTGACTCCCGGTAACCGTCCGATTTTTCCCGAAAGTGCGCTGATTTCTTCAACGGTGGAGTCAACTGCGATGCTGATGATGGAAATTTCTTTTTCCCGATAGGGAAGCCCCATTCGTCCGATAATGATTGAGCTGTAATCATGCAAAATGCGATTCAATTGGGTCACCGAGTCGGGGTTTTCTACAATAATGCCGATAATGGCAACTCTTGCTTCCATTTTGTTCTTCCTTTCAAAAAAATATACACCCCTGCCTGAGGGGTGCAAAAAACATGGGTTGTTTTCTTATGCCTCAGACAGTTCTTCAGCGTCAGTTTTGAGCAATCTTTCGGCAAGGAAATATCCCGACCGTCAGATGGTACTTTAATTATAAATCATTGTGATTCAATTGTCAATCTGTTTTTGCAAAAAAGAAAAACTTTTTGAAACGGTTGACGAAAATACTGCAAGATGCTATAATAAAAGAGAGGTGGTATCAATGAAAATTAAAAAATTAGTGATGGCGGCGGTGTTTGCCGCCTTGACCTTTGTGGGAACTTCGATAATTAAAATTCCTACTATTAATGGATACATTCATCCGGGAGACGGATTTGTGCTGTTGGCAGGCTTTTTGTTGGGCCCGATCTATGGAGCATGCTCCGCAGGAATCGGGTCTGCCCTGGCGGATTTATTGGGCGGATACGGTGTATATGTTCCGGGAACATTTGTCATCAAAGGAATTACCGCTTTGGCGGCGGCATTGATTTATCAAAGAAAAAAATCCTTTCCCCTTGCATTGTCGGGAGCAATCGTCGGAGAGCTTTTGATGGCGTTGGGATATTTGATTTATGAAACTCTGATTTTTGGCGAGGGTGCTTGGGCTTCCGTTCCCGGGAATCTGGTGCAGGGAGCCGGCGGTGTAGTCATTTCTTTGCTGTTACTTCCTATTATTAAAGGAATTTTTAAATCCTGACCAAAATTTTTTAAAAAAAGATTGACATAGACTCCAATTTATGCTATAATATAACTAAGCTTGTGAAAATTTACAAAAAATAAAAAAAGAAAGGAAGATTTTCATGAAAAAGGCTTTAGTACTTATGACTTGCCTGTGCATGCTTGTAAGCATGATGACAGGAATCACCGTAGGTGCAGCTTGGGACCTGATGTACTATCCGGTTGAAACGGAAAGTGTTATAGCAACCAGCTGGAAGACTGCAATTGACAACGGAAAGTATACTGCAGAAGATGGAACTCAAAAAACTTACGACCTGAACGGAGTTGCAGATGCAACTCTTCGTTACATCACTCCCGGTGCAAACGGCACAGCGGGTGCAATTGAGTTGGCTATGGTACCCAACGAGACTGTTGAAGATAAGAAGAGTGACGGAACAACCGTAACCCGCGGACCCGACTACAGACCTCGTATTCTGACAAATCATATGATTACTTTGAAAACAGGAAATACTTATAAGATTTCCGTGTATGTAAAAGGTAACCTTTCCGGTACAAACGATGTAAACTTATGGTTGAACTCTGGCGATAAGGTAACTTTTGACACAGATTCTTCTACTCCACCTGCATACCGTGATGTATTTAAAGTTAGAGTAACAGACCAATGGCAGTATGTAGAAAAAGAATTTAAAGTAAAAGAAATTACAGATGGTTCCGGAAATGTGAAGGATTCTTCCTCCTTGACTTTGGGTATGAGACCTATGACCAACTTCCCCAGTGGTTCTTTCCAGGTGGACGAATTGAAGGTTGAGCTGACCAATAAAGTAGCTTCTGCAACCAATACTGTATTTACAAACGGAATCGGTGACGGGTCTGTAATTGATCCTTATGAAATCACCACAGTTGCCGATATCAAGAAGATGGCAGAACTTGTGAAAGAAGGCTATGGTTATCAGACAGCACACTATATTTTGATGAATGATATCGACATGAGTGGTGTCGAAGACTTTGTTGGTATTGCTACCGGCACTGATACCAGAAATGCATTCAAAGGTACCTTTGACGGAAACTATCATGTGATTAAAAATATGTCAATCACCGACTCAACAAATGCCCGCGGATTTTTCTTTGCAATGTATGGTGCTACTATTAAAAACTTAGGTTTTGAAAATGCTTACATAGAAGGTTCTGCCAAGATTGGTGTTCTGGCAGCGGCAGAAGGCGGTTCTACCATTACCAACTGTTATGTAAGAAAGGCTACCTTGAAGCAAGTATATGGCGGTACCTGGGCAGACAATAACATGGCTGCATTTGTAGGTTGTTCTGTAGATATGGGTAACCGCGGTGGCTTGATTACCGACCATACTGTTTTTAACAATTGTTATTCTACTGATATTACTACCATTGGGTATAACGGTACAGAAGTGACGGTCGGCGGTGGTTTTAAGGGTACCGGGTATATGAATACCATGCCTTACACTACCTTAAATAATTGTTACACCGATTGCGGTCAGTTCTCCTCTAAAGGATATCAGAGCAAAGCAGAAGACCCCAAATATTATACTGATGATGAAAAAATCGCAGCAGGTGTTCTGGTAGTGAATAACAGTTATAAGTCTGCAACTGTTGCAGATGTAACTGCAAGTAAGTTAAGTGATGCATTCATTGACAGTAAAGCTACCTATAATTATGGCTTGCCTGTTTTAGCATGGGAAAAAGACAAACTGGATGCCGCTCCCGATAATACGATTTTCACAAATGGTATGGGAAATGGTACTGAAAATCGTCCTTATCAAATCACCAATGTGGCAGACTTGAAGAAGATGGCTGAACTTGTGGTAGAAAACTCATCATATCAGACTGCACACTATAAATTGATGAACGATATCGATATGACCGGTGTGACTGACTTTATGGGTATCGCAACCGGTCCCGATACAAGAAATGCATTTAAGGGAACCTTTGATGGGAACAATCATGTGATTAAAAACATGAGAATTGAAGAAACCACAACAAATACCCGTGGCTTTTTCTACGCAATGTATGGCGCAACCATCAAAAACCTCGGATTTGAAAATGCTTATGTATCCGGTTTTAAAACAGGTGTTTTAGCAGGTTCAGATGGTGGTTCTACCATTGAAAACTGTTTTGTAAGAAATGCAACCCTAAAAAATCTGTATCAGCATACAGACGGTTATATGGGTGCTTTCGTAGGTTGTGTTACTGATATGGGTAGTAGTCGCGGAGGTTTGATTACTGACCACACTGTATTTACCAACTGTTATGCTACCGGCATTAAAACCATCGGTTATAAAGATACTGAGGTGGCAGTAGGCGGTGCCTTTAAGGGCGGAAGAATATGGCACACCGAAACTTATGTCACTCTGAATAACTGTTATACCGATTACGGTCAGTTTGCAGCCACAGGTTACAAAAATGCCAACGATGATACACCTACCGATTATCCTACAGACGATGAAAAAATTGCAGCAGGAACTTTGGTAGTAAACAACAGTTACAAATCTGCAACACCTTCTACCGTAACTGCTTCTGCTTTAGGTTCTGCATTCATTGCAAACAAGACCGAGTACAACAACGGATTGCCCGTATTGGCTTGGGAAGCAGACAGACTGCCCGAAGTGGAAGAACCCACCATGTATACCGTTAGTGTAACAGTAGGAGAAAACGGTTCTGTTACAAAGGATGGAGAACCGGTTCCTGCCTCCTTCGAAGTAGAGGAAGGCTCAGCCGTTACTCTGACTTTGGTTCCCGATGACAAATATGTTGCAAAGGCAAAGGTAAACGGAGCTGATTATACTGTAACAAACAATCAGATTACATTGACTGTTACAGAAGCTACCATCGTTGCAGTAACCTTCGAACGGATTCCCGATGTTACTCCCGGATTTGCAGGAGACAGCACATCTTACAGCTGGTTTAAGACAGTAGACGGAAAAGCAACCATCTTCACGTATCATAAGCTGGCTGACTTTAACACAGGGGAAACCGATTTGGAATATGGTGTAAAATTGTGGAATAATGCAAAACCAGAGGATAAAGTAACCTTGCCTGCTTATGATTCTGCAACAGAGCAACCGGCAAAAGCAGTTCCCGGTGCAATGTTTGCAATCAGAGTGTACGGAAGTGCAATCACCGCAGACCAAACTTATACCATCTTGCCTTATATCGGCACCGAAACGGGAAGCGAAACGACTCCTGATTATGAATAATTCATAGAATTCAAAACCGCAAGGATTCGTCCTTGCGGTTTTGTTTGCCTGAAATCTGAAGTTTTATGACAGAATATATGATTGACTTTCTTGAATCCTTTTTATATAATTAAACTATACTTTTAGTAGTATAAATAAGGAATCAGAAAGGATTGAATCAAATGAAAAAAATGATTTTATTGGCATTGTGCCTTGCAATGCTGGCAGGAATGATGACCACTGTAGGTGCGGCAACTACTACTGTTTTGAATGATAACGGTGAAGGAACAGGAAACTGGTATTTGCGTGACAACACAGCAGGTACGGATAGTTTATCAAATGTTTCTCCCGGCGCAGACGGAACAGGAAAATGTCTGAAGCTTGTGAATCCTAACGGAAGAGTGTTATTGGTTGCAAGAAACAGTGCTGCAATCAAATATAAAAAAGGATATACCTATACCATTAACTGGAAGATGAAAGCGGATGACAATGAAACAGTATATCTTGCTTTCTTTAATGGTAACATGACTACGACTCCTGCTGTCGTTACCCATGCGCAATTAAATAGTAATACAGGAAAATACAGTGCAACTACTGCTTGGCAGAATTATTCTTGCACCTTTACTGTAAATTCAATTTCAGGTGGAGCGACTACTTCCAGTCAGCCTTTGATGTTCAGAATCACCAGTGGCGGAAACATGTACCTGGATGACATTGTAATCACAGAAACTCCTTGCTATACCGTAAGCGTAACTGCAGGGGAAAACGGAACGGTAACCAAAGATGGTGTAGCAATTACCTCTGATTTTTATGTAACAGAAGGAAATTCTATCACATTGAATCTGACTCCTGATGAAAATTATCTTCCCAAAGTGAAGGTAAACGGTGCAGATTATGTAGTAAGTAATAATCAGGTTACTTTAACCGTAAATCAGGCAACTACTGTGGAAGTGAGTTTTGAACAGATTCCCGAAGTAACTCCCGGAATTGTTGAAGATGCATCTTACAATTGGTTTAAAGAAGAAAATGGGACTCCCACGATTTTCTCTTATCATAAGTTAAGCTCCTTTAATACAGGGGAAACATATTTGGAATATGGTGTGAAATTGTGGAACACTGCAAAGCCAGAGGATACTGTAACTTTGGCAGCTTGTAACCCCAACGGAGAACCAGCTACCGCAGTTCCCGATGCACAGTTTGCGATTCGGGCATACGGAAAAGCCATAACTGCAGAAAACTCATATACAGTTCAACCCTATGTTGGGGAAGATTTGGGAGAAAGCGAAGTATTGTCTTACAAATAATAAAAATAATTAAAATGGGAAAAGCTGCTAATGAGCAGCTTTTTTCGGCTATCAGAAAAAGGGGGATCAAGATGCAAAAACGAGGAATGCTTGGAGCCAGGGTATTAGAAAATATTGATTTGGAGCTTTTGATCAATCATGCGGATTTTTATATTTACGAGCACCAGTATGTGGAATTTACCGATTATTATAAGGTGCCTCATATTAATCGTGTGCGGGATAATGCCAATATCGTTTATTACATCATAGAAGGCGGAGGCTATATTGAAACCAAGCAAGGAAATACCCCCATTGAAGCAGGATATATTTATGTTTATCCATGCATTAAGGAAGAAGAATTTCAATCCCATTTTTATCCCGGAACGAAAAAAATCAGTTTGTATTTTTATTTTGATTTATTCAGTTGTGATGATATTTTTTCTGTGTTGCGGGGATTTCGTTACTATAAGGATGAAGAAGGAATTATTGAAAGAATTAGGGATACGGTATTATCGGAATCCATTGCAAACCAGTTATTATTGCCCGGATTGGTGATGCAAAGTCTGACTCCGTTGTTGAAAGAGGTGGAGGATTACATGAAAGAACGGTTATTGTTGGGAAAACGGTATCATTTTTTATTCGATTATCTGGAAAAAAATTTGTCTCATTCATTGACGTTGGAGGAAATTTCGCAAAAGGTGGGAATGTCTTATTCCACATTAACTCATACCATTCCGAAAAAATTTGGATTTAATATTAAACAGTATCTTCAAAAGAAAATTTTAAGAGCAGCCAGCTTTGATTTGGAATATACGGATTTGAGAATTAAGGATATTGCAGAAAAATATGGATTTTCTTCCGAGGTTTATTTTTCCGATTGGTTTTATAAAATGTGCAAAAGCAGACCCAGGAAATATCGGAGCTATTTTTGTGCCCGTAAACAAGAAGATTATTGTTTATATCTCAATGATGAAAAAACAGAAGGGGATGTAAATTTATTATAACATTTTCTTAGTAGGGGAATAGAAAAAAATGTTCAGAACGAAAAAACTGAGCAAAAGCAAGTGGTTTTCTTGTTTTTGGTTACCCGAAGTCGTACAAGGATACGACGAGAGGCGGTTGTTTTTGTAGCAAAAAGGTTGTAAAACAAAGAAAAATCCCATTTTTTATGGGATTTCAGCCTGTCGATAAACCTATCGACAGGCTGGCAGACCAAGAAAAAGGAAGGGATATTTTATCAAAATGAATGCCAGACAGT
>SVJP01000133.1 GCA_015068925.1 Oscillospiraceae bacterium
CAGTCAACGTGATATGGAGCAACAGTTATTAGACAATATGGATTTGGAACGCGAAAGAGGAATTACCATCAAAGCTCGTGCCGTCCGTTTGGTTCACAAGGCGAAAGATGGTGAGGAATATATTTTTAATCTGATTGACACACCGGGACACGTTGATTTTAATTATGAAGTTTCCCGTTCTCTGGCGGCTTGCGAAGGGGCTATTTTGGTGGTCGATGCAGTGCAAAGTATACAAGCACAAACCCTTGCCAATACGTATTTGGCAGTAGATCACAACCTGGAACTTTTACCTGTAATCAACAAGATTGATTTACCCAGCGCAAGACCGGATTATGTCAAAGAAGAAATTGAAAATATTATAGGAATAGAAGCTTCTGATGCTCCGTTAATTTCTGCTAAAAATGGTATTGGAATTGAAGAAGTTTTAGAGCAAATTATACAAAAAATACCCGCACCTCAAGGAGATAAATCCAAACCTCTACAAGCATTGATTTTCGACTCCTATTATGATGCTTATAAAGGAGTAATTGTTTACGTCAGAGTGGTAGAAGGAACCTTAAAATCCGGTGATATGATTCGAATGATGGCGACTGATAAAACCTTTGAAGTAGTGGAGGTAGGTTATTTAAAAGCAAACGGTACCGTTCTATCTGATAAACTGTCTGCAGGTGAGGTTGGATACATTGCCGCATCTATCAAAACCATGTCAGATACCCGTGTTGGTGATACGGTTACAACAGCAAAAAGCGGAGCTTCGGAACCGTTACCCGGATATCAACAGGTAAATCCAATGGTATTCTGCGGAATCTATCCCGCTGACGGTGCAAGATATGATGATTTAAGAGAAGCCCTGTTAAAATTACAATTGAATGATGCATCTCTTGTTTTTGAACCGGAAACCTCTCTCGCATTAGGATTTGGCTTCAGATGTGGATTTTTGGGGCTTTTGCATATGGAAATCATTCAAGAACGCTTGGAGCGTGAATATAATCTTGATTTGGTCACCACGGCACCCAGTGTTATATACAATGTATACAAAACCAACGGAGAAATGATAGAAATCTCAAATCCTGCAAATCTTCCTCCACTTGCTGAAATCGACCATATCGATGAACCTATGGCAAAAGCAACTATTATGACTCCGACTGACTACGTAGGGAATATTATGGAGCTTTGCCAGGAAAGACGTGGAATTTTTAAGGATATGCAATATATCGATACCGACCGTGCAAGTCTTCACTATATTCTTCCGTTAAATGAAATCATCTATGATTTTTTTGATACACTAAAATCGTTATCCAGAGGATATGCTTCTTTTGATTATGAACTGTCCGATTATCAACCCTCTAAACTGGTAAAATTGGATATTTTGTTAAATGGTGATATGGTGGATGCAATGTCTTTTATTGTCCACGAAGAAAAAGCATATGCACGAGGCAGAAGAATTGCGGAAAAATTAAAAGAAGTAATTCCGAGACAGTTGTTTGAAATCCCCATTCAGGCAGCAATCGGCAGTAAAATCATTGCCCGTGAAACAGTCAAAGCAATGAGAAAAGATGTACTTGCAAAATGTTATGGGGGGGATATTACCAGAAAGAAAAAATTATTGGAAAAACAAAAGGAAGGAAAGAAACGGATGCGTCAGGTTGGTAGCGTAACAGTGCCGCAAGAAGCTTTTATGTCCATCTTGAAGCCCGATTGATTAATGCTATGAAAGGACTTTATCTTCACATTCCCTTTTGCAAATCAAAATGCCCTTATTGCGACTTTAATTCCTATGCCGGAAAAGAAGAGTTGATGCAAGAATATGTATCAGCAATGATGATGCACATTCGACAAAGTAAAGAACACATTCCTGATAAATTCGACACAATTTTTATTGGCGGTGGTACCCCCACCGCCCTTTCTGACTCCTTGTTGTGTGAGTTGTTAAAAAATTTAAGAGAAATGTTTCCGAACGCTGTTTCTGAGTTTACGGTCGAAGCCAATCCCAAAACACTAACAAAAGAAAAATTAAAAGTGATGAAGGAATATGGCGTAAATCGAATCAGCTTGGGACTACAAGCCTGGCAGGATTCATTATTACAAAGAATTGGCAGAAGTCACTCCAGAACCGATTTTTTGGATAGTCTTGAATTAATATATTCTTCCGATATCTCAAATATCAATGCTGATGTAATGTATGGATTACCGGAACAAACTTTTGAGGATTGGTCAGAAACCTTAGAAGGATTAACTGCGTTAAATTTACCGCACATCTCCTGTTATTCTCTGACAGTAGCAGAAGGAACTCCGTTTGCAAAAATTCCTTCTGCTTCCTTTCCGAGTGAAGATGAAGAACGCCGAATGAATCATTTGTCGAAAACTCTATTGTCACAAAAAGGCATTTTTCGATATGAAATTTCAAATTATGCAAAACCAAATTTTGAATGTTTGCACAATTTGATTTATTGGACAGCAAATGAATACGCAGCATTTGGTGCTGGTGCAAGCGGATATTTAAACGGAATTCGATACACATGGGAGGAAAATCCGGAAACTTATATCAGACAAATCCAAGAAAAAAGCATTCAACCCGAAGCAAGTGAATGTGTTACTGATTTCATCGGAGAAGCACTGATACTTCGTTTGCGATTGACAAAAGGTGTAATCTATAAAGAAATGGAACAGCAATTTGGTTCCAATTGGATCATTCCCTATGAATCCGTTATCAAAAAACATACTGAGAATGGTTTATTACAAAAAAACAAACAAGGTTTTGCATTAACAGATTACGGATTTGATCTTGCTAATTATGTGATGGCTGATTTTCTGTAGCTTAAACGAATTTAAAAGCGATTTAAGAGAGGTTTTATAACAAACGTATCCTAATAGCCTTTTTAAAATTCGAGGCTTATTTGACCGTTTTTTGGGGTGTTTTGTAAACACCCTTTTCTTTTCTCCTAATTTTTTCCATTTTATGGATAATTATTTCCATTTATTTCTAAAATTTGGCATTTTTTTGATCTCTTTTAAAAAAAATTTGAAAAAATTTTTATTTTCTGCATACCGCATGATTCCTGACTTTTTCGTCATATCAAAGCAACCGTTTTGCAACATTTTTGTAACAAAGGGGTTGACAAATGCCCCCTTTTTGGGTTATAATACGCATTGTTCGAAAAAAACGACAGGAGGTCAAAGTTATGTTGCAGAACAAAACGGCACAAAAAAGATGTTCTTTTCACAGAATATTTTTTACTATTGCTGCCGCCATTGTACTTCTGCTGAGTATGATGATCACAACCGGTTTTACCACGATCAAACATGTCACAATTGACGACGGATCGGGAGAACTCAAAACAGCTGTTACCATGAAAGGGACAGTAAGTGCTATTTTAGCCGAACAAAATATCGAAATTAAACAAGGCGATATTGTAACCCCCGCATTAAATGTTGAGGTACTGCGGGATCAGCAGATTTCAATCCAAAGAGCATCACAGGTAGTTATGACGATAGATGGTGTACCCACCACATACTACTCTGTTGCATCCACAGTTGGTGAATTCCTGAAGGAAAACAATATTATCATTGGTGAACATGATGGATTTAATGCAGCAATGCAAGATGCAATCACAAACGGATTGAACTTAAACATTAACCGCGTGAACGAATATTACTACACGGTTGATGAACCAATTCCTTACTCGGTAAATGAATCTACAACCTATTCTCTCCCTAAGGGCGAATATAATATTTTGCAACAGGGGCAGAACGGAACATTACAAAAACAATATGTAATCCGTTATGAAAATGGTGTAAAAGTTTCCGAAGAATTTGTAAGCGAAACAGTCACTCAACAACCTGTAGAAGAAATTAGAGAAGCAGGTCTTTTAGATGTGGTTCATACATCTGCAGGAAATATTGCTGTTCGTTCCACCCATTATATGCAAGCGACCGGATACGATATCGGTTATGAAAGTTGCGGAAAATGGCCCGGTGATCCTCTTTATGGAATTACCGCTACCGGAATTCGTGCCACATATGGTATCGTAGCAGTTGACCCCAGAGTAATTCCTTTGGGTTCCAAACTGTTCATCCAAACCACTGATGGTTCATTCACCTATGGTTATGCCTTGGCAGCAGATACAGGTGGTGCAATCAAGGGAAACAGAATTGATTTATGTTTTGATTCAAGACAAGAAGCATTAAATTTCGGCAGACGTAACGTGGTTGTATACGTTTTAAACTAAACAAAACATTGAACGGATCTTTTGATCCGTTCTTTTTCCGTTTTGCAAAAGGAGGAATTTTTATGAACCCATTATCAAACCCCAAAATAATAAAACACATTATGCAAAAAAATGGTCTTCAGTTTAACAAACGCTACGGACAGAACTTTCTAACAGACGAAAGTGTACTTCAAGCAATTGCAGAAGGTGCAAATATTACAGATAAACCTGTTCTGGAAATCGGTCCGGGCTTGGGAACTCTGACCTGGGAGCTTGCATCCCGTGCAGAAAAAGTAGTGTCTGTCGAAATCGACAAAGGCCTTACTGAAGTATTAGCTGATACCTTACAAGAATTTGACAATGTCACGATACTCCATCAAGATATTTTAAAAACAGATTTACAAAAACTGATAGAAGAGGATTTCGGAGGAACCCCGCCTACTCTCGCAGCCAATCTGCCTTACTATATCACCACTCCGATTATCATGTATTTGTTAGAATCAGAGATTTCTTTTCCAAAAATTGTAATCATGATTCAGAAGGAAGTGGCAGAAAGGATTGCAGCCAAACCGGGCGGAAAGGATTATGGTGTTCTAACCATTGCGGTAAACTTTTATGCACACCCCGAAATCATTTGTCACGTACCGGCAGAATCTTTTGTTCCTGCTCCTAATGTGGATTCGATTGTTCTTTCACTTACCCCAAGACCTCATCCAACCTGTAAACCACAAAATCAAAAAGCATTTTTCACCGTGGTAAAAGCAGCCTTTGCCCAAAGAAGAAAAACCTTGCTGAATTCCTTCTGCGGTGCAGGATGCTTCAAAGGCTCCAAACAGGAAATTTCCGATACCATTCTTCAGGCAGGAATTGATCCAGGAGTCCGTGGAGAAGCACTGTCCATGGAAGAATTATGCACATTATCCGATCTGTTTTGCAAAAATAATCTAATTTAAGCTTGTTTTTTCGTGATTTTTTAGTTTTTTTGATGATTTGTCAAAGAAAAAACAATTTTTTTAAAAAAAATATTTACATTTTCGAAAATATGTAGTATAATATATCCAAATGGTGCTTTTTTAGAAAGGAGTTAACACTATGACAAATAACAAAGCTGTTTTGACTTGGTTAGAAGAAATGAAAGCTCTGACCAATCCTGAC
>SVJP01000134.1 GCA_015068925.1 Oscillospiraceae bacterium
AATAAATCAATGCTTTGGTACAAAAAATATGAGGAGTTTCATTTTCCACCAACTCAGTCAGCAGAGATTGCAATGGTTGTGTTACCTGAATCACAGGGGTTTGAAAGGATTTTCCTTCCAAGACTGTCTTGTATTCTGCAATGTATTTGAGCGGAAATTCTACCACTAAAATGTCAGACTGCTCCACTGATTGGTAATCGTGGATTTCGTATGGCATAACAACCGCCATGTCCCCTTTTTTCAAATGATAAACCTTTGTTTCTAAATTCATTTGTACATTTCCGTCCAGAACAAAGAATAACTCCGCATGATAGTGGACATGGGGCAGACAAACCACATCCTTGTATTTTTCAATCAGAAAGTATTCCGTATCCATACTGTTTTTTTCAATTAAATAAAACATAATTCCTCTCCTGATGTTAAAATTTGTCTGATAATTATATATGATATTGCTTGATTTGTCAAGAGGAAAATGATAAAATTAAGAAAAAAGGAGGAAAAACGGTGATTTATCTTCTGTTTGTTTTATTGGCATTGATGAGTGCCACTGCAAAAATGCTGCAAAAACAGTTTACCAATTTATCTCGCAACGTGGAACAAGCAAAAAATGTTTACATGCTGGTGGTCAGCCTGATTGCCATGGTGTTTTTTGCTTCTATGGCAGGTTGGGATTTGAGAATTAACGGTCTTACCTTTGTTTATGCGGTGCTTTTGGCGGTGCTTTCCATTCTGGCAAACCTGATGCTTTTAAAGGCGATGGACTATGCCGACATTGTAACCATCAGCGTGTATGCATCTGCAGGCGCAATCGTGATTCCCTTTTTGTTTGGTGTTTTGTTTTTTAAAGAAGAGGTCAGTATCTGTAAAATAATTTCTTTTTTTCTGTTATTGTTAATTGTGATTTTACCTTTGCTCAAACGAGAAGGCAAAGAAAGAATGAACTTTTTTGGTTACTTCTACAGTATGATGTTGTTTTTGGAGGCAGGAGGCTCAGTGATGCTGATAAAGTTCTATTCTCGGGCAGAGAGTGTGATGAATAATAACGTTTTGTGTTTTTGGGCAAATGTTCTAATGCTTCCTTTCGTGCTGGTTATGGCATTGAAAACGGAACGACACTCTTTGCTTTACAGTATCAAACAGTTATCCCGGAGTACTTATGCTGTGGCTGCACTTTCTGTTGTAGTTTCAAATGCCTCTACTTTGTTGAGTATGTATGTAGTAGGAAAAATCAATCTTACGGTTTATACCCTCCTTCAAAATCCTCTTTCCTTGATTTTAACCGCCCTTTGTTCATGGCTGTTTTTCAAAGAGAAAATCAATCGACAAGTGGCGTTTAACATTGTCGTTTCCATGATTGCTTTGTTGTTGAACAATATTTAAAATTCCCGTTCAAATCTTTTTTCAATGAAGATTGAACGGGAATTTTTGTTTTATGTTGTATATTTGGAAATCTCTGACTTCATGCTACAGAGTCTTTGGTCGATTGCTGCCATGGCATCTGCGACCTGCTTGACTTCCTGTTGTAATTCCTTCGGAATCTGAATTCCCGATTTATAATAGATTTTATGCTCTAAGCTTGCCCATAAATCCATGGCAACGGTGCGAATCTGCACCTCGATTTTAACAGGAGTGACCCGATCGGTCAGAAAAACGGGAACTTCTACAATCATGTGATAACTGCGATATCCGTTTGGTTTTGGATGTTTGATGTAGTCCTTGACAGTTAACACGGTAATATCATTTTGCCGTTCTAACTGTTCTGCAATGGTATAAACATCTTCAATGACAGAACAAATGACACGGATTCCACCAATGTCATTTAAGTGCTGCTTGGCATTTTCCAAGGTGGGTTCCAAGCCCATCCGCCGTAGCTTTTCCATGATATTTTGAGGACTTTTGTTTCGGCTGATAATATGCTCAATAGGGTTATATGCATGCAAAAAATGATATTCGTCATTGATAATATTCAGCTTCGTTTCCACTTCATCAATCCCGAATTTGCTCATGAGAAGCAATCGGGTCCATTCCTCTTGTGTCTCTAAATTGAATGCTTCAGACATCTTGATTCCTCCTTTGTGTTGACTCTATTATACTGAATTTTCCTTATAAATACAAGAGAAAAACAGAAAAATTCACAATTGTTCACATCAGAGTCACAATTATCTGGAATACAGACGGTTTAACTTCTTCCAAAATTGACGGTCGATACCGTTCATTTGTTCACGGGTAAGACGATATTGCCAGTTTCCGTCTGCTTTTCCGGGGATGTTCAGGCGAGTGTCGGAACCGTATTTTAACAAATCCTGAACAGGGAGTATTACCAGCCCTGCATTGGATACAAACAAACTACGGACAATATGGTCATAGCCTCGTTCCCAATCAGGGTCGGTATAACCGCAGTATTCCAGTAAGGTTTTTTTATTTTGTTCATCCAGCTCCCACAGATAACCCAATAAGGTATTGTTGTCGTGGGTGCCTGTGTAGGCGACGGTATTTTGATGGTAATGATGAGGACGGTGAATGGATGAATCGTCTCCCAAAAATCCAAACTGCACCACTCTCATACCCGGAAAACCGCTATCCTTCACCAATTGTTCTACTTGAGGTGTAATTTCTCCCAAATCCTCTGCCACAATCAGCTTTTCTCCTGCGATTTCTTGGAATTTTCCAATCAGCTTCATACCGGGTCCCTGTTCCCAATGCCCGTTTTTGGCAGAGGGGGCATCGGAAGGAATTGCCCAATAAGACTCAAAACCGCGGAAGTGATCCAATCTGACACCGTCAAACATGGTCAACATGTGCCGCATACGGTCACACCACCAGGAAAATCCGTCCTCCTCCATTTTGTCCCAACGATACAAGGGGTTGCCCCAATGCTGTCCTTCGGGGGCAAAATAATCCGGCGGAACTCCTGCCACCGAGGCAGGATTCCCTTCTTTGTCCAGCAAAAATTGCTCCTGATGAAAATAAACATCCGCACTGTCAGGTGCCACATAAATGGGAATGTCTCCCAATATTTGAATTCCCTTTTTGTGAGCATACTCTAAGAGTTCCTGCCATTGACGGAAAAAGTGAAATTGAATAAATTTCCACAAAAAGAGAGTTTCCTCCTCTTCTTCCGTTACAGTCCATTGATTCCAATGCTTGTTGTCGTTTGCCGCTTTCAAACTCATAAATCGGCAAAATTGCTCCAAATAAGGATTTCCTTGAATAAAGCCTTCGATTTCGTCCTTATTCTGTGCTCGCTTTGCGGCAAGGTTCAGTAAGGACAGACGATTGTGATACAACCGCACATATTCGCAGCTATATGGCGTTTGCTGACGATGTTGCTGCAATTCATCTTCGGTTAACAATCCTTGGTCAAAGAGCTTTGGTAAATCCACAAGATACGGATTTCCTCCAAAGGCAGAATGAGATTGATAAGGAGAGTTGCATTCGTCGATGGGACATAAGGGTAACACCTGCCACCAAGAGAAACCGCAATCTGCCAAAAAATCAATCCATTCCTTTGCTTCGCTTCCAAAACTTCCTGTTGAATACTCTCCGAACAGAGAGGTAATATGCATGAGTACACCACTGCTTCGTTTCATATAATCCTCCTATAAATTTGATTTTGTTCTAAATCATGATATTCCCGAGGGGTTTTTCCTGTAATTTCTTTAAAGACACGGTTAAACTGTCGCACGCTGCCAAATCCCGATTCCAGTGCCGCTTGTGCCACCGAGGTTTTTCCCAATAAGCGGATTGCTCGGTTAAGACGGATGTGACTTAACACCTTGGTAAAGGTAACACCGTTTAAATATTTAGGGAACATCTGACTGGCATAGACCCGATTGATTCCCAATTCCCGTGCCAGTTGATCTAAAGTGATTTCTTCCGCATAATGCTGTTCTAAGTATGCCACACCCCGACAAACTGCCAATGTTTGCTCCTGCTTTGGCACAGGGCAAGGGATTTCATACAGTAAGGTTCTCAGAACCAATTGAATTTCCTGACTGTGTTTGGGATAAGAAAGTTCTTTTCCAATCAGATAAAACACATAATTCATTGCCTCGGAGGAAATGGTTCCCACAGGATTTTCATCCTCTGCAGACGGGTCAAATAAATCCGAAAACAAAACGGGAGAAAAACAAAAAATTGCCACCCGATTTTGTTCGTCGGACAGAAATTCATGAACCTCCAAGGAATGAATCAGGGTTCCTTCTCCCAGATGAAGAATCCGTTCCTGTTGATTGACTCTCATCCGAAAGGTACCCTCCAGACAAAGGATAATTTCAGCATAGTAATTTACATGAGAAGGGCTGACGGGACTTTGATAAATCCCATCCCGATACATCCGAAATTCAGGATCTAAGTCTCTTTCGTAAATATGGAACATACCATCACCTTGAACATTAATATCTGACTACTATTTTAATCTTTTTTTCTTGATTTGTCAATCCCTTTCCGTTATAATGAAGGAGAAAGGGGGAATTTTCCTTGAAAAAATATAATCAGTTGAGTGAAGTAAGAATGAATCGGATTCGTCCCAAGGGATGGATTTTGGATTTTTTGCAGAAAGAAGGAGAAGGAATGCCGGGGAATTTGCATAAAATCGGCTATCCTTATGACCGCGAATGTTGGAAATACCGTTCCCTGACCGATGGCGGTTGGGCACAATGGTGGCCTTATGAACAAACGGCTTATTGGATTGATTCTGTGGTCAGAACGGCAATTTTTACAGAAAATAAAGAGTTACTGCAGGTAGTGATGAATCAGATTGAAGCATCCTTGGCAGATGACGGAGACCCTTTTATCGGTCCTATGGAATTAAAGGAAGATCAGGGACGGAATCGTTGGCCTCATGTGGTTTATTTTCGCGCATTGTATGCTCTTTGGAGTGATAGCGGCGATGTTCGTTATTTGGAAAAAATGCGTGCTCATTATTTAGCGGATGAGCATAGCTATAGTGTGAACCGCGATGTGGCAAATTTGGAAATGATGTTAAAGTTATATGAACTGTATGGAGATGAGGCGTTGTATGATCGCGCTCTTTCCTGTTATCAAGCCCATTGTCAAACGGGGCAAGCAGCTTGCGGTCCTGATTTATTGTCTGACCGTATTCCCAATGAGCACGGTGTCACCTTTAATGAAGACGGAAAGCTCCCTGCCATTTTATATGCATTTACGGGAGAGGATGAATACCTTCAGATGTCTGTCAATGGTTATAAAAAGATTGACACTTATCATATGCTTCCCGACGGTGTTCATACAAGCAGTGAAATGACCTGTGGCAATGAAAGCTGGAGAACCC
>SVJP01000135.1 GCA_015068925.1 Oscillospiraceae bacterium
AACTGCAGTTTGCCCTAATATTCTGCTGGCAAGCAGAGTTCCCTGACCGCCAACACCAACAATCATAATATTCATAGTTGCTTCCGTCCTTTCTTATCCGATGGCACCGGGTTTGCAAACCTGTTTACACAGTCCGCAACCGTTACATACCGTTTGGTCAATCACCGGTCTGCCGTTTTTCAGAGAAATGGCAGGACATCCGATTTTCATACACATTTTACAGTTGACACACTTTGCTTCGTCAATGGAAACAGGACCGGGGAATTTTACATTTTTCAGCAATGCACAAGGTCTGCGTGCAATAATCACAGAGGGCTCCCGTGCTGCTAATTCCTCCTTAATTGCTTGCTCCAATCCTTTCAAATCAAAGGGATCTTCCACTCTGACACGATTGATGCCTAAGGATTTGCAAAGTGCCTCTAAGTTGATAGCGGTGGTTTGATCACCCTTTAAGGTATGGCCGGTTGTGGGGTTTTGCTGATGACCTGTCATGCCGGTAATGGAGTTATCTAAAATCATGACCGTACCTGTGGATTGGTTGTAAACCATATTCACAAGACCGGTAATACCACTATGAACAAAGGTGGAATCACCCAAAATTGCAACAGTATTTTCAGCGGATGCTTCATCAGCCTTTTCCATTCCGTGCATCATACCAATGCTGGCACCCATGCACACACAGGTATCAAGACTCTGCATGGGAGCAAGAGCACCCAAGGTATAACAACCAATATCGCCCGTAACGCGAACGCCCAATTTTTTCAGAGTGAAGTGCACGCCTCTGTGAGGACAGCCTGCACACAAAACGGGGGGGCGAACCGGCAGAGCTTCGTCAATGGTAAAGGTGGTTGTCTGTTCACCCAAAATCACGGAACGAATCAGTTCGGTACTGTATTCTCCTTCCATGGGGAACTTTTCTTTGCCGAAAACAGTCAATCCCAACTGCTTACAAAATTCTTCTGTCACAGGCTCCAGTTCTTCAATCACATATACTGTTTCGTATTGTTTGCAGAAATTTTTGATTTTTTCCGTGGGCAGGGGATAGGTCATACCAAGCTTTAACACCCCTGCTTCAGGCAATGCTTCTTTGACATATTGATAAGAGGTACAGGATGTGATGACGCCAATTTTTCCGTTGCCCTTTTCTTCTTTGTTAAAATCAGCGGTTTCAGCCAAAACGGACAGATCCTTCATTCTTTTTTCAACAAGAGGATGACGAACCTTTGCCATTGCAGGCATCATTACATATTTGCCGGGGTTTTTTACATATTCCTTTTGTGCTGCCGCATTCGGTTCGCAAAGCTCAACCAAGCTTTGTGAGTGAGCCACTCTTGTGCATAACCGCAGGATAACAGGAGTATCGTATTCTTCAGAAAGTTGAAATGCCAATTTGGTAAATTCTTTACATTCGGTACTGTCAGAAGGCTCCAGTACAGGAATCTTTGCAGCCATTGCAACCCGTCTTGTATCCTGTTCATTCTGGCTGGAATGCATTCCGGGGTCGTCTGCTACTACCAATACCAAACCGCCATTTATCCCTGTATAAGATACGGTAAACACAGGGTCAGCGGCAACATTTAAGCCAACGTGCTTCATACAGGCAGCAGCTCTTGCGCCTGCCACAGCTGCACCGATTGCGGTTTCTGCTGCAACCTTTTCATTTGGTGCCCATTCTGCATAAATTTCATCATACAAAGCGGCAAATTCTGTTACTTCCGTGCTGGGTGTTCCGGGATAAGATGAAACCACTTTTGCACCGGCTTCGTAAAATCCTCTTGCCACAGCTTGGTTTCCCAATAAAATCTGTTTCATTCTGATTTGTTTCCTTTCTTCTTTGGATTGTCTTTTTTGGATTGTCTTTATTTCTTTTTTGTCATAATCTTCGGGCAAAGCTCGTTGATGGGGCAATGCTCACAATCAGGTCGTTGTGCCTTACAAAATGCACGGCCGTGAAAGACCAGAGTATGGCAAAATTTTGTTTGATAATCTTTTGGAACAATTTTGCGCAGTTCCATTTCTATTTTGACAGGGTCTTTTTGCTTGGTCAGTCCCATTCTGTTGGAAAGACGAATACAATGGGTATCCACAACAACAGAGGGAAGTCCGTACACGTCGCCTAAAATAATATTAGCGGTTTTTCTGCCTACACCCGGAAGCGAGGTCAGTTCTTCCATCGTGTCGGGTACTTTACCTCCGAATTGATCCCGTAGCATTTTACAACAGCCAATAATGTTTTTTGCCTTATTTCGAAAAAATCCCGTGGAATGAATATAGCCTTCCAATTCACTTTGCTCTGCCTCTGCAAAGGCATCAATGGTAGGGTACCGTTTAAACAGGGCAGGAGTAACAAGATTCACCCGTGCATCGGTGCATTGTGCCGCCAATTGAGTGGCAATCAGAAGCTCGTGGGGTTTTTCGAAATCCAAGGAGCAACAGGAATCGGGATAGGTTTGTTCCAGAATCGGACGGGCCTGAGCAATAAAAGCTTGCTTTTTATTCATCAATTAACAGTCCTTTTTTGAATTCTTACATATAAGTATATCATATTCTGAAAACAATGTCAATGTTTAAAAAAAGGCAAAAAAAGATTGGAGTCGAAAACTCCAATCCCAAAAAATATTAAAAAAAGGAGGGAAAATGAAAAAACAAAAATGTTATGTACTTATTATACCATCTTTTTCCCGAAAATGCAATAGTTTCAATGTATAAAATAAACAAAAATTAAAAATCTTTTTGGTAAAACTGAACAAAAAGAAAAAGAAAAGATTCTTTAAAAAAAAGAACCAAAAAGTTTGTATGTAAAATAAAAGAATGACTTGAAATTTTATACAAACTATACTATAATAAAAGAAAGAAACAAAATTTTTGAAGGAGTTGAAGTAATTATGTCCGGATTTTTGAAGAAAAGAAAGATAGAAATTTCTTTTAAACGGTACTTTATTGACGCGTTGGGTGCAATGGCAATGGGTTTGTTTGCATCTTTGTTGATTGGTACCATCTTCGGAACCATTTACGACAAAACGGGAATTCAATTTTTTGCAACCATGAAGGAATATGCAGTAGCAGCACAAGGACCTGCAATGGCAATTGCGGTTGCGGCGGCATTGGAAGCACCACCCCTGGTTCTTCTTTCTATGTGCGCGGTAGGGTATGGTGCTAATTCTTTGGGTGGACCTTTGGGTGTGTTTTGTGCAGTCGTGGTTGCGACGGAACTCGGAAAACTGTTTTATAAAACTACAAAGGTTGATATTATCGTAACACCCACAGTAGTTATTGCTTCGGGTACTGCAATTACCTTGTTGACAGGGCCATGGATTGCAAAGATTATGACTGCCGCGGGAAAGCTGATTATGACTTGTACAGAATTGCAACCCTTCTTAATGGGAATCTTAGTCTCTGTGTTGGTAGGAATTGCATTGACCCTTCCCATCAGTTCTGCTGCAATTTGTGCAACCTTAGGGTTGGTGGGACTGGCAGGCGGTGCAGCAACGGCAGGTTGTTGTGCCCAAATGGTTGGCTTTGCGGTTATGAGTTTTAAAGAAAACGGATTTGGCGGTATTATTGCCCAGGGTTTGGGAACTTCTATGCTGCAGATGGGAAATATTATGAAAAATCCCCGTATTTGGATTCCGCCTATCATTGTTTCTGCCATCACCGGTCCTGTGGCAACTTGTCTGTTTAAGATGGAAAACGGCATTGCGGTTGCTTCCGGTATGGGAACCTGCGGTTTGGTTGGACCTATCGGTGTGTTAGCATCTCAAAATATGGATTCCTCCCGTATGATAGGGATGGGATTAATTTGCTTTGTGTTACCTGCTGTGTTAACACCTGTTGTTGCCCATCCTCTTCGCAAGCTAAGATGGATTAAGCCCGGTGATTTAAAGTTGGATTTGTGATATGATGAACAATAAAAAAATCAAAATGTTACTTTTATATGTGATATTTGGTGTTGGGACTACGATTGTCAATCTGTTGCTGTTTCAATGGCTTTATTATGGCTTGGGAGCAGGAACGGTAGTCAGTAATGTGCTTGCTTGGGTTGGTGCGGTTTTGTTTGCATTTGTGACGAATAAATGGTTTGTATTTGAAAGCAAAAAGTGGAATTTAAAGCTGATATGTAAGGAGCTTTCTTCCTTTGCGGGTTGTCGTTGTGCAACGGGTTTGCTGGATTTGGTTGCTGTTTACATAACTGTTGATTTACTGCACCAAGAAGCCATGCATATGAAAATCATTATTAACATATTGGTGATTATTTTAAATTACGTGGCAAGTAAGATAATCTTTCGAAAAAAAGAAGAGTGAGTCTTAGGAGGAGCGAGAATGTTTCGGACAAAACGATTTGGAATGTTTATCCATTGGGGGATTTATTCTGTTGGTGCATGGCATGAGCAGGAGCAACAACGGTATCCTGTTGCAAGTGACAGGTATGTGCAATATGCAGAGCAATTTAATCCTACAGAGTACAATCCGAGAGAATGGGTTGCATTGGCGAAGAAAACAGGAATTGATTACATTTGTTTTACCACCAAGCATCATGACGGATTTTGCATGTGGGATTCTCAATACACCGATTTTAAAATCACCAATACTCCTTATGGGAAAGATGTGCTGAAGGAATTGGCAGAGGCATGTCAAGAGGAAGGAATTGCATTATCTCTTTATTATTCCGTTCCCGATTGGCATCATCCCAACTATCCCAATTACGGCAGAAGCCACGAGCTTTCCAAGCCAAAAGTCGGAGATGAGCCTGATGAGGAAAAATATATTCAATATGTGAAAAATCAGGTGACGGAGCTGTTGACCAATTATGGACCCATTCTCAGTTTTTTCTGGGATATTCCGCCTGAAAAGAAGGATCCCACTGTCAATGAACTGGTTCGGAAATTGCAACCGGGAATTTTGATTAATAATCGTGGATATGACGAAGGCGATTTTGCAACACCCGAACGGGAGGTTCCCAAAGGAGGACGGTTTACTTCTTATACTGAGGCTTGCGACTCGGTAGGTCGGCAAAGCTGGGGATACAGAATTGGGGAAGATTATTATTCTCATTTGCACATCATTTCTTCCATTGACCAGATTATGGCAATGGGCGGTAACTTTGTGTTGAATGCAGGCCCTGATGCCTTGGGAAGGATTCCTGAAACAACCAAGGAGTCTTTTGAAGCGGTTGGAAAATGGTATCAAAATGTAAAGGAAGCCTTGTTTGCAGAGCCTGCTTCCGATTTGATTCCCGTGCCCGAAACTCCTGATTGGGTGCCGAGAGACCGTTATTTTA
>SVJP01000136.1 GCA_015068925.1 Oscillospiraceae bacterium
TATGAGAATTACGATTCCTTCTGCATCGGCTGCTTCTGCTTCCGAACGAGGAATTGCTGAATTCTGGTTCTATGATACTATGGACGGAGGCATCAATGCATTTTATATTAATACAGTCGGAGATTCCAGAAGAATCAGAGTGAAATTGAATCCGAGTACTTATTATGCATCCAGCGAAAAGGGAACGACTGTTGTTAAATCAAATACCTTAACAAGAACCCGGGGTTGGCATCAATTTATTATAGATTACCGTACAGATAATCGGATTGATATGTATATCGACGGTACATTGCTCGCTTATACCGAGGGAGAAGGTGCCAATACAGGCATCAGAGTTTACCATGACTTTATGTTAAATCCCACCGGTATGTCTGATTACAGCACTCCGTTGCAGTCAGAACTGTATTATGATGATATAACAAGATATAATATGACCTGGACAAACAAGCCTTCTTTGGAAACCAATGAAATTTCTTCTTTGGATTTGTCCAAGAATACTACTTATTTTGCTGAAGGCGGAACAGGACAAGTAAAGGTAATCGGAACCTTCGCCAATGGTCAGAAAGCTGAATTGACGGGCGATGCAGGTCTTAGCTATACTGTTTCACACCCCGATGTATTGGCTGTTAATGAAAATGGCTCGATTACAGCATTAAAAACCGGATATGCTCTTGTTACCATAACAGCGGGCGGTGTTTCTGAATCTCTTGTTTATACGGTAACAAACAGTAAATCTGTGATTCACGATGCGAATAATTCTGCAATTACAGGTTCTTTTTCCTATAGCACAGATGCTTCTTATTTTGAGCAATCGAAAGAGATTTACCGTACGGGAAATCAATCATATCGCATGCTGAAATCTCACGCTTGGAATACAAGAACCAACTATATCAACAATGAAAATCATTCCTTTGTATTCAGCGGATGGCTTTATGATGATGGTGTTGGATCGGGTAATGTTCCCAGATTTGAAATTGGCAGTACTAATGCCAATGATGTCCAAGATGGTGTAACGGTATTGCAAAATGTGAAAAACATGACGGTACAATTAGGAATTTACAATACAAATACTCCGTATTATCACATTGTTAATAATGCTGCCAACAGAGCAAACTGGGCACCCGGAACAACGCAGGGGAGAAAATCCGAAAGCGGACATTATCTTGGTAACCCATTTTCCGGATACACCAACGGAGAATCAAAAGGTTCTACTAACTCATTTACCAATCCGGTAACCAAAACGGTAACAAGTATGCAAGGTGCTACCATGAAAAAGGTAGAAAGAACAAAGGGATGGCATCAATTTGCGGTTGTATGTGACGGTGGCGGAACTACTCCCGTGAATGTAGCGACTCCCAATGGTAAAATAGAATTTTATATCGATGGCGAATTGGTTTATACCGATCGATATGTTTCCAATCGTTGCTATTTGCTTTGGTTGTTAGGTACCGGTTATATCAGTGATTATCAGGTAACCCATTTTGCTGTAGACAGAAAAGCGCCTGTTGTTTCTGTACCTTCCTTGGGAACGGACGGGAATATCGTAAGCGGAACTGCATATAACGCTTCTGCAACGGCAACCGACCCCAATGGCTATGACCAGGAAAGCACTATCGCTTACACCTGGCAGGTATCCGATAACGGAGCGGACGGTTGGACGGATGTTTCGACAAATCAGAATTACACTCCAGAGGATGCGGGGAAATATGTCAGAGTACTTGCTGTACCTACAGGAACAATTGATAAACAGATGGGAGAAGAAACGAAGTCAGTTGTAAAACAAATCGGTGTTGCGAATCCCGAATTGACCTTTGCGATCAGCGGAAAAGGAATCATTAAAAATAGCGAAGCAACCTATCAGAACGGAGAAACTTTGAGGGTGGGTAACGGTGATAATGTAACCCTGACCCTGGTTCCTGAAGAAGGTTATGAAATTTCTTCTCTGAAGGTTGACGGAAAAGATTTGGTTGTGACTGATTCTGACGTTATCTTGGAAAATATGAGTCTGGATACCGAAGTGTCTGTTGTGTATACCGAAAAAGAAAAGACAAAACCCAATTTGATTGCTTCGGAAAGCGGTATTCAGTTGCAAAAAGAATATATTCCCGCAGGGGAAACCGATGCTCGGTTTGCAGCATTGGCTTATACTAAAATTGATGTTGGATATGGATATCAAATCAAAGATGTAGGCGTTAAATTGGAAAACGAAAACGGTGATTTTGCAATGTTGCCTCATCTGGGTACATGGGAAGAAACCTATCTGTTTGGTGTTCGTGTATACGGTGCAGGTTTGATTGACGGTGAAACTTATTCCATGACACCTTATTTGGTTATCAACGGAGACACAGAAGAATATATCTTCGGTCAGCAACAAAATTTCACAAAAGAATAATGTGCTAACAATGAAACAGCTGCAAAGAATTTTTACGTTCCTTGCAGTTGTTTTTTTGTTTTCTATTGATAATTCCGCGAAAGTGTGTTATAATTTTTTGTATATGAAAAAAGGAGTGAAACAGCATTGAATTGGAACGGATTGAAAGCAGAACGTGTTTTTTATTGGTTTGAACAGCTTTGTGCCATTCCACATGGTTCGGGAAATACCAAAGCGATTAGTGATTTTTGTGTTTCATTTGCTCAGGAAAACGGTTTGGAATGGGAGCAGGATGCATGGAATAACGTGATTATCACAAAGTCTGCAACCTTTGGCTATGAATCGGAGCCTGCAATTATTTTGCAGGGGCATCTGGATATGGTTTGTGTGAAAGAACCTGATAAGGAAATTGATTTTGAAACGGATGGCATCAGTTTGCTTTTGGACGGCGATTTTTTAACGGCAGAGGGAACCTCTTTGGGAGCTGATAATGGAATTGCAGTTGCAATTTGTATGGCGATTTTAGAGTCGGATTCTTTGGAACATCCGCGAATTGAAGCGGTATTTACTACAGATGAAGAAACAGGAATGGATGGTGCTGCCAATATTGATTTGTCTTACTTGCAAGGAAGTCAGTTGATTAATATTGATTCCGAGCAGGAAGGTGTGTTTACTGTTGGTTGTGCAGGTGGTATTCAAGTGAATTGGTTTTTGGATATTTTCCGCCAAAAAGAAACAGGGACATACGGAAAAATTGAAATTTCCGGTTTATCAGGCGGACATTCCGGTATTGAAATCGGAAAAGAAAGCGCCAATGCTATTGTGTTGTTAGGAAAATTGTTGCATGACCTTGGGTCTGCCATTTCTGTTATTTCGGTAACGGGTGGCGAAAAAAGTAATGCGATTCCCGTCTTTGCTTGTGTGGAATTTTTAACTATGGATTTTGAAATGGTTAAAACCATTGTAACAAAGAAGGAACAAGAGTGGAAACTGTCCTTTGGCTTAACTGACCCCGAGCTTCTTGTTACTGTGACGGAAGAGGAGTTGTTAGAAACGGATTGTTTCACAACGGATTGTGCAAAAAAACTATCCATGTTGTTGTACCATTATCCCTGTGGTGTTCAATCCCGTGAAACTTCTTTGGATGGAATGGTAAGAACATCATTGAATTTGGGGGTATTAACTACCAATGAAAATGAGATCAGCGGTGTATTTTGTGCAAGAAGCAGTTTGGAATCAGAAAAACGGGATTTGGTTAATCACCTGATTTCCTTGACGGAGTATTTAGGAGGCAGAGTGGAAACAGAAGGTGCATTTCCTGCATGGGAAATGCGGCATCATTCACCCCTTCGTGACAAGCTGAGTGCGATTTATCAGGCGCAATACGGCAGGGAACCTGTCATTGAGGTCATTCATGCCGGTCTGGAATGTGGGATGTTTTCTGAAAAGATTGCTGATTTGGACTGTGTATCCATCGGTCCGGATTTGTTTGATATTCATACCCCTGCAGAACGAATTTCTATTTCTTCTGTGGGGAGGCTTTGGGATTTTATTTTGGAAGTGTTGAAAAGGAAATAAATGATGAAGGAACAAAAGACAATTCAATTGGCCATGTGCGGAGCGTTACTGGCAAACGTGATTTTCGGTTTTAGTTTTTTATTTACAAAGCTTGCATTGAATGCAGCAAGTCCTGTATTGCTTTTGGCATATCGGTTTACCTTTGCATTCTTGTTGATGAGTTTGATTGCATTTTTCAATCCAAAACTGTTGCGGCTGAAGGGGAAACCGTTGAAAAATGTAATTCTTATGGGGGTTTGTCAGCCCTTATTGTATTTTGTATGCGAGAATTATGGTATGCTTTATTCCAGTACCACTTTTGCAGCGGTCATCATTGCTTTGGTGCCCATTGGTGCTATGCTTTTGGGAATGGTTGCTTTGAAGGAAAGATGTAGTTTTCGCCAAATACTGTGTTGTGTAATTTCGGTTGGTGGTGTGATATGGTTAGCGGTAAAAAATGAATCAGAAGGTCACGTAACCTTCTTTGGCATTGTTTTACTTGCAGGAGCGGTATTGTCTGCTTCTGGATTCAATGTACTCAGTCGGAAAAATGCTGCGGATTTCTCTGCATTTGAACGTACTTATGTGATGTTTACAATGGCGATGGTTGTATTTGATTTTTGGGCTTTGTTTGAAACGTCAGGGAATGTCGGTGCATTGTTATCTCCGTTGAAGGATACAGGTTTTTTGACGTCTGTGTTATACCTTGGCGGCGCATCTTCTGTTGGTGCATTTTTGATGTATAATGCGGCGACCACTTATCTTCCGATTGCAAGAGCTGCTGCTTTTTCCAGTGTAATTACAGTGGTGAGTTTATTTGCAGGAGTTGTGTTCTTGAATGAATCCTTTGACGTAGTTTCATTGGTTGCATCCGGTATCATTATTTTAGGAATTTGGGGTGTTCAGAAAAACTCCTAAAAAATTGCAAATTCCTAAAAAATTTTTCTTGACATTTTGTAAGACGCGTGGTATAATAGTTAATGTTGATGACTAAAAACCACTTTGGAGAGGTGGCTGAGCTGGTCTAAGGCGCACGACTGGAAATCGTGTAACGGCTAATACCCGTTCAAGGGTTCGAATCCCTTCCTCTCCGCCAAAAATCGACAAGGTTCGACAGAATCTTGTCGATTTTACTTTTTACTTATTTACTCTTCACTATTCCCTAAATACGAACGAGGATTTTTAAGTAATAGTGAAAAGGGAAGAAGTTAAGGTTGCTTTGCTTACGCAAAGCTTATTTTGCTGAAATCAGCCAAGCACATGATTGCGAGGCGAATATCCATAGTACTGTTTATAGGCGCGGCTAAAGGAATATATGGATTGATAGC
>SVJP01000137.1 GCA_015068925.1 Oscillospiraceae bacterium
AACCCCCGTTCAATGCACTCAACGGAAGCATAAAAGCTTTTTAAATCAATACACAAATAATACCGCTCCACCTTACCACTTCCCTTCGTGGCTTTTGGTTATTGTTTTTCATCGGAAGGCGGTGCGGAAATGGTGTCAAGAGAAGCCCTTAAATTTCGCCGTACATCTGCCACATACTGCTCCCGTAACGCCTTTTGCTCCGCCTTTTCCGCATCGCTCAAGCCTTCTGTTCTTGCCTTTTTTGCCAATTCGTTGATTCTATCAATCTGTTTTTGTTCCATCATTCTTCTCCTTATCGTAATTCACAAATGGTAACGCCCGATTCTCCTTCTCCGTACCGTCCCAAGCGAAAAGAAGCAACCCGTTTATCCGTCTTTAAGTGTTGTGCAATGCCTGCCCGTAACGCACCCGTTCCCTTTCCGTGGATGATGGTTACCTGGGTGAGAGATGCCAGCACCGCCTGATCCAAGAACCGTTCCACCTCCAACAAGGCGTCATCCAGCAACATTCCTCTCACATCCACCTCCGTTGCCGCTGAAACATTGGAACGCTTCACCCCCGATGTGGCATGGCTTTTCACCCCGTCACGGGTTACGGTAGTCTGTCCTTCCTTCAGGCTCAGACCCGACAGCTCCACGTGCATTTTCATTAACCCTACCTGCACCTGCACCCGTCCGTCAGCGGTGGGTAAGGAAAGGACCGTTCCCGTTTGACCAAGCTCTGCCACCTCCACCGAGGTTCCGATTTTCAAATCCGATGCCTTCACGCCCTTTGCCTTTACGGGAGTGGACACCTTCTGTATCTTTTTCACCGATTCGTTGAGCTTGGTTTTTACCTCAACCATCTTCTTTTGCATTCCTGCCTTGCCTGCCTGAGAATGAAGCTCCTTTACTTCCTCTAACAAGGCATCGCTTTCCCGTTTGGCTTCCAACACAATTTCCCGTGCCTGCTGTCTTGCTTTTTCCAGCACCTTATCCGCTTTTTCGGCGGCAGTTTCCTTTTCCTTGGAAACGGTATTCCGAATCAAGCTGATTTCGTGCCGCAGCTTTGCCGCCTCTGCCGCTTCTTTTTCCGCCAGCTTTCGACTTTCTTCCACCTGGGTCAGCACATCCTCAAACTTTACCGTTTCCTCGCTGAGCCGCAGCTTTGCCGCCTCCACAATTTTTTTGCTCAATCCCAATTTTTCCGAAATGGCAAAGGCGTTACTTTTTCCTGCCACACCCATAATCAACCGATAGGTAGGCTGCAGGGTTTCCACATCAAATTCACAGGAGGCATTTTGCACTCCTTTCTCCGTCATGGCATACACCTTTAATTCGCTGTAATGAGTGGTTGCCGCAACCCTTGCACCAAAGGCACGGACCGTCTCAATAATGGAAATTGCCAATGCCGCCCCTTCGGTGGGATCGGTTCCTGCACCCAATTCGTCAAAGAGAACCAAAGAATCTCCGTCCGCCTCATTGGTAATGGCAACAATATTTTTCATGTGCGCCGAGAAGGTACTCAAGCTCTGCTCAATGCTCTGTTCATCCCCGATGTCTGCAAAAATCTTCTTGCAAATCCGCACTCGGCTTTGCTCAGCCGTGGGAATATGAAGTCCTGCCTGAGCCATCAGAGTCAAAAGACCAATGGTTTTCAGCACAACCGTTTTACCGCCCGTGTTGGGACCTGTAATAATCAAAACACCCTCACCCAGGGAAATATCTACAGGCACTACCGATGTTTGGTCCAAAAGAGGATGCCGTGCCTTTTTCAGCTCCGTTTCTCCCGATAAACTTAATTCAGGAGAAACCCCATCCATGGCAAGACTCATCCTTGCCTTTGCAAAGAGAAAATCCAGGTTGGTCAACAAAGCGTAGTTCTGCTTGATTGTTTCGGTTCGCAATGCAACCTCTGCGGTAAATTCCGCTAAAATCCGTTCAATTTCGTCCTTTTCCTTCAGCTCAAACTCCCGAATCCTGTTGTTCTCATTCACCACCGCCATGGGTTCAATGAAAAGGGTGGCACCGGAGGCAGAGGTATCATGAATCATTCCCGGCACATCTCCCCGATATTCCGCACGGACGGGAATCACATGGCGTCCTGCCCGCATGGTCACAATGGGATCTTGCAGCATTTTCTGATATTTGGAAGAACGAATCATATCATTCAACATTCCCTTGACCCGTTCTGAGGCAAGCTTCATCTGACGACGGATGCCCTGCAATGCAGAGCTGGCACTGTCCGCCACCTCATCTTCCCCCAAAAAGCTGCCGAAAATCCGATCTTCAAACTGCTTATCGGCAGTCAAACCCATAAAATAACCATTTAAGGAGTCCGACTGCTCCCCTTGGGTGGAAGAAACAGTGCGAGCCGATTGTAAAATTCTGCCAATGCTGAGCAAATCGGGAATTCTGAGCACAGACCCGATTTCTGCCCGATGCAATGCACCGCTTACGTCGGTCAGCTTATCAAAGGCAGGGTTGGTGCATTTCAAACACCGCCCCACCGCATCTGTGGTTTCCCGTTGCAATGCGGCAATGGTTTGTAAATCCGTTTCAGGCATAAGCTCTAAGGCTCTCTTCCCTGCCGCCTCGCTTACCGCAAAACCGGAAAGCCGTTTTGTGATTTTATCAAATTCTAAAATTGAAAGTGTTTTTTGTTTCATAGTCCTTCTCCAAATTATGTTCTTTCTTTTATTATAACAGATATTTGAGAAAAAAGAAAGATTGAATGTTGAAATTTTTTAAAATTTATGTTAAAATAAATACAGAATTCTAATTTCCAAAAAAGAAGGTCGCGTATGAGAAAAAAAGCAACTCAAAAAACCCCCTTTGATTATGTTCTGTTTACTTTGTGCATGGCAGTGACCATCCTGGGCATTGCCATGATTTTCAGTGCCGCAGGATTCTCTGCTGCAGTAAAACAAACAATTGCAATGGTCGTGGGTGCAGGATGTATGTATTTTGTTCTTGCCGTACCAAACCGATTTTATCATCGGTTCTGGTGGGTGTTTTTTTTAATCAATCTGATTTTATTGGGATTGACCCTTTATATGGGAATCGGTCGGGAGGAAACGGGAGGACAAAGCTGGCTGGTGCTGGGCCCTGTTCGGTTTCAACCGGGTGAGCTTGTAAAAATGGGCTTTATCATCTCCTTTGCCGCCCATGTGGACACGGTAAAAGAAAACATCAACCGTTTTTCCGTCATCCTGATTCTGCTCCTTCATGCAGGGGTCATCATAGGACTGATTTTGGCACAGCCCGATGCCGGAACCGCCCTTGTTTTCCTGTTTATTACCATTTCCATGATGTATGCCGCAGGACTGCATTACACCTGGTTGATTGCAGGCGGTCTGGTTTCCTTGGGTGCCTTTCCTTTTGTGTGGATGAATTTGCAGACCTATCAGAAGGAACGGATTTTCACCTTCTTACAGCCCGAACGGGACCCTTTGGGATACGGCTATCAGGTGATACAATCAAAAACCGCCATTTCAGGCGGCGGTTTATACGGACACGGGTATTTACACGGTGTCCTGACCCAAAGCGATGCCCTTCCTGCCAAGCATACCGACTTTTTATTTGCTGTTTTGGGAGAAGAATTGGGATTTTGGGGTTGTATGCTCATTATGATTCTGTTATTGACCATTATCCTCCGCGTCTTTCTGACTGCCAAGGTTTCCAAAACCTCCTTTGGCACCATTGTTTGTGCGGGAATCGGTGCAATGCTATTGTTTCACACCTTTGAAAATATTGGGATGTGTATGGGACTCATGCCCGTAACAGGAATCCCCCTTCCCTTTTTCAGCTATGGAGGAACGGCTCTCGTTACCGTCTTTATCGGTATCGGACTGGTTATGAATGCCCGATACCGAACGTCAGCAGAATCACGCCGAAAGTAATCAAAAGAAGCAAAAAGGTGCCGAAAGCACCTTTTTTTTGATGCTCACGAGCTTGCATTACTCCATAGCTTACGGTACGAATCCCAATCAACAAATACAACACCGATAACAGAATTTTCACCGCTTGTTCACCTCTGTTTTCACCGTTTTAAAATTCACCTTCACTTGAATGTCTGCCTGCTGAAATTTCCTGTTCCAATTATAGTGTTTCCAGTCCTGTATGGTTGTAAAATGTTGTGCTGCAATTTTCCCGAATCCCCACACATCACTGCCGCATTTTCTGGTTTTTTCTGCCGTCTCTTCAAAATATGCTTGGATTTTCTCTGCAATTTCATCATCCTGTGCCACGGGATTTTGGGGAGATTCACCCTCCATAAAACCGCCCTGTAAATTTACGGTAAGAAAAAGCCTTGGAATCTCACCCGACACATCTGCACTCATGCGGATACGGGGGCGGGCATTGATATCTGCCACCATCTCGCCTGCCGTCATGGTGCCTCCCTGAAACTCTCCCCGTACCATCATGGTACAGGCGGATTGATATTTATCCAGTAATTCCACCATTTTGTCTCCCCGAAACAAGGCGGTACCGTAAAGCTCTCCTTTTTCCTCTACAGATTTACAGTACACCGCATAGGTCTGACCGTAATCCGACTCCATATCACGGCAAAACTCCTCAAAGGTTCGTATGGGAAAATACAACTCCTTACGGGGGCGAAACAACAATTGCTCCAATTCCTGAGACAACACCCCCGTTACGTTTTCCTGCATATATGTCAGATAGTCCTCAGCATGGGATTTTGTCACCAACACTCCCATCACATTTCTGGTTTCCATGTGCTGACGAATGGCGGAAAGATGGGAAGACACCCCTTCTTTTGCCAGTTCCTCCGAAAATACAACTGCTTTTACATGAAGCAAGGATACTCCTCTTGCAATCTGTAAATGCATCTGATTCAAGCCTTCATATACATTATCTGCCTCTACAGTAAAGATTTTACTGTCACTTTGCTGTTGCTGCCCTTCTCCCGAATCACCACCGTAAACAGGCAAAATCAGGCTTAGCTTGATTCCCTCCTCGCTTTTATCCAGTCCGATCATAATGGCATACAGCTCGTCTGATACCTCTGCATTGTCAAAGCATCCCGTTAAAAAAACCATAGCACCTGCCAACAGGCAACCTATAAGACGTTTACCCACCATGCTTCACCTTCTTTCGAATCATGCCAATGACCCACACAAGCACACAGCAAAAGAACAAGACCGCACCGCTGTAGCGAAACACCATCGCTGCCGTCTGACTTAATTCCTTCGTTTGTAC
>SVJP01000138.1 GCA_015068925.1 Oscillospiraceae bacterium
ATGTGAATGAAGAAGTATATATGGTTCCGAGAGTCTGCTTAGAGCCTCCCAAATGGTGGCAGGAAGCAAATCCTGATGAGGTTGCAAGAGACTACAGAGGGGAACCGCAGAGAGAATGCTTTACTTCTGAAAAATGGCGCAAGGATATGACCCAAGCTTTGTTTGCATTGATTGATTACATTAACAACTCCAAATGGAAGGATAAAGTAATCGGTTACCATATTGCCGCAGGGGGTACGGAAGAATGGCCCTATCAGGCAAGATATCACAATCAATTTTACGATTATTCCGAACCGAACAGAAGGGCATACAGTAAGTGGCTTCAAAATAAATATCAGACGGTAGAAGCACTTTCAGAGGCATGGGGTGAATCTGTTTCCGACTTTGATGAAATCAAATTCCCAAAGCCTATCCAGCGTACCCGTGCAAAAAAAGGATTTCTTCGTAATAAAAAAGATGATATGCCCGTTTTGGATTTTTATGATTTCCATAATCAGGCCGTGGCAGAAACTATTGAATATTTCTGTAAACAGATAAAAGAATATACAAATAACGAGAAAATCACCGGTGTATTTTATGGTTATACATTTACAGTTACGTTGCCCAGAAAAGGCTGTTTTGCACTTGAATACATACTAAAATCACCCTATGTCGATTATGTCTCAACAACCAATATCGGTTCAGGAGCAGGAGACCCATGGTTCTTTTCTTGTGCTGTAAAAAGTGTACAGTTGCATGACAAAATGTACATTGCAGAGGCGGATATGAAAACGCATCTCAGAAAACCTCTTAGTATGACAATGCCCCATGCGGCTCCTGATAACGATTGGTACAGCAGAGGAGCTTGGTTGATCAAAGATGTTGACGATCGTACCCTTCAAAATTCCATTGTTATGATGAGAAAGGCTCTTTTGCGAGTGGTTACCGCAAAATGCGGAATGTGGTGGTATGATCATTTCGGTGGATATTTCAAGGATGATAATCTGCTGTACGTGATATCAAAGTCTACTGCAATGCTGGAAAATCAGAAGCATAATTATCTGAAAGCCGATGTGGCATACTTTGTTGATGAAACAGGGTATAAGTACTACACTTATGACGAGAGACCTTTCAACCGTGCAGTTCTGGATTGCGGTGAGGATATCAGCGGTGCAGGTTTTGCCTATGACTGCTATCTGCTGTCCGATATTGAGGAAGATAATTTCCCGGTTGATGACTACAAGCTGTTTATCATCCGTGCCGGCATTGACGTTTCAGATGAAACCAAAGCGGCAATCGAGAAAAAACTGAAAAATAAAAACAAAACGATTCTTTGGATTCACAATTCTTCCTGTTATGACAGTTCACTGTGCGGCTTTGAACTGAATCACGAAATAGGGCATGTCGATAAAGCAGTTTACAAGAATGAAATTTATAACGAAAACGGATTGGAAACCTTGCAGTTTAAGGATGACAAAGGTTATGTGCTGTCCCGTTTCGAAAAAAGCGGCGACCCTGCAGTAATCTGGCGGGATATGGGCGATTGGGCGAGCGTCTATTATCTGCCCCTGGAGATGAATGTTCATCTGATAAGAGAAATCGCACTGTTAAGCGGTGTTCATTTGTATAATCTGACAGATGATTATATTTTTGCAGGCGGAGAGTATGTAGGGCTTTGCGTGAAAGGCAGTAATGAGGGAGGCTATAAACGAATCAATCTGCCCGAGCGTGGCTTCAAAGCTACAAACGCGTTGACCGGAGAAGAAATTCCTGTCAATGATATGTTTATTGACATAAAATTAGATAACCCCGGAATCATACTCGTTCATCTAAGCAAGGATGAAGAATAAATCAAACAAAAAACGCGAGGTGAGAATATGATAAAATTAGAAGATTGTGTGATTCCTGCAGCAAGCATAGGCGAGTTGAATCCTATGCCCGATATCAAGAATGTGAGCTACATTCATGCAGGATTTGAAATGAGCGATAAAGTGCAGGAAAGCGAAAAAACGCATCTTGGCAAGGGAATGATTCCCACTATGCTCCCCTACATGATGCAAGACTTTTACGATCGCGACAAAAAGGAACGAGTATTTAAGGCAGTCGTTTTGGAAAACAAATACCTGAAAGCAACCTTTTTGCCCGAATTGGGTGGAAGACTGAGATCCATTTATGATAAAGAAAAAAAGCGTGAGCTGTTATATGTAAACCCTGTTTTTCAACCCGGAAATTTGGGACTCAGAAATGCATGGTTCAGCGGTGGTGTGGAATTTAATGTTGGCATAAAGGGTCACACACCTCTTACCTGTTCACCCATGTGGTGCGCAGTAGACAAATGCAAGGAAGGAGAAATTTTGCGTTTGTATGAATTCGAGCGGATTCGCGGTGTTGTGTACAGTGTAAATGCATGGCTTCCGGAAGATTCCAAGGTATTATACATAAAGGGAAGAATTGAAAACACAACCAATCAACAAAAATATATGTATTGGTGGTCTAACATGGCATTTCCTCAGGAAAAGAAAACCCGTGTGTTTGTTCCCACAAACGATTCCTTTTTAAGCTTTTATAACGAAAATCATTATTTGCTTGATAAAGCATCCATTCCTGTTCACGAAGGAATCGACATATCATACACAACCAACATTCCCACATCCCGTGATTTCTTCTACAAGATACCGCCCAAAAATCACAAGTGGATTGCTGCAACAGATGGAAACGGACACGGTTTATTGCAGTGCTCCACACAACAACTGAAGGGCAGAAAATTATTTGTATGGGGACAAGGGCAAGGCGGTACCAACTGGAATGAATGGCTTTCCGAAGAAGGCTCCTCCAATATCGAAATTCAGGCAGGGCTGGCTCATACTCAATTGGAACATTTGCCTATGGACGGCAATACAACTTGGGAATGGGTAGAAGCATATACCGCTCTCGAGATTGACAGCGACATTGCTCACGGAGATTATCAAAAAGCAACTGGCGAAATCGAAACATATATGTTGGAACGCATCGGAAATCCTGACGAACTTACTTTTCCCAATCAGCAAAATGCAGAACAATCAGAAATTCTATATAAAGGTTCTGACTGGGGTGCAGTGGAAGAAATTGTGCGAAATGAAAGAATCAGTGATATTTGCAAATTCCCTCAAACCCATACATCCGAAACCGCTGAATGGGTGGAACTTGCAAAAAATGGTCATTTCCCCGAACCGAACATCAACGATATGCCAAAAAGTTATGTGACAGGAAAATACTGGTTGGAAAAGCTTACCAATCTACCAAGCCAAACCTGGTATAGCTTATTGCATATCGGTGTCATAAAATATGCTGACGGTGATGTAGATGGTGCGAAAAAAGCATGGGAAGAATCTATTGAGCTCAAGCCGACTCCCTGGGCACTTCGTAATCTTTCCATGATCTATAAAAACGAGCTTGGAGATGGTAACAAAGCACGAGATTACATTATGCAAGCCTTTGCATTGAAACAGGATAATCCTACCCTTTGTAACGAGGTTGCGGCACAATTAACAAGTGATGGCAGTGATGCAATGTGGCTTACATTGTTTGACACTCTTTCCGATTCCATCAAAGCTCTTGGCAGAATACAGCTTTACCGCGCGATTGCATTGATTCATCTCGATCAATTAAAGGAAGCAACAAAAATTATCAACCCCGACTTTGTCATGAGTGATATCAAAGAGGGAGAAATTTCAATTTCGAATTTATGGTTTACATTATATCGAAGAATTTATGCAGAAGAAAAAGGAATTGCTTATAACCCCGATGATGAACAATTGAAAACAAATGCAGACAAAAAATATCCCTTGCCTAAAAAACTGGATTACAGAATGCATATATAAGGGGGAACAAATGTGAAAAGACCTTTATTTGTATTTGCCGGACAATCCAATATGATGGGTGCCGCTTCGTTAGAAGCAAAGCAAAGATTCTCTTTTCAAAATTCCTTTGAATATCTTCACAAGCCAAAACGATTTGGTGCATCCATCGGGCAATTTAAAAAAGAGGCATTTCCTGCAGGAGAATTTTCTTATAAAAATTTAAAAGAAGCTTATGAAAATGAAACGGATTTTGCCGTAAAAAGCACACTGACAGATTATACGGCAAATACCTTCTTTTGCCCTGCTATGAGTAATGTAATCGATGAATCCCGTAAAATTGAACTTGGTTTTCAGGATTTTAGTGAAGCAACGGCAAAATCAGGTCCGTGTCTGGCACCATACTTTGCCAAAGAGCTTGAAGATGCAGGATATGCCTGTGCCTATACTCACATTGCCAAGGGAAGCATCGGCATCAACTATTATTTAGAAGGCGATGCTGCCGATTATTTCTCCGAAAAGGTTTGCAACTTTTTTTCCGACAGCAAACAATTCTTTCCGGAAGATGATATTGATGAGAAAGTGTTCGTGTGGCATCAGGGAGAAAGCGATTCCACTTCTTCCTATCACGATTATTTAAATTCGTTGAAGCAATTGACGAAAAAAACAAAGGAAATTGGATTTACAAAATTCTTTATCTGTCGCGTGGGCTACTGGGGAAACGAAAAAATTGTCAATATCATGCGTGCTCAGGAAGATTTTTGCCGTCAAGAAAAGGAAGCATTTATGATTACGCGGGCAGCTTCTTTTTTCGAATATCCCAACCAAGAAATTGACAATTGGTTTTCCGCATCTATTGAAGAAGAATATCAATTTTGCAGGGATTCTTTTTTCGGTTACCAAAACAATCATATCAACGAAAAGGGATTTCAAATTCTTGCCAAACATGCCGCACCGAATGCAATACGTATTCTTTTCGAAGGGAAAAAGCCGATTTTGGAAAAAGAAATTATAATTCCCTTGCAATCATTTGCATAAATCCGTATGTTATCTTAACATAAAAATTTTTAAAAAAGCAAACTGAATGCAGGACAATCCCATCGAAATGGGATTGTCCTCAGACCGTCGAAAAAGCTGGTCTACCGCAAGCACATAAAAGGAAAAGAGATTGAATTATGGATGTTTCATCTATAATAAAACCGTAAAAAAGGGCGTGTCTCAATAAGTGATTTTTCACTAAATTGAGGCAACGCCCTCTTTTTCTGCCTAAAATGTGGATAACTTTTAGATATTTCATTAATTTTTGGTACACAAAGTAAA
>SVJP01000139.1 GCA_015068925.1 Oscillospiraceae bacterium
GCCATATAAGACAAAATACCAAGCCCCATCGCCGCGCAAAGAATGTTTGTTTTACGCTCTGCCAAAAAACGTTTTACGGCGGCCACCAGCATGGATGCATAGGAAAGAAGTCCAAATAGTCCCAGACAAATCATGGTATTTAAAAATTCATTATGAGCATTCGTAAGCGTTAAGTTCTCTCCCCACTTTGCATCTAAGCGCCGCACGTACTCCGGTATACTGTAGCAATAGGAAGCAAAACAGTCCGGTCCCACACCTACAAGTTTCTTTAGAATCGGCATCTCTCTTATCACATCTATAGAAAAAGACCAGGTAAATCCTCTCCCATTTCCCCAATTTTTATCAAACAGCAAGTAATTGTGATTACTCCGGAATCCGAACCATGCCTGTAACGCTCCTGTCGTATTTAAATAAATTAATAACACCACCAGCAGCACAATTGTTGCCACCACGACAAGAACAATTTTCCTAATCACCGAAAACTTTCGCACATCAAAATCACGCTGCCTTATCAAGCAAACAAAAACAACATATAAAACAAGGCATACTGCCAATGCCACTTTTGTAATGATACCTTTCGACAAAGTCATCGAAAGTTGTTCAAGAAGTACGGCCCTTTCAGAAAAAGCATTTTGTAAAATGCCAATCAGTGCAAATGAAGCAAACATAATCAGCAACAACTCCAACAGTTGCTTCATATTCCGGTTATCCTCAAAAGCAAACCAAAACAAAACTAACAAAATAGCTGCAACTGATATAAATGCGCTATCACTGTTTTGAGTAACCACTGCAGCGAAACCAATGGCACAATAAATACCGCTCCAAATCCGCAGTACACCACTACGCCCTGCCACAAACAAGAAAATTCCGATTGGAAAAACCGTGCATATGTAACTGGAATACCAGGTCGCCTGCCCAAACGTAGACAAAAATTGAATAATATACTCTTTCGGCAAATCACGATAAACCCCTAAAGGGTCAATCATGAAACGATTTAATATCCCAATAAGAAATACCATACCCGAAACAAAAAAATGCAGATATAATATCCATTTTCCCTTCTCCCAAAACCGCGACAGGAAAAAATATGTCAAAACAAAAATCAGTTGGGAATACATTCCCATATACCAACCTTTCGTTCCAAACAAAGCAACATCTTTATACTCAGAAAATGCAAAAGAAACGATCACACAAACGCCATATAATAGCACCAGAATATCTAATAAAGAATAAGACCTGCATCTTTTTACCAATGTTCCTTCTTTGATTGTCGCAAACAGATAGCAAACTCCCAATAATATAAGAACGCCAAAACAAATCATGGATATCACTCGAAAAAACTGATATTTTGAGGTTCCTATTTTACTGTAACCATTTCTAATATACAAAGGAAAAACGACCAACATCATAAAGGTATAAATAATCGTAACCCAATTCATAGCCTTCATCAGTATATCAACGATCCGTTTTCCTTTTTTTCCCGATTCTGCTTCTTTTATCTTCATGTCTATTCGAGCCTCTTGCCTTGCTGTTTTCGCAAAGTTTTTTTCATCTTATCACGATTCCCCAAGCATGTAAACAGGTTATTCCCCAGAGATACGTTCCTTCCATCCGTTATAAATCTGCCAAATTACCACAAGACCCAGAGGTCCTTTCAAAATGCCCCACACTCCAAAAAGTTTGAGTCCTGCATACACTGCTAACAGAATCGCTATCGGATAGATGCCCACTTTATCTCCAATTAACTTCGGCTCCATCATTTCCCGAAGAATTGCACATCCAACATAGAGAAGCAGACACACCACCGCCTGCACATACCAGCCGTTTAAAAACTGCCAGATAGCAAGTGGTATCAACACAATTCCCGTTCCTATGAAAGGAAGCATGTCCATAATGCCTGCAAAAATACCAAAAGCCGCGCCACCCTCAATTCCTGCAATGGAGAGTACCACTGTGCAAAGCACGCTGATAGAAAACATAATAATCGCCTGCGCCTTCAAAAAAGTTCCGATATAATGAATCACCTGCCATAAAATTTCTAAAAACCAACGGCTTTCTTCATTTTTTCTAAGACCTGACATAATCCGGTCATAATCCTTTACCAGAAGAATTACCGCAATCGCCGTAACCACGAGAAATGCCCCAATTGAAACAATATATTTCACATAGGATATAGATTCACTAAACAGCCCCGGCATGACACTGGCTTGAAAATTTTCAATAAAAATATTTACACGCTCGATAATCACCGTCTCCAGCCTGTCTGCATCAATCCCAAATTGATTCTCAATTCCATCACAGCAATTCCGTATAAATACCGTAATTCCTGAATCAACTCCCTGTAAATTATTCAACAAGTCAGGAATATGCGTTGCCACTTTTGTAATCAGAAACCAGATTAACACTCCCAAAAAAAGTATTACCAAAAACAAAAACAGTGCCATCATCAATGTGCGTGGCAGGCAAATTTTTTTGCGGATTTTGTCAAACACAGGAATACTTACTTCAACCAAAATAATCGCTGCCAAAAGAGGAGTCACAAGGGGAGAAATGTATCTTAAAAAAAGATATACTGCTCCCGTAATCAGAAGCAGTATCATCATTTTACTCTTTAATATTTTTTCTGTCATATGCCGCACCATCCTACTTTTCTTCCCATCAAATTATAAACTTCCTAAAAAGTAGTATGATGAATTTGACCATTTATATCAGACTTTTTTTATGTTAAAATCATCCAATTTCAAACAACGCAAAAGCGCCCGTATCAGGTGTAATCGCAAAAGAAATTTTTTGACCGCTCACCGGATGCTTAAACTCCAGTTTGTAAGCACAAAGCGCAACATCATTGATTGATTTCCCACACATAGAACCAACTTTTTCCGACAATTCACACGATGTTTGATTACCATATTTTCTGTCACCCAAAATAGGGAATCCTGCGTTAGACAACTGTACGCGAATTTGATGAAACCGACCGGTTTTTATTTTCACACACAAAAGCGAAATACTATTTTCCACGGTCTTTAAAAGATGGTATTCCAAAACCGCTTCTTTTGCATCCGGCGCACCTTTTTTCACTACCTTTGCCATACGCGTTTTGTTGTCTTTTTGCAGATAATCCACAAGACTTGCTTCCTCTTTGTCAGGTTTTCCACAAACCACAGCATAGTATTCCTTATTCAGTGTATTTTGCTGCAACTGCTTACTTAAAGCCCCAGCCGCCTGCGGATTTTTGGCAAAAACTAAAAGTCCCTCTACCGGCTGGTCCAAACGATGGACAACGCCCAAATAGGGAGACTTCAGATAATTCTTCAATTCACTGACCATATCCATCCTGCCGATGGCGGCGCTTTCCACCGCCAGTCCTGCAGGCTTATGGCAGACCAGAATATCCCGGTCCTCATGTACAATTTTTGTTCTCATTAGAATAATTTCTTAAGGGAACCTGCGATATCAGAAACCTTATCAAGAGTGATTTTTCCTTTTACGCCATCGATGATTTTCTCAACGATATCGTCAGGAAGGTCAACGCCTAACACCTTTTCAACTGCCTTTACGGGATCTTTCTTAAAAAGTTCTTTGGTGTCATCATTCTTGGTGATTGCTTCTACAAGTTCTTCAATCTTTTCTTTGATATCCATTATAAATATCTCCTTAATTACTCTTCTACAATTTCTGCTACGGGAGCATTTTTCTGTACGGATTCAATACCGTTCTTGCAGCTTGATTTTGCAGTATAGCCTTCGCTTACTGCGATAACCTGTCCGTTGGTTGCTTTCAGACGGAATCTGAACTCGCCTGCTTTGTCTTCATAAATTTCAAACTTCGGATTTTTCTCGGTTGCAAAACCTTCTACAGTCTGATCTTCAACTGCTGCTACAGGTGCATTTTTTGCTACACTTGCGATACCGTTGCGGCAAGCATCCTCAGAAGAATATACTTCAGAAGTAGCAATCACTTCACCGTTTCCGGCTTTAAGGTCGAATTTAACTCCAGTATTCGTTTTCTTAATAACAAATTTAGCCATAACTTTAATACCTCCCAGTGTGTTGTTTTGATATTTACATTTTATGACATATTGTGAGGAAATTCAAGGATTTTAGGTGTTTTTACACCTTAAACCGATACCCCACGCCCCAAATCGTTTCGATATATTGTGGATTGGCAGTGTCAAACTCAATCTTCTCGCGAATTTTCTTGATATGAACAGTTACGGTTGCAATGTCACCGATAGAATCCATATCCCAAATCTCGCGGAACAGTTCGTCCTTGGTATACACACGGTTGGGGTTTTCGGCAAGGAATGTAAGCAAGTCGAATTCCTTGGTGGTAAAATTCTTTTCCTCTCCGTCAATATAAACACGACGGGCAGTTTTATCAATTTTGATACCGCGGATTTCTACAATGTCATTCTTTCTTTCTCCGCTTCCCACAAGACGGTTATAGCGGGCAAGGTGTGCTTTCACGCGGGCCACTAACTCGCTTGGGCTAAAAGGCTTGGTCATATAGTCATCCGCACCAAGACCCAGGCCACGAATTTTGTCGATATCATCCTTTTTCGCGGACACCATCAAAATGGGCACATTTTTCTCTTCACGAATTTTTTTGCAGACCTCGAAACCGTCCATTCCGGATAACATCAAATCCAGAATAATCAAATCATAATCGTCTTTTAATGCGCGTTCCAGACCCACGTCTCCGGCATTCTCAATATCCACCTGAAAATCACTCAGTTCCAAATAATCTTTTTCCAAATCGGCAATTGCCACTTCATCTTCAATAATTAAAATTTTACTCATGGTAATCCTCCTAATTTTCTTATGCTTCTTTCGCAGGTTGCTCTGCTTCCATATACTTACGAAGTACAAAATGCATACAGGTGCCTTCGCCTTCTTTGCTGGTCGCCCAGATATACCCTCCATGGTCCTCAATAATCTTCTTTACAATGGAAAGGCCGATTCCGCTTCCACCCTGAGACGAATTGCGGGAAGCGTCCGTCCGGTAAAACCGTTCAAAAATTTGTGGCAGGTCTTTTGCCGAAATCCCCTTACCGTTATCCTCAATCTCTACACGTATGGAATCCACTTCATCCAAAATCCGGATATCGATTTCACCTTTCTTCTTATCCATAT
>SVJP01000140.1 GCA_015068925.1 Oscillospiraceae bacterium
GTATATCAATTTTATACCGATGATATTCCCCATCATAATGAAGCACAAGTCTTTCAACTGGATGAAAACAATTTAGCTTTAATACGAATCATTACAGAAGAAGCAGAAAAAAATCCCACAGAAGTACAGCATAACCTTGTTCAAGCCAATGACTTAAATGAGTTATCGGTAAAATTACTTGAAATACTGCTTACAAGACTAACAGAAAATAAAATTCCCGTCAATTATGAAAAGAATCCAGATGAAAGGCTTTACAAAAAAGCTATCACCTTTATGAAGGAAAATCTATACCGTAATATTTGCATTGATGATGTGGCAAATTACTGTCTTGTAAGTCCTTCCAAAATCAAAAATGTATTTTCAGAATTTGCCGGAAGCGGAGTCATAACACATTTTTCCTACATGAAGTTTAATGAAGCCAAGCGTATGTTGAGGGAGGATATGCCAATCGGCGTGATAAGTGAAAAGCTGGGTTATTCTTCTCAAGCCTATTTTTCGCTGTGCTTTAAGAAATTCACAGGTGTTTCACCCCTGAAATATAAAAAAGAGAATCTGCAATCCTGTTGAGTTAAAAATTTTTCATTGCTCATTAACTCTTTCCTTCTGCTTACCCCTATCTATCAAAATGGATTTTAAAAGCAGTACAAAAAGAATTGAATTTTTAACACATATTTTGTTTGAAAAAATTGTTTTCAACATATCTTGCTTTTTTGGTAAAAATTATTATTGTTTTTTTGATGATGAAATGATATAATGGAGCTAACAAGGATATGATATGAAACATCTACCAAAAAGAGGGTGAAAAAAATAGAAAAAAAGACATTAGTGCAACTGTATGATTTTGATTTTAAAATAGATAAGCTTATTAACAAAAAGCCTACTTCCATGATCAATTATCACTATCACAATCTGTACGAGCTCTATTACCTGTACGACGGTGAAAAATATTATTTCATTAACGATAATTGCTACCACATCAAAAAAGGCGATTTGGTCTTTGTCAATAAATACGATATTCACTACACCGCTGCAGCAGAAGGTCAGGGAAGCGAGCGTGTGCTGATTGATTTCAAAGAAGATTTTCTCAAAGAGATTATCAAGCTGATTGACACTAATTTATTGGAATGCTTCCATAAAAACTTCAATGTAGTGGAACTGTCTTTGCAGGATCAGGCAACGGTAGAACAAATTTTAAATCGTATGCTGCATGAATTCGAAAAAAAGAGTGATGGATACCGCACCTATTTAAAAGCTGCTTTGATTCAAATTCTGATTATCATCAACAGATGCAGCCGTGAAAAAAACGAAATAAAAATCGGTTATATCAATCAGACTCATAAAATGATTTCGGAGATTACAGGGTATATCAGCAACCACTTTTCCGAGGATATTACACTGCAATCCATCGGCGAGCAGTTTTATATCAGTACCTACTATTTTTCAAGAACATTCAAAAAGATAACAGGAATGGCATTTATTGATTATTTGAATAACATCCGCATCAAGGAGGCACAGAAACTGCTTCGCAAAAGCGACATGAATATTACACAAATCGGAGAAGCGGTAGGATTTAAAAATGCCACTCATTTCGGACGGGTATTTAAGAAATTAACAGGGTTGTCCCCTATGGGCTACAGAAAAAACAAATAGCAAAAAGGAGAAACAAGATGAAAAACATTGAAGCAATCGATCCTAACGTAAAGGCAAATCCTGCAATTCGGGAGGGAATCCGATACCATAATGTCAGAACACAGCCGTTTTGCATTCATGGACTCTATCAACCCGAAACGGAAGGTGTATTCCGTAGAATTCCTCTTGAAACAGCAACATCTGTAAGCGAAGGTGTCACCATGATTCACACCGCACCAAGCGGGGGCAGAATCCGTTTTCGAACCGATTCTCAAACCATTTCTCTGAAAGCAACCTTTGCCTCCTCCTGTATCATGTCAATTATGGCACTTACGGGAAGCTGCAGTTTTGATATTTATGCCGACGGCGAATTTATCATTTCTATCATTCCGGAAGCAACCAACATTCATAAAAACGCAAGAAGTTTTGATTTTTCAAAAGGAATTGAAAAAAGCTGTACCTTTAAAGAGAAAAAAATGAGAGATATTCTCATTCATTTCCCCTTGTACAGCGAAGTTGACAATGTTTGGATTGGTTTGGAAGAAAATGCTCAGCTTTTGCCGGCAAAAGACTATCAGCATACCCTTCCCGTGATATTTTACGGTTCCTCCATTACCATGGGCGGTTGTGCCGCAAGACCGGGAAATACATACCCTGCCATTTTATCCCGTTGGCTTGATACAGAGTTTATCAATCTGGGATTTGCAGGAAATGCTTTGGGCGAACCGCAAATGGCAGAATATATTGCAAATCTTCCCATGAGCGTCTTTGTATATGACTATGATTTCAACACACCCAATGCAGAACATCTGAACAAAACTCATGATGCGATGTATCAAATCATCCGAAAGAAAAACCCTGATTTGCCTATTATCATTATGACCAGACCCAATGTTCCTGCCGAAAAGGATGAACGGGCTCGCATCATTTACTAAACCTATCGAAAAGCCAAAGAAAACGGAGAACCTGTTTTCTTCATCGACGGATATGAAATGAGCCACATGATTGATCCCGGAATTTTTTGGGTTGACGGTGTTCACCCTACCGATTTTGGATTTTACTGTATGGCAAAGAGTGTAGCACCCATTTTGGAACCGTTGCTACGATAACAAAGCAAAATAAGCAACCGTCAGGAAAGAAATTTCCCAACGGTTGCTCATTTTTTATTCTATTACAATAATTTCATGATTTTTAAGAAGGGGCAAAGTAAATTGAATCTTGTTTCCTTTTTGTTCGAACTTCAAATTTTCTTGACTTCGCAATGTTTTTACCGATGTGACACAAAACTCTGTATTTAATTTGAAACCGATATGATTCAGCTCAATGATTCGTTCAATCGGTCTTACCATTTCTCCCGTAAGGTTCACAAGATGAATCAGGTATTTTCCTTCTTTTTTTCTTAAGGATACTTCAACACTTCCGGGTGCATCTGTCATCAAATCTGCATGAGAAAAATGATTCACCGCATTCACCACAAGCTTTTTCCAATCAGGATTTGCATACCGATCAAAAAATTCACCTACAGCGCCTGAAAAATAGATGCTTTCTCCCTTGCCGTATTGATGATAAACAATGGACGGATAGGTTTCCTCAATTAAGTCCACATATCTTCCTTCCAGCGGTTTTCTTGCCCAGCCTAACACTTCTGCTGAATCCAGGAATTCATTTTCTGCCGAAAGAAGCGGAAGAGGAATGTTTTCACCACAAACACCGTCAAACACAAAGCTTTGTGGATTTGTTACAAGATATCCGCAACCGTCAAGATATTTCAACATATCAACATTGGATTTGATTCCCTGAATCTCAGAAAGAACTGACTTTTCTCTTTTTTCGCACAATTCATTGTAAAAACCGGTATCGAAATCCGAAATCAGCTTTCCGCCTTCCTTTACATAGTCCTTTACAATGTCTGCAATCTCATCGGAAATACAAGCAGCGGTAGTCATAATGATGGTATCATACTTTTTATGCTGACCGGTTTGAAAACTAATTTCATCAATCAAGTCAAATTGAATGTGAGCTCTTGTAAGGATGTCGTACATCCCCTTAAACGCAGCCGCTTGATTGCTCTTAAACTCTTTATCCGAGCCAAGTTCCATTGATTTATGAACAAAATCAGCTTCTTCCACACTGGTTGAATACCGCGCTGCTGTTGCATCGGACCAAAACAATGCAATCCGAGAGCAAGACTGAGTATTTACAAGAGTGTCATTATGTTTGCGGATAAATGAGTTAAATTCCGTTGCTGCTCTTCCTCCCGGTGTTTCTCCTTGTTTGGAGGAACCGTGCAATCCAAACCACACATTTGCACCGTATGCGATTGACTGCGCATAAAGAATATTGATTTCACAAGGGGTATGCATATAATATGACCAAGGCTTTAAGTCACCTGCAATAAAGCATACTCTTGATTTACCGCAGCTGACCGTTTCTGCCATTTTCACCTTAGGACTTGCGTGCCACAACGGTGTTCCTCTCTCCATCCATACAAAACCACCTTCGGTTCCGATCATGTCAACATAAGGTTCGATGTCCCTTGCTCTTGTGCCGATTCCTTCTGGAATTAAAAGAGTATTGTTGATATAAACCAGGATATTCGGATTCACTTCCCGAACTGCATCACAGGTTGCTTTGACAAAAGCGGTTGCCATCCTTGTGTTAAATTCTATTCGTTCATAGTATTCTGCTTCATATTTGGATTTGCCGTATTGCTCCTCAAATTTTTTCAGACAGGCGTCACAATAACAAGCATCGGCACGCAAGGAAGGACCGTCTAAAAAGATGCCGTCTATATCATGCTTACACAATTCCTTCATATTTTTGATATGTTCTTCAAAATACGGACCGTTTAAGCAAATGTAATATTGCGCACCATAGACCGTTAATGCATTGCCGTCCTTATCCAAAAGAGAATATTCGGGATGCTTTTCATGGTCCTCCGCATTTACCCCGTGGATATTGACATAAACAATTTCTTTTACCCCGGCTTTTTTCGTTCTTTTCAAATATTCATCCAGCTTTTTCCCATCGCGTTCCTCATTATAAAAGGCAACATGTCCGTTTGCGGTCAAATGTAGAAGTTGTTCGGTATTAAAGCCTGATTCCTTCACATAATGATCAAATATGTCCTCGCTTGTTTCATGGTATTTGCATTGCACTGCCGATATTGTAAGGATATCTTTATTCCACCACTTCATGATTTTTCTCCTTATTCTAACGATTTATTTGGTCATAGTTAAGCATTATTGATTTCATCCAGTACAAATGCAAGGGATTCTACGCCGTCGCTCAATGTGGCTTTTTCAATTTTTCTGCCATTCTTTACGCAATCTGTAAAATACACCAACTCGTTAAAATATCCTCCTAAATCAGAAATATTTCCTCCTTCAAATCCTTCGCCTAAGTCTGTTTCTTTTTCAATGACTATTTCTTCGGCAGAATCATCGGTATAGAGCATCAGCTTACCGCCTG
>SVJP01000005.1 GCA_015068925.1 Oscillospiraceae bacterium
CAAGCAACCGCCTGGAAAATTCAATATTTTCCAGGCGGTTTTTACGGTTTTATTATAGATGAAACATCCATAATTCAATCTCTTTTCCTTTTGTGTGCTTGCGGTAGACCGACTTTTTCGACGGTCTAAATCATTCAACAAAGTTGAATGATTACTGCTCCGGGGCATAAGCCTTTCTCTGTCTGGCATCCAGCCCCTCCACGGACAGTCGCCTAAGCGATTCCGTAGCTCGAAAAACAGAAAACGAAAAGGCGTGTTTTCTTGGTTTTTCAAGCGTACTCATGGCTTAGCCTCCTTGCTCCGGGGCATAAGCCTTTCTCTGTTCGGGGCATAAGCCTTTCTTTTCGAAAATTTTTCGAAATCTAAGGTTTCTATTGACAAAGGGTTGAAATTATAATATAATCAAACAAAAAATAAACCGAATCGAAAGGAAGAAAATTATGATTACACCAAATCAAACCATGGGCTCTACAGACCATGAAAGCATTCAAAATGCCATTGCTTTGGCAAAGGAAACGGGTGCAAACGAAATCACCATTCCAAAAAGAAACGAGCGGACAGGCAAAGAGCTTTGGGTGATTGAAGATGCCATTTTATTACCTGATGATATGAAAATTACGGTTGACGGTGCCCATCTGATGCAGGCAGACGGTGTGTTTTGTAATATGTTCGTGACGGAAAATTATGGTACAAACAACGGAAAAGAGCAAAAAAATATTACGATTACAGGAAAAAACGGGGCAATTTTGGACGGCGGTACCTATAACGGACTTTGTGAAGGAAACAGTAATAAAAACGGTATGCCACATATCAGCAAAAACACGATGTTACTGTTTTATCATGCCACAGGGGTGGAGGTCAGTTCTTTGAAAATTATCAACCAGCGTTGGTGGGCAATCACCAATATTTTTGTGACCCATTCCAAGTTTTCTGATTTGGAATTTCAGGCAGATTTTTCACGAGTGGATGAAAACGGTGTACACCATCCTGATGAGCAGCCTCAGACTTATGCAGAGGTTTATGTCAAAAATGCAGACGGTATTGATTTGAGGGTGGGTTGCCATCACATAGAAATTGAAAATATCAGCGGTTTTACCGAAGATGATACGGTGGCGTTAACTGCTTTGAAAGGTACTTTGAATTGGGCACCTGCCATTGAAGGATTGGATTTGGATATCCATCATGTCACCATTCGCAATGTGGTTTCCAACCCCTATTGTTGCGCAAATCTGCGGTTGCTTTGCGCAGAAGGAACAAAAATCTATGAAGTGCTGGCAGAAAATATTAAAGATTTAAGAAAGGAACACACCTATTCCACAGCAAGTGTTAAAATCGGAGATATGGGCTACAGTACCCAATACGCCACACCTGAGGATGTGCATCATATTACCGTCAGAAATGTAGATTCCCGTGCTCCCTATGGAGTAATGGTCAGCAACGGGCTGGGGGATTCCCTCATTGAATCGGTAACAGGTACGGGAGCACCCTTTGGAATTGGCGGTCAAGGGACTCTCAATAACGTAACGGTACGGTTAACATAAAATCGGGTTTTGATCAGAGAATACGGATTGACAAATTGATGATTTAATGGTACAATGAAAGAAAGAGAGAATCAGAAAGGAAATGATGAAATGAAAAAGACCTTATTGATTGCAGTCATCTGTTTGTCCATGTTGTTTTCGGTCAGTGTATTTGCAACGGAGCAACCAATCACCGTTACAGTAAACGGAGAGGTGTTGGAAACGGATGTTTCTGCACAAATTGTAAATGACAGAACCGTTCTTCCCATGAGAGCTGTTTTTGAAGCCTTGGGTGCCACTGTTACATGGGTGGCTGAGGATCAATTGATTCTTGCTACAAAAGGAGAAGAAATGATTGTCATGAAGATTGATTCTGATGAAATGACGGTGCAACCGGCAGAAAACACAGAACCCACCGTTATTGCCTTGGATACCGCCCCCTTTATTCTGGACGGACGGACGTTAGTACCCGTTCGTGCGGTGGCTGAGGCGTTGCATGCAACGGTTACCTGGGTTGCCGATACAAAAACAGTAGAAATTGTATTACAATAGAGATGTTGAAAGGAGCTGTAGCAAAATGAATTTCATTTACTACGGCTCCTTTGGGGTGGACGGAAAATAGCACAGATTGGACAAACTGAGCCAACAAAGCCCATTTCAAGGGCTTTGTTGGGTTACCCGAAGGCGTACGTAGGTACGTCGAGAGGCGAAGTTTGTTCAAAACACAAGGCATTTTATCATCGAAATTCGTCATTTGACGAATTTCTTCCTTAAGTTTTTCTTTATTTTGATTTATCGGATGCATTAAAAGGCTTTGTTAAGCGATTTTTGCCTTGTGTGGTGTGTGCATTTTGCTACACCCCCTTTTTTTGTAATGATTACAGTACGGAATATCCTTGATCCTCAATGGTCTTTTTCAACACATCGTCAGGCAGGTCTTGATGTAACGTAACAATTGCCGTTCCTGTTTCATGGCTGACCTCGGCTGAAGTGACCTGAGGCAATTCCTCTAACACTTTTTTCACTCTTGCTTCGCAATGAGGGCACATCATTCCCTCAATTTTCAATGTTTTTTTCATCATTTTTTTCTCCTGTTCTATCGTTTTTGTTTGCGTTTCGACGGAAATAAAATTCAATCGCAATGCATTGGTCACAACAAAAATACTGGATAAGCTCATTGCCGCAGCTCCAAACATAGGGTTTAATTTCCAACCAAATAAGGGAATCCAAACCCCTGCTGCTAAGGGAATGCCAATGACGTTGTAGAAAAATGCCCAAAATAAATTTTGGTAAATATTCTTTAAAACTGCCCGACTCAGGCGAATTGCCCCTACAACATCGGATAACCTGCTTTTCATCAATACCACATCGGCCGAATCAATGGCAATATCCGTTCCTGCACCGATGGCAATGCCCGTATCTGCACGAGTCAGGGCGGGGGCATCGTTGATGCCGTCTCCTACCATTGCGGTTTTGCCTATGGCTTTCAAATCACGAATCACCTGCTCCTTGCCGTCGGGTAACACACCTGCAAACACTTCATTTACCCCTGCTTGCATTCCCACGGCATCAGCGGTTTTTTGATTGTCACCTGTGAGCATGACCACACCAATTCCCATGCTTTGCAAGTCTCGGATTGCTTGAGGACTGTCCTCCTTGATGGTATCCGCTACTGCAATCAACCCCAATAAAATATTGTTTTTCGCAAAAAACAAAGGGGTTTTTCCCATATCTGCAAGCTGTTCTGCAGATTGAAGAAGGTGGGAGGGAATGGAAGCATATTGGTTGATAAAGGCTTGATTTCCTCCTGCTATGATTTCTGTTTCAAGGGTTGCAGTTAAGCCGTTTCCGGGAAAAATTTGAAAGTCGGTAACCTCCCTTATAGTCATTCCCTCACTCTGCTCCATAATGGCTTTCGCAAGGGGATGTTCGCTTTTTTGCTCTAAGGAAAGAGCAGTTTCCAGTAATTGTTGTTCCGTTACCGAAGAGACGGGAATGATATCTGTTACTTTCGGTTTGCCCTGTGTAATGGTGCCTGTTTTGTCCAATGCAACCAGTTTTGTCTTTCCCGTTTCTTCCAGAGAAGCAGCCGTTTTAAATAAAATTCCGTTTTTGGCACCCACACCGCTTCCTACCATAATGGCAACGGGGGTGGCAAGTCCCAAGGCGCAGGGACAACTGATGACCAAAACAGAAATTCCCCTTGCCAATGCAAAGCCCATGGATTCGCCTGCTATCAGCCACACAACTACAGTTAGCAGGGCAATGACCATCACAATGGGAACGAATACGGCAGAAACCTTGTCTGCCGCCTTGGCAATGGGTGCCTTTGTGGCACTCGCATCGCTGACCATACGAATGATTTGAGAAAGGGTAGTATCCTCTCCCACCTTTGTTGCTTTGCATGTTAAAAATCCTGATTGGTTGATGGTTGCGGCAGAAACCTCATCACCCTTTCTTTTGTCTACGGGAATGCTTTCTCCCGTCAAGGTGCTTTCGTTTACCGCGCTCATGCCTTCCAAAACCACACCGTCTACCGGAATATGTTCTCCGGGACGAACCGCAAAAACAGTTCCCGTTGTAACCTGTTGGATGGGAACGGTGACCCATTTTTCGTCTTTGAGGACGGTTGCCGTTTTGGGAGTCAGCTCCATTAAGCCTTTGAGGGCATCGGTGGTTTTTCCTTTGGAACGTGCCTCCAGCATTTTTCCTACCGTAATCAAAACCGGAATCATGGCGGCGGATTCAAAATAAAATTCGTGCAAATAATGGATGGCGTGAACAGAATCCGCATTGGTCATGGCAAAGAGACATGCGGTGCTGTAACAAAAGGATGCACCTGAGCCTAATGCCACCAGAGTATCCATATTGGGTGCTTTGTGAAACAGTCCCCGAAAGCCGCTGATGAAAAACTTTTGGTTGATGACCATCACACTTGCAGATAAAAGTAATTGCAATAACCCGATTGCTACGGGGTTATTTTCCAGAATTGAGGGAATCTTCCAATTCCACATGATGTGCCCCATGGAGACATACATCAGAGGAAGCAACAACAAGACAGATACAATCAAACGAAGCCGTATGGCTTTTTCTTCTGAATCCATCGTCTGTTTTTTCTGTTCTGTTCCCTTTTTAAAGGCACCGTATCCTGCCTGCTCTACTGCGGATAAAATGGCTTGTTCGGAGGCGGTTCCTTCTGTTATCATGGAGTTGGTCAACAGATTGACCGAGCAGGAGGTAACACCTTCCACGTTTGAAACCGCTTGTTCTACTCTTGCACTGCATGCCGCACAGCTCATACCGGTTATGGTATATTGTTCCATCACATCACCTTCTTTCTCATTTATTCCGAAATTAATTCTTCCTTTTTGGTAATCAGGTAGATAAAGAAAAATCCTGCAACTGCCATAATCAGGCTGATTATGATAGTGAGAAGATTGACGGAAATTCCCATGGGGAATAATTCCGGTAGGGAACCAAGCAAAAAGCCCAGAACCACAAGGTAGGTAAACTGAGGAGCGCGGTTCATTGCCTTTTCCATCACCTTTGCAGTCAATAAAATTCCGCCTACCACACCAATCCCCAAAGGCAAAACGGATAAAATATCTAAATTCCCTACCGCCGTTGTCACCGTTTCATATAAGCCTAACATGTAGAGCATATGAGAAACACTGATTCCCGGCAGTACCAGCGCAATGGCAATCAAAATGCCTCCAATCAATTGCAGTAAGATTCCCAAAAATCCGCCTTTTGATACAAACAAGCCTTTGGGAATCATGGCAATCAGAGTTACCAGTAAAATTCCAAACAGTAAATAGACCACGATTTTCCATGAAAATTTGGTTACCTTTGCCGCACGGAAAATCATGGGAATCCCTCCTGCCACACAACCGATAAAGAAAAAGTGCATGGGGAAGGGGAATTGGGTAAGTAAATAGGGAACTGCTTTGGAAAACAGAACCAAGCCTACTACTGCACCGATTAAAAACTGAATTAAAAATAAAATACTTTCTTTTTTGAACTTAATGGCATTGTTTACGGCTGAAATCAAGCGGTCATAAATGCCTAAAATCATGGCCATGGACCCACCGCTGACACCGGGAACTGTCATGGTTCCTCCAATCCAAAGTCCTTTTAACATGGTAACAATACTGTCTTTTTTCATTGGTTATTCTCCTTGTAAATAAGCTTTTAGTTCTGTTAGACGGTGTTGCATTTGTGCCACACCGCAATCATACATTTCCTGTAATTTTTCAGGCTCACGTTCCGTTCTGGTCCAGCCTTTCGTATTGTCGGGAGCAATGAGGAAAATTTCTCCCCGTTGTTCCATTTCTAAGATTTTTTTATGGGCAATGTTATATTCCTCCGCCCGTCTTGCCAATAGCTTGCGGAATTTGGGATAACGGTACAATAGAGCACCTGCCAATCCCGCTCCTTGCTCTTTTTCCTTGTGGTAACTGCGTTCACGGGTGATAATCACAATGTTTTTATCGCATCCCCGTCGCATTGCCTCGTCCACAGGAATGGGATTGGAAATGCCCCCGTCCATATACTTCTTTCCGTCCAGCTTCACAATGGGAAACATCAGGGGAAGAGAGCAACTTGCCACAAGCGTTTTCCAGGTGCAGTCCTCTCCCGTAACGGGTAAGTATTCGGTTTTTGCGGTTTTGATGTTGGTGACTGCCGCCAGCACCTCGCCTTCGTATTCCCGAAAGGCACGGTAATCAAAGGGCAGATATTGATTGGGCAGTTCATCAAACACAAAGGAAATATTATAATAGCTTTTGTTTTTGGGATTGAGTAAATGACGAAAGCCCATGTATCGTTTGTCGGGAAGGTATCGAAGTCCTAATTCTAAACTTCGTCCCTTTTGACGTGCCACATAGCTGACACCGTTGGCAATCCCTGCCGATGCACCGATGACCACGTCTGCCATGATGTCCTCTTGCAACAGCACATCCATGACCCCTACAGAAAAATAGGTTCGGCTTGCACCGCCTTCCAATGTTAATCCAAGTTTCATTGCATTGCCTCTTTTATTCTTTTTTTGTAAACCATTTTTTGACAACCTCAAATGCCAATTTGGGTCTGCGGTATTCATCCACGACGCCCTTATTGTTAAAGGTTCTGGGACGACCGTACCACCAATTTTCTTCCGAAACACGGCAATCGGAAAACTGCCAGATAAACACACCCGAAACCTGGGGTCTGCTCATAAAAGCACCTAACATATGGTCTAAAATTTCTGCCTGTCTGTCCTCGCTCCATTTGGGTTTTCCCGGTTCTCGGAATCCGTAAATTCCTCCTGCACCAAATTCGCTCAAAAGAAAGGGTTTTCCTTTTCCTTCTGTGGTTTGCACCCAATCATATAACTGTTCAAAGTATTCCCCTGCAGGTTGTTTAACATACCATTCGGGATAAATATTATAGGATACCACATCGGGTAACCCTAAGCAAATATCCTTGAAAAATTTACAGGAAGCAAAGGTCATGGGGCGGCTTTGATCTAATCTCTTGATTTCCTCAAACAATGCCTGATAAACGGTTTTGCCCCATTCGGTATCGCTGGCACATTCATTGAGGATTCCCCAGATGACAATGGACGGATGATTGTAGTGATATTCTATCATTTCCCGCACATTTTCTTTGCTTTGCGTTAAAAAGTTGGGTAATCGCATTTGGGCTTCGGAAAGACCTCTTGCATGACCTTCCTCCCATACCAAAAATCCCATTTCATCGCACAAATCCAAAAATCGTTCATCATTGGGATAGTGAGAGGTTCGCACGGCGTTTGCTCCCATCTGTCGCATCAGGCTTAAATCCTTTTGCATGAGGGAGAGGGGAATGGCACAGCCTACAACCCCGAAATCCTCATGACGGTTAAAGCCTTTGATGAATATTTTTTCACCGTTTAGATAAAGAGAGGAATCTTTCCATTCTATTTGACGGAATCCGATTCGCTCAATCAAATCATCAACAGGAGTGTTTTCTTCCCATAATGTAAGCTTCATTTCATAGAGATTGGGTGTTTCGCAATTCCAAGGGAGAACATCCTCAAACATTACTTCCTTTGTCAGAAGTGTTTCAGATTGCCCTGTTACGGTAATGGGTTCAAAGGAAAAATCAGTATGATGCAAGGTTCCCTGAACACAAACGGTTTTTTCTTGTGAGGACAGATTTTTCACGGTCACCTGAACCAATCCTGACCATTGTCCCTGATACGAAGGGGTAACATGAAGGGAAGAAAGGAAAACATCGCTGATTTCTTCTAAGAAAACAGGCCGAACCAATCCGCCGTAATGATAATAATCGTTGGAAATATGCAGTGCACTTTCTTCGGAAATCCGATTGTCTGCAATGACCTCCAAAACATGCTCCCCCTGACTTAACCGAGGCAACGAAACGGAAAAGGGGGTATGGGCATCATAATGGGTTGCCAGCGAGACACCGTCTACCAACACCTCAGCCCAATGACCAACTCCTTTGAAAATCAGGTTCACAGCAGTATCTTTTGTCAGAAAAAAAGATTTTTTGTAGCTTGCCTGTCCTTCGTAGGAATACAACTCCCCTTCCTGTTCCCAACAGGAGGGAACGATAACAGTAAAGATATTTCCTTCAGGTAAGGTGGTCAATTTCCAGGTTCCGCCCAGTTCTCTGCTTTTTCTGATAGCATGATTCTCAAAAATACGTTCCATTCTATCATCTCCCATTGAACATGATATACTATTATATCATGTTTTCTTGTGAACGTCAATTGAGGAAAGGTTAATTTTTATTGACAAAAAAGGAAGAATTTGATACAATATACAAAACAAGAGAGGAGGAATTTGGATGATAAAAGAGCTTACCATTATTTTGCCAAAGGTGTTACCAATTGTAAGAGATCAAAAGAATCAGGACATTAAAAATGATTTTTCGGAATACAATTTGTATTTTTCCAATATGATTTATCCTTATTCGGAGGATTATGATATTCAGATAGCTTGTGAATACGGAAAAAACTATGGTGACAGATGGTGTATCAACGAATTTCCCAATGATGTTACTCAATTTCCTTTGGAAATTTCGGTATATGGGAATTATGGGGAATTGTTAAAAACAAAGAGCTGTACGGTAGAATTATATGAAAAAAGCTTTAACGAATCACCGGTTTCACTTCTTTGCATTGGAGACAGTATGACGCATAACGGTACCTATGTTACCCATGTTGCCACAAAGCTGTATCAGGTGCTTACCAAGGGCTGCCGTTCCTTCAATGGCTTGATAAGGCATGAAGGACGGGGTGGTTGGAAACTGTCTGATTATTTTACACGTTATGAAGAGCAATGGGGAATTTCACCCTTTTTATTTCCAAAGGGAATTGACAATTATTATGGGGATGTTGCTTTTTTTGAGCAAATAAAGCATTTGGACGGAAACACCTATTCTTATACCGGTTTTTCTTATGAAACACCTTCTGAGGGTCAGTGTTATTACCGTGAAGGGAAATTGTATCAACGAGGAAAGAAGGAAGACATCTTATTTCAGGAAAATCCCGAATTTGAATTTCATTTCGGAAAGTATTGCAAGCGGTATCAGATTGGAAAAATAGATATTGTGTCTTTGTTAAGCGGTTGCAATGAATTGCAATATGCCTCTTATCATGAGGCAGAAGAAATCATAGATTCCTACCTTTCCTATGCAAAACAATTGATGGCATCTGTTTGGGAGTATGATTCTTCGATTCAAATCATTGTGAATTTGCCTGTTTTGGGTGCAGATTCTTATTCCTGGGGATGTAAACTGAATTGCTGGAGCTCCTTAAAACAGTATAATTATCATATTATGTGCTTGGGACAAGCAATTTTGGATGAATTTGACGGAATGGATAATGTGTTTATTTCTCCCATGCTGTTGACCATAGACCCTGTTCACGGCTTTCCCGTTCAAGCGGTTCCTGCGAATCTGTATCATCCTACCCTTGTCAACCACCTGAGCAACTGGGTGCATCCCAATGAATTTGGGTATCGCCAAATGGGAGATGCATTGGCGGGAGTAGTGCAAAAAATCAGAACAAAGTGAATCAGTACTATAAGACCTGTAGTAAAATAATTTATGCTATCGCCCCGGATCGTTTCAGGGTGGGAGAAAAACAGTGCAGAATGGACAAAACGAGCAAAAGCAAGGGATTCCCTTGCTTCAGCCTGTCGATAAACCTATCGACAGGCTGGCAGACCAAGAAAAAGGAAGGGATATTTTGTCAAAATGAATCGCAGACAGTACGTTGGTACGGCAAGTGTTCATTTTGGCAAAAAGCAAGTAACCGTCTGGGAAATTCAATATTTTCCAGACGGTTTTTTACGGTTTTATTATAGATGAAACATCCATAATTCAATCTTTTTTCCTTTTGTGTGCTTGCGGTAGACCGACTTTTTCGACGGTCAGAAGCAAGGGATTCCCTTGCTTTTGGTTACCCGAAGCCGTATGTGGATACGACGAGAGGTGAGTTTTGTTCATAGCGCATAGCATTCATTGAAATGAAATTCGTTGTATCACGAATTTTTACCTCTTGTTTTCTGTTATTTGTGAAACTTTAGTTTGTCTGAAAGGCTTGAATAAAGGGTTTTTTGCTTTGTGCGATCTGTGCATTTTGTTACACCCTCTATGTGATCAAGATTATAATGCTGTTTGGGTATCATTGGGGTCCCCGTTAATTGCTAAGTCATATTCCTCTGACCAGTCAAGATCACGGTAGGGGATACCTCTGTCGTCCGTTTTAATAAAATCCATGAGTAAATCAAGCATTTCAACGGTCCAGGTATTTCTGTCAATCTGCGCCGTTGTAAATTTATTCTGCGTAATCATTTCAAACCCGAAAATATCCTTTACCTGAGTTTTGGAAGCACCGTCTACTACCTCTGCTACCAGGTGAGAGGGAATGAACAATACACCGCCTCCTGCACCAAACACAATGTCCCCCGGCAGTACAATGGCATTTCCGATTCGGGTGGGTGTGTTAAAGCCGGTCATAATAAAGTCACGGATGGGAGTGGGGTCGATACCGCGGTAATAGACCTGCACACCTTCCACCTTCTTCATTTGTTCCACGTCACGGACACCGCCCCAGATGACGCCACCGCCTGTTTTTGTTTTTGTTTTAATAGCGGTGGTCAGATTGCCGCCTAAGAAGGTTCCTTTGTAAATTTTATCGTACATATCGGCAACCACCACGTCCCCTTCTACCAGACTGTCGATGACCCATTGGTTGTAGTTGCCTTTTCTTCCTTCCTTCATTCCGATGTCAAACATGGTTTCGTGAAGGTCAGGTCTTGTGGGAACAAAGGTAGAGGTCACCGCACGACCCACTAATTTTCTGCCGTCGTCGTGCAAGGTTTGTAATCTGCCTTCAAACTGGTTTTCGTAGCCCTTGACAAAGATGGGCTTCCATACTTCTTCCAACGTCAGGCTTTTGAGTGCTTCTAAGTATCTGTCTGCTACCTTTGGTCTGCCATCGGGAAACCGTTCTCCCTTCCATTGAGGGGTGATTGCAATAATGTCTTCTTTATTGTTGAATTTCATAATTTCATTCCTCCATCGATAAAAATCGTTTCTCCTGTGAGATATCTGCCTTCCTCTGAACAGAGCAACAGCACTTGCCCTGAACAGTCTGAAGGTTTTCCTGCATATCCGCATGGGATTCCTGCTAACACAAGGCTTTCATATGCCTTGTCGCTCAGAGCTTCAGAATTTCTGGGTGTTTCAATCACACCGGGTGCTACATTGTTGACCGTAATCCCAAAGGGAGCCAATTGCTTTGCCAGATTTTTGACCATATTGGCTTGAGCGGCTTTCAAAGCGGCATAAATCAGCATATCCTTGTGAGGCTTTTGTTCCTGAACACTTCCGATGGTCACAATTCTACCCCAATTGTTTTGCTTCATAAAGGGTGCATAGGTCTGAATCAGCTTTAAGGATGCTTTGAAATTTACTGCCGTTTGCTTGTCAAATTCCTCATCCGTAATCTGATTCCAGGGTGTTCTGAACTGAATGGATGCATTGAGCACCAAAATATCCACATCCCCTGTTATTTCGTACAGAATTTTGTCGCAGTCAGGCAAGGATAAATCGCAAACCGCTGCAGTAGCACCGGAAATTTGTTCTGCGGCCATCTCTGCCTTTGCTCCGTTTGAGCCATTGATAAAAACCTTTGCACCAAATTCTGCTAAGGATTTTGTAATCTCAAAGCCGATGCCCTGACTTGCACCTGTGATCAAAGCTTTTTTTCCTGATAAGTCAAACATCAAACCTCCTCCTTTCCACACTTTCTAAAATTCCTTTTAAATAGCCAATGGCATAAAGCCGTCCCAGAGCCGTATATCCTACTGTACCCTCTGATTCTCCTGCCATCAGAGGTACGTGGTCCACCCGAACGGGAACATTGATGCCACATTTGTGATAAAGAGCCATGATATCTGCCATGGGAATCAGACCGTTGTCGTGAAAGGTTTCATGGAACTGATGTTGATTGCCCACCACATTTCTGAAATGAATAAAGAAAATTTTATCCGCAAGCTTGGGGATGATGCTGTACAAATCCTCTCCCATCATCAGATAGGTTGCCTGACACATGGTAACACCTAAATTGGGACTGTCCACCACCGAAATTGCCCGTTGGATGTTTTCAAAGCTAATCATAATCCGTTCCACATCCCCTAATTTCGGCAAGGGAGGGTCGTCAGGATGAAGTGCAAGCTTGACATCATATTGTTCTGCATAAGGAATGACGGCTTTGATAAAGGATTCATAATTGTCCCATAATTCCTTTGCGGTTATTGTTTTGTCTATGGACTGAAAATCACGATGGTCAAAGCCTGTGACTAAGGCACCGCCCCGTTCTTGGATTTTGTCTGAGGTGCGAAGCCAGCCGATATGTGCCATCCAGTTAAAGCAAAGGATTTTGATACCGAAGCGATTCATGTATTCCATCATCTTGATGGTTTTTTCAATACATTCCTCCCGTTTTTCATCCCCTGTCTTAATATGGTCGTGCAGCTCGTTGGGAAGAGGTTCGATAATCAAAGGCTTAATTCCGAAATCTGTAAATCCTTTTATGACCTGTTCCCAATGGGCAAGATTGGTAATATCAAAATCCTGATGTTCGGGAAGGCGGATGGTGCCGTATTTCACACCGCACTGCTTTGCATAGTCCCAAGTCAAATCATGCTCACTTCTGAAATAATCTGTCAGTATCATAGCAACGCTCCTTTCAATTGTAATTGACATGGTAAGCTTGTTTTGATATAATGTATTATATCAGAAACAAACAAGGAAATCCAGTCAAATCTTACTTTTTTATAGTGAAATGTTATGGAATTGAAGGTGTGCTTATGAAAAAGAATTATTATACCCAACTGAACAATCAATTTATCTATTCTTTGTTTTACAGCTCCAAGAAAAGGAAAGTGAATCAGTTCAAACACCATCATCATACTGAAATAGAGTTGGGGCTGATTTTGAGCGGAGAAGGAGAGTATGTGTTAAACGGACAGACTTTTTGTGCAAATGAAGGAGATTTGTTTATTGTGCGGTCCAATGAACCTCACTGTATTCCGGTTGTGACAAGCAACACCCTGGTGGCATTTAACATTCAGCTTTCCACCTTCTTTTTGTGGAATATTTGTTCTGACTATCTTCCTCCCCAAAAAATTTTGGCATTGATAAATTCTGATATTGAAATTTATCATAAATTGCATGATACCAAGCTGACCCATTGTATCAAAAACATTGCAAAGCTGATGGAATCGGAGGAGGAGACTGCGGTGTTTGCGTTACGAAGTGAAATGCTTCGGGTTGTGATGATGATTTGTGAAAAAATAGAGGCTGATGAAGCAATCCAAATTCCGTCTGCAGCACGCCTTAACGACATTCAAGCGTCGATTGACTATATCAAGCGGAATTATCAAAAGCCTATCAGCCTTTTCGATATGGCAAAAAGTGCTGCCATGAGTCCTTCTTACTTTTCCAATACCTTCAAAACCATCAGCGGTATGACACCCTATCATTATTTGATGACAACCCGTATCGAACACGCCCTGGACAGCTTGAAAAATTCAGATAAAACGGTGATGTCTATTGCATTGGAATGTGGCTTTCCGTCTTTAACCTCTTTTAATAAGGCGTTTAAGAAATTTGTAGGTGTGGTACCGTCTGAGTTTCGCAAATAAGTGCCGAAAAAGCAAAAAATACCGATTCTTTCCCGGGACAAACCGGCGAAAGAATCGGACTTCATAATTTTAACTTAATCACATTGATTGATAATTTTCTTTTGTTCCCCGTCGTATAAAATCATACCGTGGCCGTTTCCGAAGGTTCCGCCGTTGTTGATATAAGAAATAAAATTACGGCGAAGGGTGTTATCGGCAGGCAAACCATCTGTGGTTCCTTCATATCGTTTTCCGAAAATTCTCCAGCATTCCGTAAATTCTGCTCCGGTGCAAGTATAAACATCAAACATACGAGCAAATTTTTGCAGATTGGAGCCTTCCGGAAATACCTGTTCCACATAAGGTTCATATAACAGCCAGGACTGACACAAAATGGGAAGAACAGTTCCCTTCAAGTCAGATTTAAAAAATTCATAGGCTCTTTGTAAAGAATCCATGCAAAGCTCCGTGGTCAATTTCCCGGAGGAGGGAATATGGCAGGAATAAACGGTATCCCCTTTTTTGATTACATAATCCCCGTAGGTATATTCCTGTGCAGGGAATTTGTTGACATGATACTGCAATCTGCCAATTTCAAACAACTTCAAATCAAAATTCAAAAAGAAGAAATCAACAAACACACCGCAAACACCATTTACAACTTTACATTCCTCAACCTTGTAAGAAATATCCTTCATGGTGGAAATAAAAATGGATTCATCAATTCCAAGCTCTTCATAACGTTCCTTCAGATAAGGGATTAAATGAAGCCAGGCGAGAAGCTGAAGCATATAAGTATTATCAGCATCGATTGCTATGGCATCATCTACATATTGCCGTCTTCTCTCATAAGCCTTTATGGTTTCTTCCTCTGTTGCATAGGGCAAAAAAGGACGGTGTCCCAATGTTTTGGCATATTCCGTAGCCAAAGGTTTAATTTTTTCACTGTAAATGGCATCCTGTTCCAGAATCAAAGAAATATCTTCAGGCAAAATGCCGATGGTTTCCAAAAGGGTTTGATTGAATGTCATACTACGTCACTCCTATAGATTATTTTACCAAAATTATACCACATGAAACACCAATTGTCAAGGAATCAGCAGCAACATAAAAGCAAGATGGAAGCCACACCGAATAAAATACCAACCCACTGCTGTTTCGCAAGACGTTCTCTGAAAATAATAATGGAAGAAATCAAGGTTAATGCAATACCGCCGCCGTTTACAATGGGAAAAAATACTGCGCTGTCCATGGTGCCGGACAGGAATAAATTCAGCTTGTTGTTCAGCGCCACGCAGATACCGCTTATCACCATAAAAAAGAGGGGTAACAATGCGGTAATGCTTTGTTTGCCGTCTTCTGCCTTTTCTTCCTTGTTTTTTCGTCGGAATATCGTCCACATAACAAGAGAAGAAGCAAAGGAAAAGGCAAAGGAAATCACTAAAAATACATCCAATTCCTCTTTGTAAGGGGAGCTTTGGTGCCACTTTTGCATAACGCCGATGAGCCCTGTGCAAACAAATGCAATCCCGCAGCTAATCAGCCATTTTCGATTGACACTGTTTCCCTTTTCTTTAAAATCAACGGATAAAACAAAGCAGACCACCATCAACAAAATTCCCACGATTTTCCCTGTTGATAAGGTTTCATGCCAAAACAGAACCCCTGATAATGCAGGAATGAGGGTGGACAGGGAAATGATGACAGTTGTGTAGGACAAGGGTCCTACCTCTAATGCCTGCAAATTGGTAATTTGCTGAAGGAAGGTGACCAACCCAAATGCCAGCGCCAACAAAACCGTAAAGGAGGAAACAGTTGAAATATCTGACATCAAAAGTAAGGTAACCGCAGAGGCAAGAGACACAATGATATTGTATAAATATTGTGTGTTCATACCATTTTCGTAACGATTGCAGATATGCTTTCTCAGGATGCTGCCCCCAAGGTAAGCTGCCATTGAAATGATTAGTAATGTAATGTGATTCATCGTTTGTACCTCTCTTTATCCTATAACATCGTATTACCATAATATCAGATTTTTTTCGTGATTTCTATTGACAAAATCAGAAAAAATATGGTAAAATCGTCATAATAAGAGGAAAAATCACACGAATTACAGAGAATGCATATTGCGGTCAATGATTTCCTGTTGCATTTTGGGGGTTAACAGTACAAAATTTGCGCTGAAGCCTCCCACCCGAACCATCAGGTCCCGATATTGTTCAGGATGCTTTCTTGCCTCCTCCAATTGTTGGTTGGAAGCGGCATTGATTTGCATTTCAAAGCCTTTTCTTGCTAAAAATACTTTCAGTAATGCAAGAAATTTATCTAAGGTTTCGTCATCGGTACGGTTGGATTCAAATTTCATATTTACTGCAACACCGCCTAAAAAGGAACGGTGATCCCAGGAGGTAGCAGACAGCATCGCCGATGTGGGACCGTCTGTTTCTCTGCCTTGAACGGGACTGGAACCGGAGGAAAGGGGATAACCTGCCTTTCTGCCATCGGGTGTTGCGCCTGTTTTCAGACCGTGTCTTTCATGTTCCAGATAAGAAAAACAACCGGGACTAAGGAAGGAGCCGCGGAAGGTGGTCAAGCCTTTGCAACATTCCACAATGGCATCTGTTATGCGCTGTACCCATTTGTCTGCCCGCTCCTGATTGGTACCGTAATGGGGAATCTGATGAAGGATTTTAGAACGCAAGTGCTCGTAGCCTTCAAAATCCTGTTCTAAAATCCAACAAAATTCTTCTAATGAATATTCTTTGGAATCAAACACCAATTCTTCCAATACGGTAAAGGAATCGGCAACATTGGCAAGCCCTAAAAAATTCGGTTGAATCTGATTGTAACGAGCACCACCCTGGTCAATGGATTTTCCCTGTTTGATGCAATCGTCTACCAAACAGCTTAACCTTGCTACTTCTCGACTGACTCTTGTTCGTTCCAATTGATAACGGTTCTCTGTGCGTTGTCCCAAAACAATTTCCCGTCTCAGAATTTTTTTAAATTCCTCAAACAGTTCTTCTGTGGAATGAACCTGCTGTTTCATAGCTTCTAACAGCATTTTTGCCATGTTATGATAAGGACTGACCACAAAAATGCCTGATTTTCCAATGGGCGTAATTTCCACACAGCCTGTGTTTGCCCAATTTCGGGCATCTTCTTCGGGGAAACCTGCCTGCATCATCCCTTCTGTAATCACATCGTCATTGAGCAGGGAGGGTAAGGTAAATCCTTTCAGATTCAATTCAATGGCATAACGAAGCAGTTCGTCGCTTGTTTCCGAAGAAATGGCAAATTCTACTTTATGCATGGTGCGGATGTTTTCCACACTAACCAAAAACATTTCCGTCAGTTCATTTTCTACCAAATTTCCTTGAGGGTCTCTTCCTCCCACCAATACATTGACAGAGGTATCCGGATGCATGTAACTCACCGCAATCAGACGGAAACAGTCAATCATCTCCTGTGCTTTTTCCTTTGTCAGAATCCCTGCTTGAATATCTTTTGTGTAATAAGGCAAAAGAAACTGGTCCACCCGACCGAAATGACACCCGTTCCAAAGGGAAAAATGATAAAAATGAATGCTTTGCAGCGCTTCCCGAAAGGTTCTGGCAGGTTTGGCAGGAACCCAATCCATGACCTTGGCAATCTCTTCTAAATTTCTCTTAATTTCTTTATCTGTTTCTTTTTCTGCCATTTCACGGGCATGCTGGGCATAGCGTTTTTGCAGAACAAGCAGACCCTCCAATTCTGCTTCGCAGCATTCGTAAAATTCATCCTTTACCAAATCCTCTTGGGGATTGGCATCAATGTCCAATTGAGAACGGTAGTGTCTGATTTCTTGTAAAATTCCTTCTACGCCTAATCGCAACAGCTTAGGATAATCCGGTACCATGTGACCCTTCATGCCGCTGCCCTCCGGGGCAACCGTCATTTTTGCTTCGCATTCGTCACATTCCTTTTGTTCTTCCTCTGTCAGAGGATAGAAATCAAATTTTCCCACAATCAGTTCTTCTTTTTCGATGATGGGATTCATTTGCTTGAGCATTTCCCCTTCGGCATACGATTTTCTTAACAAGACCGAAGGCTTGGGATTGGCAAGATATGCCTTTATATAATTCAGATATTGACGACGAATACGATAGTAGGGCAACTGTTCCTGAAAAACGGGACCGTTGTAATAAATTTCCCGCAATCGTTCAATTCTTGGGGAAACGGGTATTTTTAACATAGTATCATCCTCCTTTTTCTCATTATATCATCTTGTTACAATTGCGTCTATAAAAACCATAGCACATTTGTATTTTATAGCACTATCATTTTCGTTGAAAAAACTTATTTTCTCTTGACAAGGATTTTCTGAACTGATATAATTTTTACAAAGAAAGGTGTTTGGGAAGAGGGGAGAAAAAGATGGATATTTACAGTATTTCTAATCTGAAAATCAAATCTGTTGTTAAAGTAACAAACAAAGTGACAGGGTCTCAATCCATTCATTACGGTACGTTTTTGAATTTTTTTCAGTTGATTTTTGTGGTAAGCGGCGAGGCAAAAGTTGTATTTGATAATACTGTGATTCACAATCAACCCGGTACCGTTGTTTTTTTGCCTCAAGGGAAATGCACCAATTATTATGCACAAATTCTCGAGGAGGAAGAATGTATTGCCGTTTTTTTTGAAGCAGAGTTTCCTGCACCAACCTCTTTGTTTTGTCAGAGCTTTATCAAAAACACCAAGCTTCCTGTTCTGTTTGAAAAGCTGTATCGGATATGGCAGAGAAAGGAGACGGGATTTTATCATCAATGTATGTCCGTTTTCTATGCTTTGTTATCGGAAATGGAGCTTTCGTCATTAAAATATATCCCCAATCATAAGAGCGAAAAGCTGAACACAGCCATTGAATATATTCATGCTCATTATACAGACAGTCAATTTCAATATGCTCTTTTGCCTTCTCTTTGCGGCATCAGTTATACCTATTTTAAAAAACTGTTTTTGGAACGGTTTTGCATGACACCCTCGGAATACATCAAAAACTTAAAACTCCGGCTTGCCTGTGAGTTACTGTTGTCCAATCAATTTTCGGTGACCCAAGTGGCGGAAGCCTGCGGTTTTCAGGACCTTTGTTATTTCAGCAAATTTTTTAAAGCAAATGTAGGCATTGCTCCGAGTCAATATTCTGGGGTGCAAGGGCTTAGAGGAGGAAGCGATGAAAATTAAAAAGCAAACATGGACCATTCCTTCTTTTGAAGAAATGAATTTCAGAATCAGTTGTACGGAGTCCTTTCAGAAGGAGCATCTTTTACCGGATTTATCTCCTCATATTCATGAGGAATGTGAAATTTATGTGAATCTTTCAGGAGATATCTCCTTTTTTTGCAATGACCATATTTATCCTATGACACGGGGAGATGTGCTGATTGCAAGACCGGGAGAATATCATCATTGTGTTTACCGTAGCAATGCGGCACATCAGCATTACTGGATTTTGTTTGACTATGAACCAAACCGTCCTATCTGGGAGTCCTTTTTTCGGTTGCCCTTTGAAAATGTATTACGGCCTGATTATGAACAAAAAGAAGAACTGTTACAGCTTTGCGAAGAATTGCTTGGAACAACGTTATCAGAGGGAGAACGGTTTTCACATTTTTGGAGTCTGATGACCATTTTAAAGCGTTCTCATTCGGTGGAGCAGGCAGACCATCTGATTCCCAAGGATTTTGTGACGGTGCTGGATTATATCAATACACATATTTATGAAAAGATAACAGTTTCTCAGATTGCTGAGAAATGTTTTATCAGCACCAGTACCTTGGAACGGTATTTTATGAAATATACCCACAGTCGTCCCGTAGAGTATATTCGCCACAAAAAAATGACAGAGGCGGCTGAACTGCTTCGACAGGGAATGTCTGTTTCTCGGACTGTGGAACAACTTGGTTATTGTGATGAATCTTATTTTATTGAGCTTTTTAAAAAGCATTTCGGTACAACACCCCTGCAATATAAAAAACATCACCAAATAAAAAATTGACCTTCCAATCGTTTCAAGTGTAACGGTTGGAAGGTGAACGCAAGCGAAATATTTTTTAATCATTTAGTATTGCCATGGTTTTATCCATTAATTCAAGAAGTCGATTTGTTTTTTCTTGTAAATACAAATATCCGATGAGGGCTTCAAAGCCTGTGGCTCTGTGATAATCTCCCACATTGGCATGCTTGGGCAATGTTGCAGGTTTTGCATTTCTGCCCCGTTTGTAAATCCGAAGCTCTTCTTCCGTTAATTCCGATTCCAAAGCAATCACCGCATCGCTTTGGGCTTTTGCCTGTACATAACGGACTGCGGCTTTGTGAAGCTCGTTTACCGAATAGTTTCCCTTTGCCAGAAGATGCCGTCTGACAAACAGTTCATAAACTGCATCTCCCAAGTATGCAAGGGCGAGGGAAGAATACTCGGTTGGTTTTTTGGTTACATCCGTTTCCATTTGACCCCCTGAGGTGTGTCCTCCAAAAGAATACCCTGTTCCTTTAACAAATCACGGATTCTGTCCGCTTCTGCAAAATTCTTTTCTTTTCTTGCTTGTTGTCTTTGTTCAATCAAAGCGGCAATTTCTTCATCCAAATTCTTTTCTGCTTTTTGCTCAAACAGACCTAAAACGCCTGAGAAACGAGCAAATAAATCTAAGAAATGCTGTGCCGCCTGGTGAGCATGAGGTGCTCCGTCGTTCATGAGGGTGTTTACATCTCTTACCATGTCGAAGACAACGGAAATGGCATCTGCAGTATTCAAATCGTCATCCATAGCACCGTCAAACCGTGCCACATAATCTGTTTCCATCAAGGCTTTTTCCGCATCTGTTAACAGTGTATCTTCCCCTTTTAATGCAAACTGCAACGTTTCAATACAGGTCTGAATCCGTTCCAAAGAGGATTTTGCCTGAGTCATCAAATCCTTGCTGAAATTGATGGGACTTCTGTAATGAGCACTTAACATAAACATTCTCATCACAGGGTAATCAAATTCTTTGGTGATATCCCGTACGGTAAAGAAATTTCCTAAGGATTTGGACATCTTTTTATTATCAATGTTAATGTATCCGTTGTGCATCCAGTAGCGGGCGAAGGGAACACCGTTACAGCATTCGCTTTGGGCAATTTCGTTTTCGTGATGAGGGAAAATCAAATCCCGTCCGCCACAGTGAATATCAATGGTTTTTCCAAGATATTCGTTTGCCATAACGGAACATTCAATATGCCAGCCGGGTCTTCCCATGCCCCAGGGACTTTCCCATGCAGGCTCTCCTTCTTTTTGTTTTTTCCAAACGGCAAAATCCATAGCGTCTTCTTTTCGTTCATCAATGCTGATTCTTGCACCTGCTTCCAAATCTTCCAAAGGTTGATGAGAGAGTTTTCCGTATTCCTTAAATTCCTTGGTATGGAAATAAACGTCTCCGTCTACCTCATAGGCAAAGCCTTTTTCTATCAGAGTTTCAATCATAGTGATAATCTGGCTGATATGTTCGGTTGCTCTGGGATGCACGGAGGCAGGACGGATTCCCAAGCCTTCTGCATCCTTTTTGTATTCCCCGATAAACCGTTCTCCCAGCTCCGCCACCGTAATTCCTTCTCGGTTGGCACGTTGAATCATTTTATCATCAATATCAGTAAAGTTTTGCACGAAGGTGACTTCATAGCCCTTGTATTCCAAATATCTGCGAAGGGTATCAAAAATAATGAAGGGACGTGCATTACCGATATGAAAATAATCATAAACAGTAGGACCGCAGGCATAAATGCTTGCCTTTCCCGGTGTGATAGGGACAAACTCTTCTTTTTGCCCTGTTAAAGTGTTAAAAATTTTCATGGCGAAAATTCCTTTCTGCCCGCAAAAAATGGAAAATGAAGGCTGACCTGCGAGCGAGTAATAGTCTTCTTTACCTATTTTATCAGCTTTTTCATAAAAAGTCAATTTTTACTTGACAAAAAAGTGTGTTTTTAATATAATTTTAGTAAGACAGTCAAATTTTATGTAAGAAGGGTGGTTCCGATTATGGAAAAAAGAGAACAAATTTTAAGACTGCTGGAGCGAGATGCTAAAATGGAAGCGGAGCAATTAGCGGTTATGGTAGATATGAAGACAGAAGAAGTAGAGGCAATCATCAAGGAATTTGAACGAAACGGAACCATTGTGTGCCGTAAAACGGTGATTGATTGGGAAAAAACCGATTATGAGCAGGTTTCTGCTTTGATTGAATTAAGAGTAACGCCCCAGATGGGAGAAGGCTTTGATAAGGTTGCAAAACGGGTGATGCAGTACCCTGAGGTTCGTTCCACTTACCTGATGTCAGGCGGATTTGACCTGATGGTAATTGTGGAAGGAATGACCATGAAGGAGGTTGCATTGTTTGTTGCCAACTGTCTGGCACCTATGGATGAAGTGATTAGCACTGCCACCCACTTTGTGCTGAAAAAGTATAAGCAGGAAGGGGTTGTATTTGGGGCGGATCACAAGGATGAAAGAAGGGTGATTACCCTATGAGTCAATTTTCGATGGAATCTCGGATTTCTTCTAAGGTAACCAATTTGCCACCCTCGGGAATCCGAAAATTTTTTGATATTGTGGCGGAAATGAAGGATGCCATTTCCTTAGGAGTGGGCGAACCTGATTTCGTGACTCCCTGGCATATTCGTCAGGCAGGTATTTTTTCCCTGGAACGAGGGCATACTTATTATACCTCCAATGCAGGTTTTATGGAATTAAGAAAGGAAATCTGTAATTACTTAAACCGTCGGTTTGAGCTTTCCTACAATCCCAAAACCCAGACAGTGGTTACAGTAGGCGGAAGTGAGGCAATCGATCTTTGTGTCAGAGCGATTGTGGAGCCGGGCGATGAGGTGCTGGTACCCGAGCCCTGTTTTGTTTGTTATTCACCTATTGTGACATTGGCAGGTGGTGTTCCTGTTCCCATTGTGACAAAGGCGGAGGATCAATTCAAAGTAACACCTCAACAGTTGAAGGCTGCCATCACACCAAGAACCAAGATGCTTGTGCTTCCTTTCCCCAATAACCCCACAGGGGCGGTGATGGAACGGAAGGATTTGGAAGCCATTGCCGAGGTGCTTCGGGGAACGGATATCGTGGTGCTTTCCGACGAAATTTACGCAGAGCTTACTTATGGAAATAAGCATGTTTCCATTGCTTCCATTGACGGAATGTATGAACGTACCGTTCTGGTCAGCGGATTTTCCAAGGCGTATGCCATGACAGGCTGGAGACTGGGGTATGCTTGCGGTGACGAAGCGGTAATCAGTGCAATGACAAAGGTGCATCAGTATGCCATTATGTCTGCTCCCACCACCAGTCAGCACGCGGCAGCAGAAGCCCTTCGTAACGGAGATAACGACATTCAGATGATGAAAAGCGAATATAATTACCGTCGCCGTGTGATTTTAGACGGTGTGCGGGATATGGGGCTTGATTGTTTTGAACCCTTGGGAGCATTTTATATTTTCCCCAGTATCCAAAGAACAGGCATGAACTCTGTTGAATTTTGTAATCAATTATTAGAGGATCAGAAGGTTGCAGTAGTGCCGGGGGATGCCTTTGGAGCAAGTGGGGAAGGATTTATTCGTTGCTCCTATGCCTATTCCATTGAAAAAATCAATGAAGCATTGAATCGAATGGAGCATTTTGTGAAAAAACATATTTAAGGAGAAACCATGGTTTGTGTCAAAGCTTGTAACAGTTATCAGTCCGAAGAGGTCAGCAAAGCGGTAGACGGCATTTTGGATGCATTGGGCGGAATGGAGTCTTTTGTCAATCCCGGAGATAAGGTGCTGATAAAACCGAATCTCTTGGCGGCAAAAGCAATTTCTGCTGCCACGACCACTCACCCTGTTTTGGTTGCAGAAGTGGCAAAAAGAGTCATTAAAGCAGGTGGACAACCTGTCATTGCAGACAGTCCGGGAGGCCCTTTTCAAAGTGCTTTACTCAAGAACTTATACCATGTATGCGGCATGGACAAAGCGGCAGAAGAATCGGGTGCAACCCTGAATTTTGATACCACGGTCACGGAGGTTTCATACCCTCATGGTCAGACCGCAAAAGGGTTTGCGGTGATCAAACCGTTTCTTGATTGTGATAAGGTGATTAATCTTGCAAAGTTGAAAAGTCACGGAATGACTTATTATACGGGCGGTGTGAAAAATCTGTTCGGATTAATCGGAGGATTGACAAAGGCAGAATACCATTTGCGTTTTAAGGAAAAAGAAGCCTTTTGCAATATGTTGGTGGACTTGTGCGAGTTTGCCGCACCTGTGTTAACCATCATTGACGGTGTGGTAGGCATGGAGGGGGATGGCCCTTCCAACGGAACGCCCCGTGCCATCGGTGTGATGATTGGCAGTAAAAGTCCTTACCTATGTGATTTGGCGGCAATGAAAATCATTGGTGCAAAATTGGGGGATGTGCTTCCTCTTGCATTGGCGGCAAAGCGAGGACTTTGTCCTGAGCAGGTGGAGGAGCATCTTTGCGGTGATGCCTTGGAACAGTTTATGATTACGGATTTTGAATTTCCGAAAACAAAATCCATTACTTTTGATGACCATTTACCCTCTTGGTTAATGAAGCTGGCAAATAAGGTGTTGTTGCCGTTTCCCCGATATGACCATACAAAATGTGTGGGCTGTATGCATTGTAAAACGGTGTGTCCGGCAGATGCACTGACAAAAAAAGGAGGCTATCCTTCTTTGAACAAGCGAAAATGTATTCGTTGTTATTGTTGTCAGGAGCTTTGCCCTAAGGATGCGGTGATTTTAAAGAAAAGGATTTTATAAAAATGGGAATACATATTGTTTTGTTAGAGCCTGAAATCCCTCAGAACACAGGGAATATTGCAAGAACCTGTGCGGCAACGGGGGCGTCACTTCATTTGGTGGGACCTATGGGATTTCAGATAGACGATAAGAAGCTGAAACGGGCAGGTTTGGATTATTGGAATCTGCTTGATGTTACTTATTATGAAAGCACAGAGGAGTTTTTTCAAAAGCATCCTGATGACGTGTTTTATTATGCCACCACCAAAGCGCCTCAGACCTACTGTGATGTAGCATATCCCGAGGACGTGTTTTTGGTGTTCGGAAAAGAAACGGCAGGAATTGATGAAGCAATTTTAGTCAAAAATCAGCCTTGGTGTGTGCGGATTCCCATGGTTGACGATGCAAGGTCGTTGAATTTATCCAATTCAGCGGCGATTATGGTCTATGAGGTCATGCGTCAGCACGGATTTTCCCATTTGAAGCAACAGGGAAGTTTAACCAAATATGAATGGAGTTGAAGCTATGAGCAAAATTAAAATTATTACAGATAGCAGCAGTGATATTCCACAGCATTATGTGGAAGAGTTGGACATTGCTTTGGTTCCCTTGACGGTGGATATTGATGGAGAACTGTTTTTGGATCGTTATGAAATATCTTCGGAACAATTTTTTGAGAAATTGGCGGTTTGTAATAATTTTCCAAAAACCGCTTTGGCAGGACCTGATATGTTTTTGAAGGAATACCGGAAGGCGAAAGAAGAAGGATATGAAGGTGCGGTTGTAGTGACCATTGCGTCTGTTGCCAGCGGAACCTATCAGGCGGCAAAGATTGCGGTGGAAATGATGAAGGAAGAAACCCCGGAATTTGAAATCACGGTAGTGGATTCTCAGGCACTTTGTTTTGCAGTGGGACTTCCTGTGATAGAAGCCGCAAAATTGGCAAAAAAAGGAGCATCCTTACAGGAAATTTTAGACAGAATCCATTATGTTCTTGTTCATTTTCATGCATATTTTACGGTGGATTCTTTAGAATATTTGAAAAAGGGCGGCAGAATCAGTGCTGCAAAAGCAATGCTTGGTACCATGTTGGATTTAAAACCCATTCTTTCTTTGAAGGATGGTCTTGTGGTACAGGTGGAAAATGTTCGAGGTGAAAAAAAGGCCATGAGCCGTATGGTAGAGCTGATTGCAGAACAGGTGGGAGATGCTCCCTTAGAATATGTGGCTCTCGGTCATGGTACTGTTCCCGGTAAGGTGGAATTTTTGGCAAAGAAGCTGGATGGAGCTTTAGGAATCAAGGAATATGACACCTTTGAGGTGGGTGTTGTGATAGGTGCTCATACAGGCCCCGGATTTTCCGCTATTTTTGTCATAAATCCTGAATTTACAAATGATTGGATAAAATAAGAAAAAAGACTTGAAATTTTTTCTAAAATAGGGTAAAATAGTATCATTGAGATATTTTTAACAAATAAAATTTTATAGAGGTGAAGGTTATGTTTAACAAAAAGTCTATCGAAGATATCGCAGTAGCCGGCAAAAAGGTTCTGGTTCGCTGTGACTTCAATGTTCCCCTGGATGATGACCTGAATATTACCGACGAAACCCGTATCGTAGGTGCGTTGCCTACCATCAATTATCTGATGGAACAGGGTGCAAAGGTAATTCTGTGTTCTCACTTAGGAAAACCAAAGGGAGAAGCAATTCCGAAATTTTCTTTGGCTCCTGTTGCAAAAAGATTGTCCGAAAAACTGGGCAAGGAAGTTGTGTTTGCAGCTGATGCAAATGTAGTTGGTGACAATGCCAAGGCTGCAGTTGCCGCTATGAAAGACGGGGATGTCGTTTTGCTGGAAAACACCAGATACCGTGCAGAAGAAACCAAGAATGTGGAAACCTTCAGTAAGGAACTGGCTTCCTTGGCAGAAGTATTTGTAAATGACGCATTTGGGACTGCTCACCGTGCACATTGCTCTACCGTTGGTGTTGCGGAATTTATTGAAGGCGAAGCAGTTTGCGGTTATCTGATTGAAAAGGAAATTAAGTTCTTGGGTAATGCAGTAAACAATCCTGTTCGTCCCTTGGTTGCTATTTTGGGTGGTTCTAAGGTTTCCAGTAAGATTTCTGTTATTAACAATCTGTTGGAAAAGGTTGATACCCTGATTATCGGCGGCGGAATGGCTTATACCTTTATGAAGGCACAGGGTTATGAAGTAGGAAACTCTTTGCTGGAAGAAGATTATATTGATTATGCAAACGAAATGATTGCAAAGGCAAAGGAAAAGGGCATCAAGTTGTTGCTCCCTGTTGATACTGTAGTGGCACAGGAATTTTCCAATGATGTTCCCTTCAAAACCGTTCCTAACGGCGGAATTGAACCCGGTTGGGAAGGTTTGGATATCGGGGAAGAAACCATTAAACTGTACTCCGATGCATTGAAGGATGCAAAGACGGTTGTATGGAACGGACCTATGGGCGTATTTGAAATGTCCAATTTTGCAAAAGGAACCAATGCCATTGCTGAGATTTTGGCTGAAATTGATGCAACCACCATCATCGGCGGCGGTGACAGTGTTGCAGCAGTCAATCAGGCAGGCTTAGGTGACAAGATGTCTCATATTTCTACCGGTGGCGGCGCTTCTTTGGAATTCTTAGAAGGCAAAGTTCTGCCCGGTATTGATATTCTGAACAACAAATAATTCATACGAGAGGATTGAAATAAAAATGAGTAGAAAATATGTAATTGCCGGAAACTGGAAGATGAACAAAACTCCTTCCGAGGCAAAGGTTTTGGTAAAAGAGGTTATCGAAGCAATCGGTGCAAAGCCTGAAAATGTAGACGTTATCGTTTGCCCTCCCTTCGTTGCAGTTGATGCAGCAATGGGTGCGGCTGAAGGAAGCTTTGTAAAGGTTGGTGCTCAGAATCTGCACTTTGAAGCAAAGGGTGCTTATACCGGTGAAATCGCAGCAGATATGCTCAACGATCTGGGTGTTTCCTATGTTATCATCGGTCACTCTGAACGCAGACAGTATTTTGCAGAAACTGACGAAACTGTTAACAAAAAGGTTCTGACCGCTTTTGAAGCAGGTTTGACTCCTATTATCTGTGTTGGTGAAACTCTGGAACAAAGAGAACAGGGCATCACCGCTGACCTGATTCGGATGCAGGTAAAAATTGCATTTGGCGGTGTAACTGCTGACCAGGCAAAGAAAGCAATTATCGCTTACGAACCTGTTTGGGCAATCGGTACCGGTAAAACCGCTACCAACGAACAGGCTGACGAAGTTTGCGGTATCATCCGTGAAACCATCGGCGAACTGTATGACGGTGCAACTGCTGAAGAAATCATCATTCAGTATGGCGGCAGCATGAATGCAGGAAATGCAGAAGCTCTCCTTGCTATGCCCAATATCGACGGCGGTCTGATTGGCGGCGCTGCATTAAAGCCCAACGATTTTGCAACTATCGTTAAAAGTGCGAAATAAAAAAATTGTAACCATGAAGAAAGCGGGTGCAGTGTTGTGCCCGCTTTTTTAAGAGATTGGAGGATCTAATATGAAACAGTTGATGAGTTTAATTATTCTGGATGGTTTTGGAATCAATAATGCAGAATCGGGCAACGCCATTCATTCTGCAAAAACTCCCAATTTGGATGCCTTGTTCCAAAAATATCCTCACACCCAAATTGCCGCAAGCGGTATGGATGTAGGATTGCCTGACGGGCAGATGGGAAATTCCGAGGTTGGTCACACCAATATCGGTGCAGGAAGAATTGTATATCAGGAATTGACCCGTATCACCAAATCCATTCAGGATGGAGATATGTTTGAAAATCCTGATTTAAAAAGTGCAATGCAAAATTGTATTGAGAAAGGTACTGCCTTGCATCTTTTAGGATTGTTGTCTGACGGCGGCGTGCACAGTCATAACACTCACCTGTATGCCTTGATTGAAATGGCAAAGAAAATGGGTGTAAAGGATATCTGGGTGCATTGTTTCCTGGATGGCAGAGACGTACCCCCTCAGAGCGGTAAGGATTTTGTTCAGGAATTGCAGGAAAAATTGGAAGAAATCGGTGCAGGTAAGGTGGCAACCGTCATGGGTCGTTACTATGCTATGGACCGTGACAACCGTTGGGAACGCGTTGAAAAAGCTTATGACGCGATGGTAAAAGCAGAAGGAATCAAGGTTCCCTGTCCCGTTTGTGCCGTTGCAAATTCTTACAAGGAAGAAGTAACCGACGAATTTGTAGTGCCTGCAGTAGTAGAAGGCTTTGAAGGCATCAAGGAAAATGATTCCATGATTTTCTTTAACTTCCGTCCTGACCGCGCAAGAGAAATTACCAGAACCTTTGTAGACCCCGAGTTTGACGGATTTGAACGGGAATATTTCCCTGTTCAGTATGTGTGCATGACCCAGTATGATGCTGCAATGCCCAATGTGTCCGTTGCCTACAAGCCCGAAAGCTTAACCGATACCTTCGGAGAATATATCAGCAAGAAGGGACTAAAACAGCTCCGTATTGCTGAAACGGAAAAATATGCCCATGTTACCTTCTTCTTTAATGGCGGCGTAGAAAAAACCTATGAAGGAGAAAGCCGAATCCTGGTGAATTCTCCCAAGGTTGCCACTTATGATTTACAACCTGAAATGAGTGCTTACGAAGTAACCGAAAAGGTGTGCGAGCAAATCAGAAGCGGAGAATTGGATGTGATCATCTTAAACTTTGCAAACTGCGACATGGTTGGTCATACCGGTGTGTTTGAAGCGGCAGTTGCAGCAGTAGAAGCGGTTGACACATGCGTTGGCAAAGTAATGGATGAAATTGAAAAGGTAAACGGAATTGCAATCATTACCGCTGACCACGGAAATGCTGATTGCATGGTGGATGACACCACAGGCGGACCCTTTACCGCCCATACCACTAACCCCGTTCCCTTGCTCCTCAATCAGAAGGATGCCAAGCTGAAGGAAGGCAGACTTGCCGATATTGCTCCCACCATGCTTGACTTGATGGGACTGGAAAAGCCTGCATCCATGACGGGTGAATCTTTGTTAATGAAATAAGAATTGAAAAAACGACCCCTCATTCGAAAATTCGAGTGAGGGGATTATTTTAGTGAATACTATGGATATCGAGGCTATAACCAAGTACTTCTCCTACCGATTTCATTTTTCCTGTTAAGGTTACAATATCTCCTTTTGAAAGCTCTAAAATTTTGGCTTTTTGTTCTTCTGATTGAATATAACATTGTACTCCGGTAATGGCAAAATCATTGTCAGTAGGATACAGAGAAATATAAGAACCGCTACTGTCAATGGTACTGAGTCTGCCTGTAATTTCTACATATTGTTTGTTATATTTCTTTTCAGCACTCATTGCGTTTCCTTCCAAATCATTCATCATTTCCGAAACATCATAGCTGATATATTCTATTTGTTCCTGTTGTTTTGGTTCTTGTTGAGAAGTGGTGGTTTCGTTTCCGTTTCCTATATTGGAAATAATTCCAATGACTATGATAACCGCCAATGCAATAAACCACACTCTCTTATAGAATGGCTTTTTCACTTTTCCGCCACAGTGGGGACAGACTTTTGCGTTTTTTGCAATTTCCTTTTCGCAAGTGTTGCAAGTTGCTAATTTTTTCTTTTCGTTTGACATCGTATGTTCCTCCAATAAAATAGATTTTAGAAATTTTCTGTAATTATTATATCACACTATCCTTTAAAAAGCAATAGTATCTTATCAATTTATTTATTTTTTGTTTTATAAAGGATATAATGAAAGGAGAATGTAAAAGGGTGATATAATATGGATTTAAAAATTATCGGAAAAAACGTGAAAAATTTGCGCTTAAAAAAAGGATTAACCCAGGCGCAATTAGCGGAAATGGCAGAAATATCAACGGTTCACATGTCTCATATTGAGACCGGTGCGGTGGCTATGAGTTTGGATTGTTTGATTAATATCAGTAGTAGTTTGGAGACAACTCCAAATAATATTTTGTTAGGAGAGATTCAATTGTCTTCCGATGGCGCGTTGGAAATACTAAAACAAAGTGTTTCGAATCTTTCTTCTGATGAAAGTGGCTTATTAATCAAAATTGCAGAATTGCTTGAAGAATTAAAAATAAATCGAAAGTAAATGATAGGCATGATTAAAAATTTGAAAAATTTAAGAAAAAGCAAAGGAATCAGTCAGCAACAGCTTGCTGATGTTATTTTGGTGAGCCAGCAATCAGTGAATAAATATGAAAATCATGATGTGGAACCGGATATTGATGTTCTGATAAAGATTGCCGATTATTTTGATGTATCTCTTGATTATTTGGTAGGTAGGACGGACATTAAAGAAATGGTAACAAAACCGAAAATGTCAGATTTGAGTGAAAAGGAAGCAAAATTCGTTCAAAAATTCCGATGTTTGAAGGAAAACCAAAAAGATTTTGTATTTCAATTAATTGATAGTTATAAAAGTGATAAAGAATAAACCCAGGCGCGGTGGGGGACAACAAAATCCTACGGATTTGATTGGGGGGGCTTGCTGTAGAGTCCCCTTTGAAATCAAAATTGTTTAGCAAAAACAAAGCACTGAGTCGATGTTCGCTGAAACCGATATTGCTCCTACCATGCTTGACTTGATGTGGCTGGAAAAGCCTGCATCCATGACGGGTGAATCTTTGTTAATGAAATAAAAAAAGTCCGAAACAGAAAAAAAGAAAGATGAGCCGACCTCCCAATCGTTAGATTTTTGGTCTAACTTTTGGGGGTCGGCTCATTTGACATCATCCCCTTTTTTATCTCATATTAAACTGCTTTAAGATTCGGTCTGCAAAAAAAACAGAAATGAAATTCACCGTGGCAAAATAGAAAAAAGCCAGTAAAAACAAAGATAAAAATGCAACGGAATACAATGCCCAAGAAACCAAACCGATGATAAATAAAATTCCTAAGGTCTGATAAATTTTGCTCAATGCAAGCAAAAATGCATTTTTATAAATATCCAAGACCGTATATCTACCTGTAATTAACAAAGGGTAAAGATAAATTTGCATCATCAAAAACACAATGGAAATGATTCCCAAAAGACCTAAGATAATCATGGTAAACACAGAAAGTCTGCTGTATAAAATCAATCCGTCCAGGATCAACATAAACCATAAAATCGCGTTAATCAGTCCTACAAAAAAGCCCTGTTTAAAATGGCGCTTCATTGCTTTTCTGAAATCGTTCCACAAAAAAATGGGTCGTTCCTCCGACACCTCCCGAAAAATGAAGGTCATTGCAGCAGTCGCAGGACCGATAGTGATAATGGGGATGCAACAAATCAGATACACCACATTCATCTGCATAATGGTAAATAATTTTCTGCAAAACAACTCTAAAAACAAAAAGAATGGTCTTTTTTTCGGAGCATTCGGGTCAATTCCTTTGCCCGGCTTTTCGTAATTGATAAATCGAAACATATTTTCTCTCCTTACGTATTACATTTTTTCAACAAAATAATAAGGCTCTTGTTTTATTTTTTCCGTACCGACTTTCCACATTTCACGACAGTCAACCAAAGCACATTCTGCCGAAAGAACCTTGCCTCTTTGAAATTTCATAATATGTTCAAGTCTGCTGTATCGCTGCGCATATCCCCTCTGACCGATATAATGATAACGGTAGTCCTTTTCTGTTCGGTTTCCTTGCCGGTCAATCAGAATATACCGTTTTGTATCCGGACTTAACACATAGGGTGCTTTTGCATATTCCTCTACCCCGTGCATGGAGGTGTTGGAATCGGTAGAACATCCTAAAAATAACACCTTTCCTCCCCATTGCCCCAATTTGAAAAACGGTGAATTGGGACCAACAGGTTCATCATCAAGCTCATGATTTTTGATATATTCTTTCTGTCTTGCACCAAGGGCTGCCACCGAGTGAGTGGGATGCATACTGCGTACCACACCGTCCCATTTCATAAACACATTTGGCATGGCACCTACACAAGCAGGCGTATTTCGCACATCAAATAAAGGATTGTTAACAGGAGGATGGGGATTGACCGTTGCAAAACTGAGTGTAGGAAACAACAAGGTTCCCTCATCTCCCAAAAGAGAAAGAAATGCACGAATGACCGTTTCAATTCCCCCATCAACCGGTCCTAACTGCTTATAAGCAGAATGAACCAGCACGTCATCACCCTTTTTGATTCCCAATTGAGCAAGGTCATCTTTTATTTTAATAAAATCTTCATTTTGTTCTATATCCATTTTGTCTCTTTCCTCCCTTCTTGTTTTCTTCATTTTATTATACCACAATCCCTTATTTCGGTCAATTCTTTTTCCCTTTTTCAAAAAAATTTTGTTTTTTTTTGCAATTAGGGGTAGATTTTTGTTGAAAAATAGGGTATAATATAAGAAGTGCCTATGCACCGAGCAGTGAAACTTAAGCTGCAAGCACAAACGAGAAACCAAGAAAACATGATTTTTGTTTTCTGTTTTGAGTTTAGCGGAGCTGCTTAAGTGAGCGACCGAGAGGGGCTGGAGGCATGACAAAGAAGTGCCTGTGCACCGCTTTAGTGGACGGGCAGGGAAAGTAAGCCGTGAGCAAAGCTATTATGAAATTAAAAGTTATTGAAATACATAGGAGGTAACAATTATGGCAACCATCACTTGCCCCAATTGTAACGCACAATTGGACGAAAACAAAAAATTCTGTACCGAATGCGGAACAAAACTGTTAAAAGAACAACCGGTACAAACAGAACAACCCATAGCAGAAGAACCAAAAGACGAAATTGCATCTCAGGAAACACAAAAATTTTCATCTTGGGACGACCCGGATATGTCCTTTAAGGATGCTGTCAAGGCAGTATTTCAACAGGACGAAGAAGAGGAGGAACCCAAACGGAAACCCTTCTGGAAAAAAAGAAAAGAAGAAACTGAAGAGGAAGAAGCTGCATTTGAAGAGGAAGAGTTGGATGCCAACCAGCAAACCATTGTAGATTTTTCTGCATTGGCAGGCTCCACCTTGGATGATTCTCCTTATGAACCTATCAGCGCTTGGGGTTTTATCGGTATCTTAGCATTACTGGCAATTCCTGTAATCGGATGGATTTTCGCGATTGTCTGGGCATGCGGCGGATGTCGTAAGCTGAACAAGAGAAATTTAGCAAGAGGATATCTGATGATTCTTGGCTTGATTGCCATTTTTATTGGTTGTGCATGTTTAGCAATATGGAAAATTGCCCCTGCATTGATTGATACCACCGTTCCTTCCGACCCTGCGGCACAAACGGAAACTGTTTACACCGTTGAAGGAACAAAGCCTTCTGAAGCAGAGGAAGAACAAATAGACGAAAACAATTCCTTGATTGCTCGGTTACGCGAAATCGGTCCCGGGATTTGGGATGCTTATTATGACAGAGAGTTAGACGGCGGAGCAGAACTGACTGCGGTATTAGATGGTGACAGGGATACTCTTCTGGGTATGGGCTACAGTGAAAAAAGTGTTGATCAGGTGTTGAATATAGTTAATGGCGATTTTGAAGCATTAAGCAGTTTGTTAAACCTTGTGGAAGGGCAAACCGAAGAAGCAACAGAATAAGATTGTATAGGAAAAATCTCGATTTGATTCGAGGTTTTTCTTTTTTATGGTGGAAATTCTTCGATTTTTATTGAATTTATTTTTCCGTAGGAAAAATTACCACTCGGGGCATAAGCCTTTCTCTGTCCGGCATCCAGCCCCTCTCGGCCACTCACTTAAGCAGCTCCGCTAAGCTCAAAACAGAAACCTACGATTTCTTCGGTTTCTCCCTTGTGCTTGCAGCTTAAGTTTCGTTGTTCGGGGCATAAGCCTTTCTTTTCGAAAATTTTTCGAAACCAAATCTATTGACAAAGAACTGAAAAAAGATTATAATACTGAACCGGAGGCGATAATCATGCAAAAAGACAGTTATACATCCAGCCGTGTCTGTTATATTTTTGAGGCGGCATTTGAATATTTTATTTCCATTTTGATTTCGGGAGCATATCTGGCAAAGCTGACCTCATATTTGGGTTTTAGTGACGGTTTAACCGCCATTTTATCCTCTTTTGTGGCATTGGGATGCAGTTTTCAACTTTTGACCCTGTTCTTTTTTCGCGGAGGAAGAGTGAAACGACGGGTGACCCTGCTTCATATCCTCAATCAGCTTTTCTTTATGATGATTTATCTTGTACCCTTCGTTCCGGGGGGCATGGGATTTCGTGCAGGCTTGCTGATTTTCTTCCTGATGGGCGGTTATTTTATCTCCAATATCATCAATTCTCCCAAAATCATTTGGTATATGTCCATGGTAGAAGACGGGAAACGGGGTATCTTTACTTGTATCAAAGAAATGATTTCCCTGATTGGCGGAATGATATTCAACCTTGCAATGGGTGCCATGATTGACCATTTTGAAGCAATCGGACAAATCCGCACCTCCTTTATTCTGGCGGCAGTTACCATTTTTGTTTTGACAGTTGCCCATACGCTAACATTAATTTTAGCCAAAGAAAAAGAACCTATTGAACAACCCAAGCAAAATTCGGTTGTGCAACGGTTCCGTAATGTCATTACAGATTCTGTGATTATGAAGGTGATTGCCACTTCCGTGTTCTGGACCATTTCCAATCACATGGTAGTGTCCTTTTTTGGGACTTATCAGGTCAAAGAGCTTGGGTTTAGCATGAAATTCGTGGCATTTCTCAGTATTTTATATGCAGTTGCCAGAATTCCTGCTTCCTTTGTGTTGGCACGGTATGCCGACCGCCACTCCTTTGCCAAAATGTTAAAATTTGCATACGGCTTGGCAGCTTTGGGCTTTTTGGTTGCGGCGTTTACCGTTCCTGCCAACGGAACATTGTTTTTCCCGTTGTATCATATCTTAAATGCTGCTGCAATGGGAGGGATTAACAGCGCAGAAACCAATCTGATTTTGGATTATGCTCCTCCCGAAAAGCGGAGCGATGCTTTGGCAGTCAAGCAGACCATTTACGGGCTTTGTGGCTTTTTGTCCACCCTCGCCATTACTCCTTTGTTTGAATATATTCAGAGAAACGGCGGAATTTTTGGTATTCCCTTGTATGCCCAGCAGGCACTTTCCGTTTTGGCATTGATTTGCACCTTGTTGCTGATTTTGTATCTGGACAAGGTGGTACTGAAGATGAAAAAAGAAGAAAATTAACAGAATGTCGGTCTAACAGCTGGTAAAAGGTGAGAATAATCAAAGCCGAAAGCTATGCATTTCCGGTCAGGTATTCGTATTGCTCTACCGTCATGCCTTCCAAAACCATTTTGTATTGAAGCTGGGCAAGGTAGACTGCCTCTTCCTCGCTGACAGAATGCACTCTGTTTGCCGAAAAATCCCTTTCCCATGGTTTGGAAAAGTCAAAAGCTTCCATTAGCATTTTTACAATATCATCCACAAAAAATGAAACGTCATTGTTTTGGTTTAAAATTGCAGTTTTACAGTTGCAATTAGGATGAAAGGGTGCTAAGGTTTTTCCCTGTTCTGCCTGAGCAATAGAAAAAATTTTGCCGTCTATTTTGGTACAGGCGTTACAGTTGTCTCCTTCCGTCACAATCTGATGCCGCATATATTCTTTTTTAATTGGGATGTCAAAGTTTTTATAAGTCGTTCCTCTGACTGTTTCAAACCGACGGTCAGAGCATTTTCCAAGCCGGGAACAGTTGTTATTGAGATGTTTTGATAAAAAGCAGAAACATTATCTTTTATCCCGGTTTGAATCACATCATAAGGTGTGACAAATTCTGCTTCCTGCAATGCTTTTGGTTCATTGACTCCGGAATACGAAATCAGTTTCCGTTTTCCCGGAATCATTCGGCTCGCCATAGGAGAAGCTCTGTCTGTTCCGGTATTGTTCGGCAATAATGCTTGGAAAACAAAAGTAATACTGTTTGCAATATCTTTTTTCAGTGCTTGTTCTTTCAAAGGTTTCCTCCTGTTATCATAAAAATTTCTCTCTGTTTTTATGATAACACGAAACCACTTGAAATGACTTGTACTCTTGCGTTATCTCTTATTTTTGGGAGTGAGACAGGTTTTTAACCCTTTCATCAGCTTATTTTCTACAGGGCTAAACCACAAATAAAAGAGTACTCCTCCCATAAAGCAAATCAAAAGATTAACAGGCATGGTCAGAATAATATTGTTTACCTTTGCATTCCAGTCATAGCCAATGATGTTATAATACAACATCTGAAACAAAAAGATATGATATGTGGCATTTGACAGAGTAATGACCTGCTTACTGAATGTTGAATCGGTATAAGAAATTTTTTGAAATTGTGAAAGCAGAAATACAATAATGGGATATAAAAATATCGCAATCACCAAAGAGGAGCATCGCCACTGATAAAAAATGGGCAAGGGAACTGCTCGCAAGATGACAAATACCACAAGATAAACCAAGCCCACCAAAAACATTCCCCAATGGATCAGAGGTCGTCTTTGAAGATTGGTTAATCTGGCATAAATCCCAAACGCAAATTGGGGAAGCAGGCGAAGAATACAAAATTTATATGCTTTATCGGGAATGTGCAGGATTCCTGTGGCAACAATATCCCAAAGAAGAGTCAGACATAAAATAAAAATCAATCCTTTTGCACGCCACCTCTTTACAATCAGATACAATACGGGAAATACGGGAATAAACTGTGCCATAATCACAATATAGTAGCTGCCCGGTTTAAAGCCGCCCAAAAACAGACGTTCCCCGATTTTGGCAAGATCGTAGGGCTTTTCCTGCAGGAAAATATGAACCAACACTCCCACGATTACAATAGGAATCAAGGTCACATAAAACCGCAAAATACGAGGAATTAAATTGTTCGGACGATACCATTCCTTGATGGGAGATGCCCCTTTTTCCAATGAGCCGGTCAGCATAAAGCCGGAAATAATAAGAAAAAAGGAAACGGCATATTTACATAAGAAAAAGTGAGCAACCACAAACAACAAAGGGGCTGCAACCGCAATTCGCAAGGCGGACGGATTCCATTCCTGCTTTTTTCCGTAACCGTACAAAACAACAGAAAGAATGGCAGCTCCAATCAAAAAACCGCATATCATTCCTGCATATTTCATGTAAAACTCGGTGGTATACTGTACCTTATGATGAATAAAAATGACATAAAACGTCGCTGCAATTTTAATCAAATCCGGTCCAACCATTCTGCTTTTTGCTTCACTCATAATCAATTCTCCCGTCATGACATAAAAAAGGCTGTCGCATCCGTTGCTACAACCTTTTTCTGTTTATTTTTTTCTGATATCCGTTCCGTAAAACTTCAACAATTTATATTCTCCGAAAATACGGGACTGCACCCGTTCGGAGTACTGCTCCTTCATTTGTGACAAGGTTAAGTTACTGCTGATGACGGTGCTTTTTTTGTTTTGTATTCTGGTATTTAACAAATCAAATAAAACCGCACTGGTATAAGAAGTAACAAATTCTGTTCCCAAATCGTCAATAATCAACACGGGAATTTCATAAAACTGCCGTGCCAATTCCTCACTCATTTCATCCTTTTTAAAACGGGCATCCTCCAAAACGGTAAAAAGACGGTATGCCGTCTGATACAGAACAGGAACCTCTTGATTTAACAAATCCTGCGCAATACAGCTGCACAAAAAGGTTTTTCCCAAACCGGGATCACCATATAAAAACAAATTCACGCCCGTTTTGTATTGCTCAAGCTGAACAAAATTTCGGCAATCCTTATAAATGCCATACACATAATCATAGGCGGAATGTCCGTTGGAAACCGGTTCCTTGCTGTAATAATCCAAACGAAACCGTTCAAAGGACTGTTGTTCCATAACGGGAGTCAGGTTTGCTGCTTGATATAAATAGTTCCGTTTTTTGTCCTTATAGCAAGTGCAGGGAGTGGTGTGAAGATATCCT
>SVJP01000141.1 GCA_015068925.1 Oscillospiraceae bacterium
TTCGCAGGTCACAAAATTCGGAACCGGTTCTGAAGTGAGTAAGGGGGAGACGAAATGAGAGATTTGGTGATTATCGGTGGTGGACCTGCCGGAATGAGTGCGGCAATTGCTGCTTTTGAAAGTGGAATCAAAGATATTTTGATATTGGAACGGGATATCCGTTTGGGCGGCATTTTACAACAATGTATTCACAATGGCTTTGGGCTTCACCGTTTCAAGGAGGAGTTAACAGGTCCCGAATATGCCTGGCGATTTGAGAAAAAAATCAGTGAGTTGGGGATAGAAGTCAAGCTTGGTACCATGGTTCTGGATTTGTCTGCTGACCGTTTGATTACTGCTACCAACGAAAGGGACGGTGTGTTTCAGATTCATGCAAAGGCAGTGATTCTTGCCATGGGTTGCAGAGAACGACCCAAAGGGGCGTTGCCTATTTTCGGCACTCGTCCTGCCGGGATTTACAGTGCAGGTACGGCACAAAAACTGGTGAATTGCAAAGGATTGTTGCCCGGAAAACAAGTGGTGATTTTAGGCTCGGGAGATATTGGTCTTATTATGGCTCGTCGGATGACCTTAGAGGGGGCAGAGGTAAAGGCGGTATGTGAGCTCATGCCCTATTCGGGTGGTCTTGCAAGAAATATTCAGCAATGTCTGAAGGATTTTGAGATTCCTTTGAAATTAAGTCATACCGTAGTGGAAATCAAAGGGAATGAACGGGTAGAAGCTGTGGCTGTTGCCCGTGTGGATGAAAACAGAAAACCAATATTGGGAACCAAGGAATGGATAACATGTGATACCTTGTTATTATCCGTTGGTTTGATTCCCGAGAATGAACTTTCTAAAAGTGCGGAGATAATATTGGATCCTGTTACAGGCGGTGCAAAAGTGGATCAGGACAGGCAAACAAGTGTCCGGGGGATTTTTGCTTGCGGTAACGTGCTTCATGTTCATGATTTGGTGGATTTTGTGTCAGAAGAGGCGGAATTGGCAGGAAAAAGTGCGGCAAGGTATTTAAAGGGCGAAGAGAAACAATGCTTTTCTATGCCCATTGAAACCGACGAAAAACTTCGCTATACCGTTCCTCAGATTGTGACAAAATCCGAAGATATCACCGTGTATTTCAGGGTTTGTGATGTGTTTCGCAATGTGAAAATTTCTGTATATCGTGACGGTACTTTGTTGTTTTCCAAAAAGAAGGGGAGAGTTGCCCCCGGTGAAATGGAACGGATTTCCCTGAAAAAAGAGGAACTCAACGGCGAAGGAACCATTATGCTGCGGTTAGAGGAGGAATGAGTATGATAAAAATTGATACTTGTATTGTTTGCCCCATGGGGTGCGAATTGGAGCTGGATACAGAGAAAATGCTTGTGCGGGGAAACGGTTGTCCGCGTGGAGAACAGTATGCAAAAACGGAATATACCGCACCCATGAGAATCGTCACCTCTACAGTAAAATGTGAATTTGGAGACCCTATTCCTGTAAAAACAGACCGTCCTATTCCGAAGAAAAAAGTACATGAATGTATGAAAATTATCAACGGGCTTTTGATTTCGGATGATGTGACTGTGGGAGATGTTCTGAAAAAGGGTGTGTTTGGCAGTAATATTGTAGCAACTGCAAACTGGAGGCGAGACAAATGATTATTGCAGCGGTGAAAAATACAGAAGAATTGCAGCAGGCGTTAGCCTCGTCTGTCAGTCTGATTGTTCATATGACACCGAATATCAACACCATCACACAAGAAATTCAGATGGTTCATGAACAAAAACGAAAGATGTTTTTGCATATTGATTTATCCGAAGGGATTGGCAAGGACAAGCATGGAATCTTGTTTTTGAAAGGCTTGGGTGTAGACGGAATCATCAGCACCCGTACCAATTTAATCAGAGCGGCAAAGGAAGAGGGAATGATTACCATTCAACGGTTTTTTATTGTCGATTCTCATTCGGTTGATACTACGGTGGAATCATTAAAAGTGTCAAAAGCGGATATGATTGAAGTGATGCCCGGTGTGGCACCGAAAATCATTCAGCTTTTAAAGAAACGGGTGAATGTTCCCATTATCGCAGGGGGGTTGATTGATACAGAAGAAGAAATCAAGCAAGCAATGAATCATGGTGCAGCAGCCATTTCAACAGGAAAAAAACATTTATGGAGGTTGTAAAATGAATACAATTTATTTCAAAAACAAGAAAACAGAAATGATTGCCCACAGAGGATTGAGTGCTCTGGAACGGGAAAACACAAATGCAGCTTTTGTTGCGGCAGGGAACAGAAGTTATTTCGGGATTGAGACAGATGTTTATGCAACAAAAGACGGTGTGTTTGTATTGCATCACGATGCTATGACCAAAGAGGGTCAGTTGGTGATTGAAGAACAGGATTATGAAACCTTGAAGCAAGTTGTCATGTGCGATGTAGATGGGGAATTACGAAATGATTTGGTTCTTCCCTTATTGACCGATTATATTCGGATTTGCAAAAAATATAACAAGAAAGCAATTCTTGAAATTAAACCGAAAATGGATGATGAAACTGTGGCAAGATTGGTTGATGAAATCAGACAGCAGGATTATTTGTCAGGAACAATTTTTATTTCTTTCCATTGGGATAATTTAATTCGGCTAAGAGCATTGCTTCCTAATCAACCATTGCAATTTTTGGTACAACGCGAAGAAGAATATTCCATAGAACAACTGGTTCAGCATCAGATTGATTTGGATATTTATCATAAGTCCGTAACCAAAAAAATGGTAAAAGAAATTCATAAAAATGGCTTGTTAATCAATTGCTGGACTTGTAACCATATAAAGGATGCGGAAAGAATGGTTGCATGCGGAGTCGATTTTATTACTACAAATGTGTTAGAAGGAAAATAAAATGAATGTAAAAGATAAAAAGGTATTTTTGCTTGATATGGATGGTACCTTGTATTTGGGAAATCAGTTAATTGACGGTACTCTCGATTTTTTGCGACACTTGAAGGAAACAGGGCGTCGTGCGGTTTACTTTACCAATAATTCCTCCAAGGGTGCAGAGAAATATGTGGAAAAGCTGGCAAAACTTGGAATTGAAGCAAGGGAGGAGGATTTTGTTACCTCGGTAAATGCCACAGAGGTGTATCTGAAAGAGAAAAACTATCGTAAAATTTATGTGATGGGAACCAAATCGTTACTGAATCAGCTGAAAGAAGCAGGTTTGCCTGTTACTGACCAATTAGAAAATACCATTGATTGCCTGTGTATCGGATTTGATACGGAACTGACTTTCTCGAAATTAGAGGATGCCAGTATTTTATTAACCCGCGACATTGATTATGTTGCCACCAATCCTGATATGACCTGCCCTACGGAATATGGTTATGTTCCTGATTGTGGCTCCTTTGCACAGGCGTTATACAATGCAAGCAAAAGAATGCCAAAGATAATCGGAAAACCGGAACCCTTGATGGCACAGCTTGCCATTGAAAGAACAGGGTGTCTGCCTGAGGAAATGGTGGTAATAGGGGATCGGTTGTTTAGTGATATTGCCTGCGGAAGCAACGGTGGTATTGATACTATTTTTGTATTAAGCGGAGAATGTACACTTGAAGATATTCCAAAGTATGGTGTAACTCCGACATGGATTTATGATAGCATAAAAGAAGTGTATCAAGAACTCATAAAATAAAAAAGGATGAGGCAAAATGAGCCGTGAGCCGACCCCAAACAGTTAGACCAAAAATCTAAGGATTGGGGGCGGCTCATTTTTGCTTCATTCTTTTTTTGGACATAACAAAAGCAACCACAAGGGTTGCTCTTGTTAAATGACGTCATGTTTCGTTTGCGCTTTAGCCTTAGCTATTAGCAGCGTAGCTCTTAATCTCGTAAACAGTTACGGGACCGTTAGTAGTATCGCTGGTATCTACAGTGATGTATTCAGCATAGATAGAACCATTAGCGATTTCTTCCTTAGAGCCGAACTTTGCAATCGTCATTGATGGTTTGGTATACTTTTTCATACCGAAACCCTCCTTATGAGATTATTCCGTTTTTTGTCCAAGGACGGAAAAACGGTAATCCAATCCACCTCAATAAGTATTATACCAGTTTTTTATACATTTGTAAAGTCTTTTTTTTGATTTTGTTAATTATAAACAAAATCAATTGGGCGAAATTGGTTAAAATGCATTATACGTTAAAACGGAACAGGACAATATCGCCGTCGCAGAAGACGTATTCCTTTCCTTCTGAACGAACCAACCCCTTTTCTTTGGCTGCATTGTAGCTTCCGCAGGCAATCAAATCGTCGTAAGCAACCACTTCGGCACGAATAAAGCCTTTTTCAAAATCAGTATGAATCTTACCTGCCGCCTGAGGGGCTTTGGTGCCGTTTTCAATGGTCCATGCCCGAACTTCTTTGGGACCTGCGGTCAGGTAACTGATCAATCCCAACAAGGAATATCCTTTTTTCACCAAGCGGTCAAGACCTGATTCCTCCAAACCCATATCCTGTAAAAACATCAGTTTTTCTTCCGGATCATCCAGCTCGGCAATTTCACACTCAATGCTTGCACAGATAGGAAGCACTTCTGCACCGTGGCTTTCGGCGTATTCTTTTACCATGTTTACATACTTGTTTTGTTCGATTCCGTCTGCAAAATCGGTATCGGAAACGTTTGCGGCATACAGAACTTTTTTCTGAGTCAACAAGGGCATATCAGAAATGAGTTTTTCCTCTTCTTCGGAAAGACCGGCAACAGAAGCAGGCTTTCCTTCGTCCAGAACAGCTTTTAATTTTTTTAATACCTCTACCAACTCGACATACATTTTATTGCCTGTTTTGATTAACTTTGTACTGCGTTCCAACCGTTTTTCCACGCTTTCCAAATCGGCAAAAATCAATTCTAATGTAATGGTTTCAATGTCGCGCAACGGGTCAATAGAACCTTCTACGTGCACAATATTGGTATCCTCAAAGCAACGGACCACATGAACAATGG
>SVJP01000142.1 GCA_015068925.1 Oscillospiraceae bacterium
AAATAGGTATCAAAATCAACACCATTAAAATTCATAATCAATTCCTCCAAATTGTAATTAAATTCTTATCATTTTATTTCCGTTGCCATCGTTTTGAAAAGATAAACATAACCGATTCTCCATCCTCTATCAAAAACAAAACGTCCTTGACAGCATATATTTTCTGTCAAGGACGAATATACCAATATCCGCGGTGCCACCTTGCATTCACGATTTTCTCGTGCTCTTTGCGAAGTACCAACATACTCCCGACTTTTTACGCAAGTCTAACGTCAGTGCATTTAACACTGCCCTCAACAGTCCATATTACACAAAGAATCTTTATGGAACTCACACCATAATCCACTCGCTCTGAAAGACCTGCTTTGTCTTTTTTCTGTCTCAACGGTTTTGTATTGAATAAAATTATTATATCATCAACTGACATAAATGTCAATAGATTTTCATTAAATTTATTTGATAGAAAACAAAACAATTATGATAATTTCAATTCGCCATTTTCTACCGATAACTTGCCGTCTACAAAAACAGCTTTCACCTGAATATTGTCATCGAAAATTACCAAATCAGCATCATACCCTTCCATCAGGCGACCCTTTGTAGTCAATCCCATCACCTTGGCAGGATTTTCGGTCATCATCTGAATGGTTTCAGGAAGAGGAATTCCTGCATCCTTATGTACTACTCTTACCAGACGGTCTGTGGTTGCTACACTTCCTGCGAAAGCAGAACGGTCAGGCAATTTTGCAACTCCGTCTTCAACAATACATTTCATTCCTTCTTTTTTACCGCCACAGATGGATTCACCCTCGGGCATTCCCGCTGCACGCATAGAGTCGGTAATCATACAAATCTTATCAACACCCTTGATTTTATAAATCATTTGCAACAATTCGATGGGCAAATGGAGGCCATCCGCAATGACTTCCACCATCATATCATCCAACAAAAATGCAGATTCAATAACACCGAGGTGACGAAACCCTCCGATTCTTACAACAGTGGATGTTGCACTATACAGGTGAGTTACCAGCTTACAGCCTTGTTCGTAAGCAGGCAAAACATCTTCATAAAATGCACCGCTATGTGCAACGGCACTGACCACACCCTTTTCAGTCAAATACTTTGCAAATTCAGCACTGCCACTTAATTCGGGAGCAAAGTCAATTCGTTTGACAATTCCTGTTTTCAGATATTCTTCAATCTCTTCTGTATTAATTTCACGGATATAATCAGGATTCTGTGCACCGCAGTTTTTAATATCAAAGAAGGAACCTTCCATATGTGCTCCGCGAATAGTTGGGAAAACCATCGCATCTTTAATATTATTTAAAGCAGTTTTGGATTGTTCTACTGAAGAACAAACGGTTGTGGGAAAAATAGAGGTGGTTCCATGAGTCAGATGCATTTTTGCAGCTGTCAGAACATCTTCTGTTGTACCGTCCATCACATCTGCACCACCGCCACCGTGAGTATGGATATCAATAAATCCTGCAGATACATAGCATCCCTTTGCATCATAAATTTCATCACAAGGGAGTTCTTGTTCGGTAATGGCAATCATTTTTCCATCTTTGACATAGATGGACAAGCCTTCCTTTAACTCGTGATCAACCAATACGCCGTTTACAATTTTTGTTACCATAAAAAAGCCTTCTTTCTCAAAAATTTATCTATTAAATCAGAATTTTCTGAACAATTCTCAAAATCAAAAAAGATATGAAACCTGACGACCGAAAACAATCGGTCATCAGGCTGCTATCTGTTATCAAAACATTGTCAACAAGTTGTCAACCAATGCTCCGTCTTCTTCTCCAACCACAGAAGAATCACTGAGGATAATCAATCCCCTATTGTCCCAATAAACAGTTTTACCAAGTGCTTCGGCCACAGCACGCAGAGGAAGCATAGTTCTATCATTCCAAACCTGAGCCGGGACATCCAATGTTACTGCTTTGCCATTTACATTCATCTTGGTGTCATCGATAATTAGCTCGACGGTTTTATCACCATCAACAATACTTACCTTTCTAACGGTAGCATCCCAACTAACAGTACCGCCAAATGCTTCAGCAATAAATCTGACAGGAACTAAGGTTCTGTCATTTTCGGTAAAGGGATACACGTTAGCGTTATTGGAATCTACTGTGCTTTCATTCCCGAATACAAAAGTTTTGGGAACATTTAATTTCAATAAAACAGAAGAAGTCAGAACATCTTCTGAAGTTTTTTCTTTTACAGGTTTTTCCTGCACACCGATTGCATCAAAGTCGATTGCATCAAATTCAGGAATCTTTTTGAACACATCAGAGTCTTCTTTCAGGTTCAAATTTCCGCTATTATAATCCACAAAATCTTTCTTGCTGATAATTACATCATCTTCAATCTCGGTGGCATACTGCTTTACGGTTTCATAAAGCCGATATCCGGGAGAATCCATCGAAACATTATTGCGAATCACATTATACTTTGGTGCACCGGGTTCATCATCCATCAAACCTTTCAGTTCGGGATATGTTTCCAACCACAATTCGCTTGTGAACGGAACGGTATTGGTATTTGTTCGGATTGAAGCCTGATCCCAAGTCAGATACCGTTCATCAAATACAAAGGGTTCATCACAACCGATGATAATATTTTCTTCAAACACATTATGTCTTCCACCGCCAAACAATGCTACAGAAGGAACATCTTTAATAATATTGCCATGAACATTGGCAGAAGAAAAACCATCATCAAGATAAATTGCCTGTACCTTCATACCGGTATTGGTATCAATAATTTTCATATCATGAATATAATTAAATCTTACCTCATTTCCGCGGCAAGCCCAGTTTCGGCCTGCATAAATAGCGCCTGCATCAGCAGTATCCTTACATACTTCGGAAATATCATTATATTCAATAACATGATTGTTTCCGCCAAACCAGATTGCAATGTTTGCTCCGTCACGAATCACATTGTGAGAAGCCACATTCCCTACGCCTTTGACCCAGATGGCAGGTGTAGATGTAGGAGTAATTCTTTGAATTCCGTCAAACACACAATTGGTGACGATATTATTCCCCGGAGTCAATGTAGGCAAATCACCGCAAGTGTCGTTCATATACACTCCCCTTGCGCCGATTTCCTTAAAGTTGCAGTAACTTACCGTACAATCATAACAGGTATCCCAATCAATGACGGTACTGCTGATGGAAACAAAATCACAATCAGTAACAGTAACATTTTTACTCTTGTTGATATCAATTCCCATATCCAGACCCTTGGTAAAGCTGATGCCTTCGATGGTTACATTTTCCGCCCCATCCATGGTAATAAAAGGTTTGGCATAAGTAATAAATTCAACAACAGTATCTGCTTTTAACTCTGTTTCCGGATACAAATACAACATTCCTGTTTCGCGATCCAGATACCATTCACCGGGTTTGCTGATTTCCTCCAACAGATTAAAGAAATAAAACCTTTGATTGGGTACCACTCCATAGTAACTGGGATATTCAGTGGAAATGGTATTTTTATTTTCAAAATCAATGGTACAAGAAAGTACTGCTTCTGCCCAGTCATGCATAAAATAACCAAACATGAAGATATTCTTTGCTTCCTTCCATTTGTTTAATCTTGCATCGTTGGTGCGGATTTTAATTCCCTGACCTTGATATTCCATAAAGGGCTTACGGTCTGTCACTCTTCCAACTGCAACCCCTTCGTCAATCACCGAATCAATATTCAGATACCCATCGTCAGGATATCTTGCAACAGTTTGCATATTGCCGTTTATCAAAAGCTGAGGTGCTTTGGGAACGGCAGGATAACCAAAGCCAGACATTGGAATTTCGCCAAGCTCTGTAATTCCCAATTCTGCCATATTGACAGAAACAATCTTGTCCTTGGCTTTTTTGTCAACCACTCTGTCCAAAACAGCAGTATCTGTCACCTTTTTAAAACAAGTTACATCAATCGTTTGTGCAGCTGTTAAAATCACCTCTGCATCATTGTATGCACGAATGGTCAAATTCTGAGCAGCCCCCAATGTGGCAGTCTCTGCCACATTGTAGGTTCCGCCCATCATACTGATTACCGCATTTTTTCCCTCTGAAAGTGTAATTGCTCTTTGTAAGGAAGCAACGGGCTTTGCATAGGTTCCTGCATTGGCATCATCTCCGTTAGGAGAAACGTAAATGTATACGGTATGTGCCGCTGATACATGAACCAGGCAAGAAGAAAGCAAAGTAAAAATCAACAGTAAAATAAATACTTTTTTCATTTTAACTTTCCATGCTTTCCATTAAAATTCTGCCAATAAAGCATCAACAAACGTTGCATCGTCTTCTGCAATAACAGGAGTTTCACTTAATACAATCAATCCTCTGTTATCCCAATGAACCGTTTTACCCAAAGCTTCCACTACAGCACGCAAAGGTAACATTGTTCTGGAATTTACAATTTTTGCAGGAACATCCAAAGCAACTGTTTCACCGTTGACGGTCATTTCTGTCTGATCAATATACATTTCAACGTTGATTCCTTCGCTGGTCACAGTAACTTTTCTGGTATCTGCATCCCAATCAACAGTTCCGCCAAAGGATTCAGCAATAAATCTTACGGGAACCAAAGTTCTGGAATTGTCGATAAATGCATACACTTCGCTGTTGTTAGGATCAACCGTGCTTTCGTTACCAAATACAAGTGTTTTGGGAACGTTCACCTTCAATACAACACTGTTTGTCAATACATCTTCATAAGTTTTTTCCTCAGCAGGTTTTTCCTGTGCACCGATGGCATCAAAGTCGATTGCCTGGAATTCAGGAACATTCTTAAATACTGCAGAATCTTCTTTCAAATTCAGATTTCCGTTTTTATAATCTACGAAATCATTTTTGGTTACCGCATAATCATCTTCAATTTCCAATGCATACTGAATGACAGTGTTTGCCAATCTGTATCCGGGAGAATTCATGGAGAT
>SVJP01000143.1 GCA_015068925.1 Oscillospiraceae bacterium
GTGTTCATTTTGGCAAAAAGCAAGCAACCGCCTGGAAAATTCAATATTTTCCAGGCGGTTTTTACGGTTTTATTATAGATGAAACATCCATAATTCAATCTCTTTTCCTTTTGTGTGCTTGCGGTAGCCCGACTTTTTCGACGGTCTGAAATCCCATTTTTTATGGGATTTTTCTACATTCAGTTCATTATTTACATCTTGCAGCTATTTTTAATGAAAGATTTTTCAACCTTTTTGTTTTTACATTCCCTTTCGTTTTAGTCTTCTAAAAATGCCTTATAAGCAAGATATGCCATATAAACATCCGCCTTTGCCGCAATTTCAAAGGGTGCATGCATGGAAAGCAGAGGCACACCGCAGTCAATGGTGTCAATATCCAAGTTTGCAACAAATTGTGCTACCGTTCCGCCGCCGCCTTCGTCCACCTTGCCAAGCTCTGCAATCTGCCAAACGATTCCATACTTGTCAAATAATCTTCGGATTTTGCTGACCAATTCTGCAGAAGCATCGGAGGAACCGCTTTTTCCTCTTGCCCCTGTGTATTTTGCAAGCATGATGCCGCCGTTTAATACTGCCGCGTTATTCTTTTCCTGAACGGAAGGATAAGTGGGGTCGTTGGCCGCTCCCACATCAGCGGACAGGCAGGTACTGCGAGTCATGCATAGACGCAACGATGCTCCTGTTTTGTCGCACATTTCTCCCAAAATATGTTCAAAGAAACGGGATTGCATTCCTGTGTTGCCCATGCTTCCGATTTCTTCTTTATCCACCAGCATACAAACAGCTGTCTTTTTGGGATTGTTGCAGTCGCAAATGGCACGAAGACCGGTGTAACTGCAAACTCTGTCGTCATGACCGTAGGCACTGATTAAGCTTCTGTCAAACCCAACGTCTCTTGCACCATAGGCGGGAACCACTTCCAATTCAGCGCTGATAAAGTCTTTTTCACAAATTCCGTAGGAATCGTTCAGAATCTTCAAAATATTTAATTTTACCCGTTCCTTGGCTTCTTTATCCTCATAAGGAATACTGCCAACCAATAGATTCAGACTTTCTCCAACAATCCCCTGTCCCATTTTTTTACTCATTTGCTCCGTCGCCAGATGAGGAAGCAGGTCGGTAATATAAAAAACAGGGTCTTCAGACTTATCGCCAATGGCAATGTCTACCTTGGTGCCATCAGCCAGGTAAACAACACCGTACAAAGCAAGAGGAATGGTAGGCCATTGATATTTTTTTATACCGCCGTAATAGTGAGTTTTTAATAATGCCAAAGACATATCCTCATACAAGGGATTGGGTTTTAAGTCAAGTCTCGGTGCATCCACATGAGCGGCAACCAGATTGATGCCTTCGTTCAAAGTTTGTTGTCCCATTACGGCAAGAAGAATTCCTTTGCCGCGGTTTAGGGTGTATACCTTGTCACCCGGTTTTAATTCCGTCTTTTCTTCCAGTAAAGAAAATCCTGCTTTTTTTGCAATTTCTACTGCGGAAATTACGCTCAGACGCTCTGTTTTTGAGCTGTCTAAGAAAGCCTTATAATCTTCAGAAAAATCAAAAATTTCTTTTTGCTTGTCACGAAAATTGGTATCGTATACATTGTCTCTTTGATAACATACTTTATCCTGTAATTCTTTTGTTGTCATATTACATCACTCCTTGTAAAATATATTCTGCTATTTCATGGATTGTTTTTTTTCCGTCATTACAAACGGTAAAATCCGTTATGGTTTCATATTCTGCATCGGTAGGTTGGGCATTGATTCTTGCTTCCGCAGCTTCCTCGGAAATGCCGTCCCGTTTCATAATTCTTTCCAGACGAATGTCTTTGGGTGCGGTAATAAAGATGGTTTTGTCGCATAAGAGTTCCAATCCTGCCTGATGAAGGACTGCAGCATCAATAACGGCAGTTGTCTTACAATCCTTTAATCGTTGTTGAATTTGTTTGGCAATTTCAGGATGGGTAATGGCATTTAATTGTTTCAATGCTTCTGAATCAGAAAAGACAATCTTTGCCAATGCCCCTCGGTTTAATGTTCCGTCCTGGTGAAATACCTTATCGCCAAAGGTGGTTCGGATGGTGTCTAACACAGGAGAACCGTTTTCCGTAAGAGAACGGGCGATTTTGTCTGCATCAATCACCTCTGCTCCCCTTTTTGCCAGGCAAGCCGAAATAGTGGATTTTCCGCTTCCGCTTCCTCCGCAAAGTCCAATGACCTTCATTTGTATCACCTACTTTGTTTCAAATAAGCTGTTTCCATGCTTCATTTCTACCGTAAGAGGCAGAGAAAAGGAAACAGCACCTTCCATTTCTTCCTGTAAAATCCTGCTGACAGATTCCACTTCCGCTTCCGGCACTTCCAGCACCAATTCATCGTGAATCTGCATGGTAATAAAGGCTTCAAAATTGCCTTCTTTTAATTTTTTTGCAACCCTCACCATAGCAAGTTTCATAATATCTGCCGCAGTTCCCTGAATGGGTGCATTCATGGCGGCACGTTCTCCAAAGGAACGGGTAACAAAATTTCCTGCCATAATTTCAGGAATGTATCGTCTCCGTCCAAAGGCAGTTTCCACAAATCCGTGTTCTCTGGCAAATGTTATGGTTTCATCCATAAATGCGGTAATACCGTGGTAAGTGGATTTATAGCGGTTGATAAATTCTGCTGCTTCTTTTTTGGTTACTCCGATATTTCGGGAAAGACTGAAATCGCTGATTCCGTATACAATTCCAAAATTAACCGCTTTTGCATAGCTTCTGATTTGAGGCGTTACCATTTCTGTCGGCAGACCAAAAATGGCAGCGGCGGTTTGGGTGTGAATGTCCTCTCCTTCCAAAAAGGCTTGGGTCATGGCACTATCCTTTGCCATGTGCGCTAAAATCCGCAATTCAATCTGCGAATAATCCGCATCTAACAATACCTTTCCTTCCGGTGCGGTAAACAGCTTTCTTAACTCTCTGCCCTGTTCCTGACGAATGGGAAGGTTTTGCAGGTTGGGTTCGCTACTGCTCAGTCTCCCTGTTTGAGTGACTGCCTGATTGTAATTGGTATGCAATCGACCGTCCTCTGCAACAAGAGGAATCATTCCGTCAAGGTAGGTGGATTTCAGCTTTGCAATTTGGCGATACTGTAACAACAAAGGAATCACAGGATGACGGTCGTACAGTCGCTCTAACGTTTCTGCATTGGTGGACGGGCCTGTTTTGTTCTTTTTATAAACAGGAAGCTTTAAATGCTCAAATAACACCTGTGCCAATTGTTTGGTGGAATTAATGTTAAATTCCATTCCTGCGGACTGATAAATTTCTTGTTCTAATTGCTGTAAAGCAATGCCGTATTCCTCTGATAATTCGGAAAGTCGTTCTTTGTTGACGTAAACGCCCTTTTCCTCCATATCAGCCAAAACAAAGGCAAGGGGCAGCTCCATTTCGTCATACAAGCTTTTTTGCCCGTGTTCTTCCAACAGTTTGGTCAGCTCCTGCTTTGCGGTTGCCAATCCTAATGTTTTTGTATTTCCGCATCCGTATCGTGAAATGACCTTTTCTGTAGATAAGGGCAAATCTGCCTGATTGATGACATAGGCTGCCAACATCACATCAAAGGTGATACCCTCAGGAGAAATTCCCCTTTTTTTCAGAGCAATCAAATCGGTTTTGATATCATATCCCCATTTTTCAATATCTTTTCGCTCAAAAAATTCCTTTTGCAAGGGAGAAGGACAGATAAATTGTTCGGTTCCGTCCGAAAATTCCAAGCCATCCTCGGTGAACAGATATGCATAGCTTCCCTGTTGCAAGGCAGTCACTTCGGTAATTGGTTGTTCTGCTTTTTGCTCTTCTTCCAATCCAAGGCGGTTGATGATACTGTCTAATTCTAAAGCCTTCAGTAAATCCCGTAATCGCTCTGATTGAGGTTCTTGGTTACAAAAGTCCTCCGGCGTAAATGAAATGGGCACATTTCGGTCGATGGTAGCAAGATAACGGCTGTCAAAAGCGGCTTGCTTATCCGTCTCCAATTTTTCCCTCATTTTGGGTTTGATAGAGGGGTGATCCAACTGTTCATAAATGGCTTCCAAGGAACCAAATGTGTGGATTAGGGTCGTAGCACCTTTTTCACCAATTCCCGAAACCCCCGGGATGTTATCCGAGGTGTCACCCATAATTGCCTTTAAATCTATAAACTGCTTTGGGGTCATTCCGTAAAGCTCCTGCATTTTTTCGGGAGTGATATCTTCCTCTGTGGTTTTTCCCATCGCGGTGCGAATGAGTTTCACGGTGGTGTAGGCTCCTACCAACTGTAAATCGTCTTTATCTCCTGAAATGATGGTGCAGAAAATTTGCTTTTCTTCACAGATGCGGGAAATGGTTCCGATAATATCATCCGCTTCATATCCTTCCATGGATAAGACAGGGATTCCCATAGCACGCAAAATTTCTTTTGTGGGTTCTAACTGTGTCGCCAATTCATCGGGCATACCCTTTCGTTGGGCCTTATACTGCTCTGAAAATTTGTGACGAAAGGTGGGTGCCCTTAGGTCAAAAGCGGCACAAATCCCGTCAGGATGTTCCTGACCCATGTATTTTAGCAGCATATTAAAAAAACCGTAAATAGCATTGGTAGGTTGACCCTGACTGTTGGTCAGCATCCGAATTCCGTAAAAAGCACGGTTTAATATACTGTTTGCATCTAAAACCATAATTTTCTTCATAGGTAATTTCCTCCCTTCCTTCTATTATATCCTAAATTTGCAAAAAAAAAAAGAGGTAAATGAAAAATTTTTAAAAAAAGGATGTAAAAATGAATTTACATCCTTTCTGACCGTCGAAAAAGTCGGTCTACCGCAAGCACACAAAAGGAAAAAAGAGTGAATTATGGATGTTTCATCTATAATAAAACCGTAAAAAACCGCCTGGAA
>SVJP01000144.1 GCA_015068925.1 Oscillospiraceae bacterium
GATTTATTTTAATGTTGCGGATTTTAATATAGCGGTCAGCGGTTTTGATACACCATTGTTTCAAAAGAGAACGGAAGAATATCAATGTGCCCCTATCAAAGCGGATTTAACTGTATCGTGCGAGTTTCTTGATGAAATTCCTTTTCCGAAAGGAAATCCTGTGGCAAGTGCCGGGGAGAGACATTGGTTAAAGAACGAAACCGAATATGTAATCTATGACAGTATTTTTGTGGATGGCAAAGAAGTTGTCATTGCTTCGATTATTGCAAACCACAATTGGTCAGAAGTTCGTGGATATTTGAAAAATGTTGAACAGTGGGGAGGTCCTGCATCAGATTTAAGAAATTTCAACCTGCTGGGAGAAGTGTTTCGGTGGTTTATTTTATTTCATGATGGAATTATTTTACATTCTTCATGTATCAAATGTAAAGGAAAAGGAATTGCATTTTCTGCCCCTTCCGGAACAGGAAAATCAACTCATACCGGATTGTGGCGTCAATGTTTTGAAACTGAAATGATTAATGACGATAGTCCTGCAGTTCGAACAAAAAACGGAATACTTCATTTGTTTGGTACTCCATGGAGCGGAAAGACGGATATTAATCATAATATTCATGCACCTTTTTCTTTTCTTGTTTTTTTAGAACAAGGAAAAGAAAATAAGCTTACGAAGCTTTCAACTGCCCAAGTTAATTTCTTGCTTTTACGAGAATTGGCAAGACCCGTATATCCAGAATTGTCATCTATGACATTGGATTTTATGGGGAAAATTATTGAAAATGTTCCTGCTTATTTATTGCAATGTACTATATCAGAAGAAGCGGCAAAGCTTTCCTATTCTTTACTTTGAGGTGAAACTATGACAGAAGATCAAATACTTGATTGGATTCATTCAACCCAATTATTTGGTTCGGTATTAGGCTTAAATTCCGTTAGAGAATTGTTAAACAGACTTGGAAATCCGCAAAAGAAAATGAAAATCATTCATGTTGCAGGAACCAACGGAAAAGGTTCTGTGTGTTCCATGTTGGCATCCGTCTTGACAGAAGCGGGTTATAAAACAGGTCTATATACATCGCCGTATATTGAACAATTTCGGGAACGGATTCGAATTGATGGTGAAATGATTTCATCTGCTGAATTAGCTATATGTGGTGAACGAGTGAAAATTGCTTGCGAACAAATGCAAAAGGAAGGTTTACCACATCCTACGGAATTTGAATTGGTGACGGCATTAGGATTTTTATATTATGCAAATCAAAATTGCGATTTTGTTGTCTTGGAGGTAGGTTTGGGAGGTCGTTTGGATGCAACAAATGTCATCGATGCCCCTCTGCTTTCTGTGATTACCTCTATTGATTTCGATCATGTTGATCGTCTTGGTAATACTTTAGAAGAAATTGCTTTTGAAAAATGCGGGATTATTAAATCGGGTACAACCGTTGTTACCGGTGCTAACCAACCGGACGAAGTTTTGAAAATGATAAAAAAGAGATGTGAAGAAGAATCGGTTGTATTATCTGTAGCCAAGGAACCTGAATGTATTTGTGCCACATTACAAGGCACCGAATTTAATTGGGATTCTCACCGTTATCGAGTACCTTTGCTTGGAAATTATCAAGCGCAAAACAGTGCGATTGTTTTAGAAGCAATTAAGCAATTGCGAAATCTTGGAATATCCGTTTCTGATACTGCATTGAAAACAGGACTTGATAGAGTAACTCATATTGCCAGAATGGAATTGATTCGTCCGAATTTCATGATAGACGGAGGGCATAATTTGTCAGGAATCCAAGCAATGACTTCTTTTGTTCGACAAATTAATTTCAAAGGTCGAATTATTGTAGTAGCAGGAATGTTGCAAGATAAGGATTATTCTGCATGTGCATTATTACTTCGCGAGCTTGCGGATGTTTTGATTGCAACCGAAACCGATAGCCCGAGAAAGCTTGCTGCAGAGGTTTTTTCCGAATGTAGTCAAGCAGATTTTTGTGAACCTGATTTATTAAAAGCGGTTGAGTTCGCTTTAGATAAAGCGGAAAAAGACGATTTTGTTATTGCTTGCGGTTCATTCACTTTGGTGGGTCCTATACGGTCGAATTTTCTCGAAAAATAAAATACGGTTCCCCTTTTTCGACAAAGGAAATCAGTTTGCTTTAATAGAACTGATTGAAAAGGAAAAGGGGGATTTTTTTATGACTACAGAATTAAAAAACAGAATATTAATCGCTCATATCGACGGTGAGTTGGATCATTATTCCGCATCAGAAATCAGAAGAAAATTAGATCGGGAAATTACGGGATGCTCTGTCAAGCATCTGATATTTGATTTTTCCGATTTATCATTTATGGACAGTTCCGGGCTGGGAGTGATTATTGGTCGATATAAAAAAATAAAAGAAAAAAACGGAAAAGTATTGCTTGTTTGCAACAAGGCCCATGTTGATAAATTATTATCGGTTTCTGGTTTAAAAAAATTACTTGGAGTTAACAAAACCGTCGAAGGTGCTATGAAACAGATAAAGGAGGAGAAGAAAATATGAAAGCAGATAATTATATCAATGCCACAATAAAAGGTCTTCCTTCTAACGAAGCACTTTCACGAGTTATTGTTGCTTCTTTTGCCTCACAAGCCGATCCGACATTTGAACAAATTGCAGATATCAAGACTGCTGTGAGTGAAGCGGTTACAAATTCAATTGTTCATGGATATGAAGGGGAAGAGGGAGAAATCAGAATTTCTTGCAGAATGCACAGAAATATTCTTACTGTAGAAATAGAAGATTATGGTTGCGGAATTGAAAATGTAGAACAAGCAAGGCAACCTCTTTTTACCACAAACTCGGACGGAGAACGAACGGGTATGGGTTTTACGGTTATGGAGCTTTTTATGGACAAGGTGGAAGTGTATTCGAAACCTAACCAAGGGACTAAGGTTATTATGATAAAACGTCTGATGGCACATTCGGAGGAATCCTGAGGATGAAAAAAATGATATCCGCAGCACAACAAGGGGATTCAGATGCATTAGAGCAGATTGTGATGAAAAATATCGGGTTGGTTTATGCGGGAATAAAGCGGTTTTATCAGTGCGGACAATCTCATGAGGATTTGTATCAGATTGGATGCATTGGACTAATCAAAGCTGTAAAACGATTTGATTTATCATTAGAGGTACAATTTTCTACCTATGCTGTTACAATGATTTTAGGTGAAATTCGACAATTTCTACGTGATAACAGTATGGTAAAAATGAGCAGAAATTGGAAAATAATTGCATATAAAGCAACTCGGTTTCAAGAAGAATGTCATCAAAAAACCGGTAATAAATTGACCGTTTCAGAATTGGCCTCAAAGCTAAATGTTTCTTCAGAAGAATTGGTTATGGCAATGGATGCCTATCAATGTCCGAAATCTTTAGATGTTTTATCAGAATATGATAGATTACATGCTGAATATTTGTCTCAAAATGAGTTGATTGATCGAATCGATTTGAGAGAAGCTATCGGAAAATTAGATAAAACCGAACAAAAGATTATTCTGTTAAGGTATTTTCGATATCAATCTCAAAAGGATACAAGTGATATTTTGAAATGTTCCCAAGCACATGTTTCAAGACAAGAGAAAAAAATATTGAGAAAATTAAAGGAATTTCTTTGACTGTTATTCGTTCCTGTGATATAATAGTAAATGAGAGGAGTGTTCACTATGATCGAAATAAACAAAACATATCAGCATTGGCTTTCCAATGGAAACGAAGAAACTGTTTTTGAATTGAAGTCTATTGCTAATGACGAAAATGAAATGAAAGAACGGTTTTACAGAAATCTTGAATTTGGAACAGGTGGCTTGCGCGGTGTAATCGGAGCAGGAACAAATCGTATCAACATTTACACAGTTCGTCAGGCTACACAAGCTTTGGCCAACTATCTGATTTACCAAGGAGAAGAGAAGAAAGGCGTTTGCATTTCTTATGACTCCAGAAAATATTCTGATGTATTTGCAGCAGAAACGGCTTGTGTTTTAGCAGCTAACGGTATAAAGGCTTATCTTTCTGATACCTTAAGACCGGTTCCTTTTCTTTCTTATTCCGTTTTGCATTTTAAAGCGGCTGCAGGTGTAATGATAACTGCAAGCCATAATCCGCCTAAGTACAACGGATATAAAGCATATTGTTCTACAGGGGAACAGATTGCTCCTGAAATGGCGAATGAAATTATGAAATACATCATGGAAATCGATGTGTTTTCTGATGTAAAAACCATGAATCTTAAGCAAGCCATTTCGGAAGGAATGGTTGTGATGGTTGGAAAAGAGGTAGAAGATGCATACTTAACCTGTGTATTACAGCAGCAAAGAAATCCTGAAATTACAAAAAACAATGATTTGAAAATTGTATATACACCCTTGCATGGTTCAGGGAATATTCCTGTAAGACGTGCATTGGAAATGGCAGGTTTTTCCAATGTATTGGTTGTACCGGAACAAGAATTGCCCGATCCTGCATTTTCTACTGTAAAGTCTCCCAATCCGGAGGAAAAAGAAGGCTTCAAGCTTGCCATGGAATTGGCCGATAAAGAAGGGGCAGATTTGATTATCGGAACCGACCCTGATTGTGACCGTGTAGGAGCATTGGTGAGAGAAACTGATGGCGGTTTTCGCGTGTTGAACGGTAATCAAACAGGCGTTATTTTGTTAGATTATATTCTGTCAAATACTAAGCTACCGAAAAATGGTGCGGTGATCAAAACAATTGTTACTACTTATATGGCAAATGCCATTTGTAAGGCGTATGGCGTTACTGTCATGGATGTATTAACAGGCTTTAAGTTTATCGGTGAAAAAATCAAGGAATTTGAGGCAAGTAAGGAATATACTTATTTGTTCGGTTTTGAAGAAAGCTATG
>SVJP01000145.1 GCA_015068925.1 Oscillospiraceae bacterium
TGACTATGTAATGGCAGCAGGTTCTATCGGTGAAGGCACTGATTATGCAGATTTGGTTATCATCGACAAGGATTTTACCGCAGATGAATACGGTGTTGCATTCCGTAAGGGAAGTGACATGACTGCAAAAGTAAATGCAATCATTGCAGAACTGCTGGCTGACGGCACTTTGAAGGAAATTGCTGACAAATATAAGCTGGGAGAATTGCTGTTAGGCGAATAAGAACAATGCACGGGGCGGACCAAACGTCCGCCCCATTTTTATGTACTGTTACAAACGGTAAACAAGGAAAGGATGGATGTTTCCGGTGGCAAATGATATTAATTCTATTTTATCTTCTTTATTTTCCGGGTTCGGACTGAATCTGCAAATTTTTGCGGCAACCCTCTTGGCGGCTTTGCCTTTGGGGCTGATTATCGCATTTGGCTCCATGTCCAAATTCTTTCCCTTGCGTTATTTAACCAAAACCTTCGTCTGGATTATCAGAGGAACGCCCTTGATGCTCCAGATTTTTGTGGTTTTATATGTGCCGGGGTTATTGTTCAATATGCCCGTTCGTTCCCGTATGACAGCAGCTTTAATTGCATTTATCATTAACTATGCTGCCTATTTTTCAGAAATTTACCGTGGCGGAATCGAAGGAATTCCGCGGGGGCAGCACGAAGCGGCACAGGTTTTGGGCCTTACAAAAGTTCAGACGTTTTTTAAGGTCATCTTGTTTCAGGTAATCAAGCGGATTACCGCACCCATGAGTAATGAAATCATTACCTTGGTGAAGGATACCTCTCTTTCCAGAATCATTGGTCTGGCAGAAATTATTATGTGTGCAGAACGGTTTACAAAGCAGGGTTTAATCTGGCCTTTGTTTTCAACGGGACTGTTCTTCCTCATTTTCAACGGTATCCTGACCGTACTGTTCGGTCAGATTGAAAAACGGTTGAACTATTATAAGGGGTGAGTACAATGTCAATTTTAAGAGTAGAACAATTGCATAAGCAATTCGGCAAAACCAAGGTGCTCAAAGGAATTGATTTTTCCATTGAGAAGGGTGACGTTGTTGCTATTTTAGGTTCCTCCGGAAGCGGAAAAACCACCTTGCTTCGTTGCATCAACTTTTTGGAAAAGGCGGACAAAGGAAAAATTTACGTTGATGATGAAATTGTGTTTGACGGGGAGGACAAGAAGAAATATACTGCCGCAGAAATTAGAAAAAATCAGCTGAATTTCGGGCTTGTATTTCAACAATTTAATCTGTTTCCTCAGTACAGCGCGTTGAAAAATGTGATGCTGGCACCCATGCTTTTGGCAAAGGAACGGCCTGATTATAAGCAGAATAAAAAGCAGATAGAAGCGGAAATCCGTCAACATGCCCAAAGCTTGTTAGACCGTGTGGGATTGTCAGATAAGTATGACAATTACCCCTGCGAATTATCAGGAGGACAACAGCAGCGTGTGTCCATTGCACGAGCATTGGCGTTAGAACCAAAGGTGTTGTTCTTTGATGAACCTACCTCTGCACTGGACCCTGAACTGACAGGGGAAATTTTAAAGGTAATCAAGGATTTGGCGGCAAAAGAGCACACTATGATTATCGTCACTCACGAAATTGAATTTGCCCGCCATGTGGCAGACAGAATCATTTTTATGGATGATGGGGTCATTGCTGAAGACGGAACTCCCGATGAAGTGATTGACCATCCCAAAAATGAACGAACCGCCGTATTTTTAAGTAAATTTTATGATTAAATAGTAGTTACCTTTCAATCTTCTCACACTAATCAAAAGGACTCTTCTGTACACAGAGAGTCCTTTTTTCTTCAGAAATTTATTGGCAGAACAAATTTTTGTTCAAATTCCCCATATTTCTGTTTAAATTTTGTGCACTTTTTCGGGGGGTGATTTAAAAAAATATTGAAAAAACTATGGAAAATATCCAAAAAAAGTGATATAATGGTAACATAGCTTGTTTATGCAAGTAAATTATAATACAAGGAGGATTTGTGATATGAAGCAATACCCGATGGAAAACATCCGCAATATCTGCTTGGTTTCAGGCGGACATGCGGGCAAAACGACTTTAGGGGAGGTTTGCCTGCATATGGCAGGCGCATCCGACCGCTGGGGAAAGGTGGCAGACGGAAATACTGTTTCTGACTTTGACCCTGAAGAAATCAAAAGAACCATTTCTATCAGTACCGCATTACTTCCCTTTGAATGGAACGGCTGTAAAATTAATATGCTTGACACACCGGGCTACTTTGATTTCGCCGGAGAGGCGATGGAAGGCATCCGGGTTGCTGACGCTGCGTTAATTCCTGTCAGCGGCAAATCAGGCGTTTCGGTAGGTACTGAAAAAGCTTGGAATTATGCCCAGGAGCGTGGAATTCCTTCTATTATTTTTATAAATAAAATGGATGACGAAAATTCCGGTTATACCAAGGTTGTTGAACAATTGAGAGAATGCTTTGGTACAGCGGTAATGCCCTTTGTAGCACCCATAAAGGTGGATGGAAAACTGACCGGTTTTGTAGATTTGGTACATAAAAAAGCGAAAAACGGTACCGGTATTGAGCTGACTGATTGTGATATGCCTGATTGGTTGGAAGACGGCATTGAAAAGTTTATTGATATGATAAAAGAAACAATTGCAGTCACCGAAGATTCCCTGATGGAAAAATATTTTGCAGGGGAAGATTTTACTCAGGAAGAAATTGTTAAGGCTGTAAAGAGCGGTGTTCGTTCCGGTGCGATTGTGCCTGTATTCTGCGGCAGTGCTTTAACAGGCGGCGGCGTTTCCTTGATGTTGGATGCAATTGTAAAATATATGCCCATGCCCGCAGATACCGTGGAAGGTGTTGTTCCCGGTAAAGATGAAATCGTGGAATTGAGCGCAAATGATAGCTTGTCCGCTTTGGTATTTAAAACTGTAGCTGACCCTTATGTTGGAAAAATGTCCTATTTCCGTGTATTCTCCGGCAGTATTAAGGCTGATTCTCAGGTGTTGAATGCCTCTACCGGTGAAACGGAAAAGATTGGTAAATTATATGTGGTAAGAGGAAAAAAACAAATTGAAGTATCCGAAATCACAGCAGGTGATATTGGTGCGGTTGCAAAGCTTGCCAAAACAAAAACAGGTCATACCCTGTGTGCACCCGGCAAAGCAATTGCATTGGAAGGCATTAAATTCCCCACTCCTGCTATGTCTCTGGCAGTAAAAACCCTGGAAAAAGGCGACGAAGAAAAAATCGGTTCCGGTTTGCACAAGCTGTTGGATGAAGATCCTACCTTGCAACTGCAAAATAATACCGAAACCAAACAGATGCTGTTATCGGGTTTAGGAGAACAACATTTGGAAGTTACCGTCAGCAAGCTGAAAGCAAAATTCGGTGTTTCTGTTGAATTGATTGAACCAAAAGTTGCTTATCGCGAAACCATCCGCAAAAAGGTTAAGGTGGAAGGAAAGCATAAAAAGCAATCCGGTGGTCACGGTCAGTTTGGTCATGTTTGGATTGAATTTGAACCGGGCGAAAAGCCGGAATTGGAATTTGCAGAACAGATTTTCGGTGGTGCAGTTCCCAAGAACTACTTCCCTGCAGTTGAAAAGGGCTTGCAGGAATGTATTGCTCACGGTGTTTTGGCAGGATATCCTGTTGTAAACCTGAAAGCAACCTTGGTTGACGGTTCTTATCACCCTGTTGATTCTTCCGAAATGGCGTTTAAAGTTGCCGCTTCCCTGGCTTATAAGAAAGGCTTGGAAGAAGCAGGACCTGTTTTGTTGGAACCTGTGGGACACTTGGAAGTTCATGTTCCTGATTCTTACATGGGCGATATCATCGGTGATGTTAATAAGCGTCGCGGTCGTGTGTTGGGAATGAATCCCGGTGAGCTGATTGCAGAGGTTCCCATGGGAGAAATGACCAAGTATGCAACTGACCTTCGTTCCATCACTCAGGGAAGAGGAGATTTCACCTTCACCTTCGAACGGTATGAAGAAGCTCCTTCCAATATAGCTCAAAAAATTATTGAAGAAGCACAGAAAAATAAGGAAGACTAAAATAAGAAAACCCGACTTTGCATCAAGCAAAAGTCGGGTTTTTTAACAATTTGAGAAAGTATTTTTCTTTAAAATGATATACTCTCGACTTACTCTCGCTGCTCGGAGCATAGGCTTTTCTCTGTCTAGCCTCCAGCCCCTCTCGATCGCTTGACTAAGCAGTTCGTCGGTTCTCAAACAGAAAACAAAAACCTATTTTCTTGGTTTGATAACCTTACTCTCGGCTTACTCTCGCTGCTCGGAGCATAGGCTTTTCTTATTTATACAGCGGTCCATAAGTCTGGCAAGCTCTGTAGTCTTGTCCTTCCTTGTCCATACCGAATGCATTCCATGCAGCAGGTCTGAAGATTTTATCCTCGGGAACGTTGTGCATGCAAACAGGGATTCTCAGGATAGAGCACAGAGTAATCAGGTCAGCACCGATATGACCGTAAGAAATCGCACCGTGGTTTGCACCCCAGTTATTCATTACATCATAAGCAGTCTTGAATGCGCCTTCTCCTGTGCATCTGGGAGCAAACCATGTGCAAGGCCAGGTGTAGTCGGTACGAGCCCAGATTTTATCAGAAACATCGTCAGGCAGATTGATGGTCCAACCTTCTGCAATCTGGAGAACCGGACCAAGACCTTTTACCAGGTTCAGTCTGATCATGGTAGCAGGCATTTCTGCGCGGGTTAAGAATCTGGAAGAGAAACCGCCGCCTCTGAAATAGCCAAGGTCAGCCATGTTCCAGGTGGTAGCAGCCATAACAGCATCCTGATCAGCTTCAGTCATTTCATACCAGGGCTTCATAACGCCATTACCGTTTTCAT
>SVJP01000146.1 GCA_015068925.1 Oscillospiraceae bacterium
GGGTCGAAATAAATTCGCCACTTCTCCTCTCGTGCTCTGTAGTATATTGCTATTCCTAAAAAAGATTATATCACAAAAGGAGACAAGGTGCAACATTTTCATTACTTGTTTGTGCCTTGAGCGAAGCGAAAGGAATGGAATAAATTATGAATATTTGCGTATACGGTGCATCCAGCAATAAACTGGATCAAAGCTACATTTCTGCAGTGGAGGAATTTGGACTTCAAATAGCAAAACGGGGTCATCATTTAGTCTTTGGCGGCGGTGCACAAGGCTTAATGGGTGCGACGGCAAGAGGTGTGCATAAAGGTGGCGGAAATATCGTCGGTGTGGCTCCCTCCTTTTTTGATGTGGACGGGATTTTATATCAGGATTGCACCGAGTTTATTTACACTGAAACCATGAGAGAACGAAAACAAATCATGGAGGATCGGGCAGATGCGTTTGTGATGGTACCGGGAGGAATCGGTACATTTGAAGAGTTTTTTGAAATTCTCACCTTAAAACAGTTGGGACGGCACCAAAAAGCAATTGCCTGCTTTAATGTAAATGGCTTTTTTGATACCATGATTGCTATGTTGGAAGAAGCCATTGAGGGGCATTTCATGGCACCTGCCTGTCGGGAGCTGTACCGTTTCTTTGAAAAACCGGAAGAGATATTAGATTACCTGGAACGGTATGAATATACCGCCTTGAGTGTAGACCAGGCAAAACATATTTAAAGTAAAATGAGGGTGTAGCAATTTGATATGCCCTCATTTTCTTTTGTTTCATATAAGATGAACCGTTCATAATAATTCCCTCTGCACTTTATTTGCTTACGACAGATCGGCTGTTTCTATGGTATAGCAGCAAGAAAAACGTTCTTTTACTTTTTTGTAAAGAAATTTTAAAAAAATTGAAATTAGGGATTGTAATTGCCAAATTTTTTTGGTATAATAGAAATGATAAAGAAAAGGGAGGATCCCTCAATGGATAAGAAAATCTTAATTGTAGACGATGAAAAGACAATCGTAGATATTCTCAAATTTAATTTAGAAAAGGAAGGCTTTCATACAGTAGAGGCCTATGACGGTGAGGACGGTCTTGCAAAAGCCCTTTCCGAACAACCTGATTTGATTCTGCTTGATTTAATGCTTCCCAAAATGGATGGGTTCGAAGTATGCCGAAAGGTGCGGGAAAAAATGTCAACCCCCATTCTGATGCTGACTGCCCGTGAAGAAGAAGTGGACAAGGTGTTGGGACTGGAATTGGGAGCAGATGACTATATCACAAAGCCCTTCTCCGTACGTGAGGTAATGGCTCGTATCCGTGCGAACTTACGCAGAACCGGTCAGGAACCAAAAGGTGACAGCGAGGAAAGCGGTGAACAGAATATCATTCGTTCGAAAGAACTGACCATTAACTGTGACCGTTACGAAGTCCGTAAAAACGATCAGATTATTGATTTGACTTTACGTGAATTTGAATTGCTGAAATTTTTGGCAACTCAACCGGAACGGATTTTTACTCGCGAAAACTTACTGGAAAAAGTATGGGGCTATGAATATTATGGCGATGTTCGTACTGTGGATGTTACGGTGCGTCGATTGAGAGAAAAGATTGAGGATCAACCAAGTGTTCCTTCATACATTATTACGAAACGAGGCGTGGGATATTATTTTGATAAATCCTGATGCTGTGGAAGCAGGTTACTAAATGTTTAAAAGTATTCAATGGAAACTGGTGGGCGTATTTTTGCTGTTGGTGCTGTCCGTTATTTTAGTAAGCGGAACGGTTATGATTAACAGCGTCTCTGAATTTTACCACCGGGATTTTGTCAAACAAATTCGTCAGGGTTTGACGGAAGACGTGACAAAACAGCTTAAGGTTGCGGCAAGGTCGGATTCTCCGGTGGAGCAAATGATGGAATGTATGTCTATCTACTCTTCTCGGTTTGGAATAGATTCTTACCGCAATTATTACATTTTAGATGAAAATGGCGCCTATCTGGCAGGTTCCGGTGATGGTGATGGGGAACAGCTGGAGCGTACGGAAAACATTTTAGCGGCAATGGACGGAACGGTAGGAGATGCAGTTAAGGTAGAGCAAGGTGTAATGGACTATGCATATCCGATTGAAGGTACGTCCTATTTGTTGTATCTTCGTGACACCAAGGAAGAAATTTATGAGATTACCAGAAATGTGTTTTTGGTAATGCTTAAAGCACTGCTGGCCGGAGCGTTGATAGCGATTTTGCTGGCTTTGGTTATGTCTAAAGCAATTACCCAACCCTTGACAGCTCTTACAAAACGTGTGCAACGGTTGGCTCAGGGAGAATATGATTCCCGCAGTGAAGTGTTGGCTTCCGATGAATTGGGTGAATTAACCAATGCATTTGACGATATGGCACAAACCATTCGGAGTACCCAACAGGCAAAAGCAGAAGAAGAAGATAAGAAGGAAACGATTATTCAGAATATTACAGACGGCGTTATGTCATTTGACCGTGATGGTCAAATGATTCTATGTAATTCCGTTGCTCGAAAAATGCTTCATTTGTCTGATGATAAGCCTGTGGTATTCGACAGTTTTTTTCGTTCTATGGGAGTTCCCGTTCGCTTGGGACAGTTTTTATATTTGGAATCTCAGGGAACGATGGAACGAATTGTGGAATTTGAAGGATCCTATTTAGCAGTAACGTTAGCACCCATTAAAATTGAAGATGAAAAAAATACGGGTGTGGTTGTTACCTGGCGAGATATGACCGAACGGCAAAAGCTGGACGATTTGAGAAAAGAGTTTGTTGCCAATGTATCTCATGAGTTGAAAACACCTCTGACAACTATCAAAACATATTCTGAAACCATTCTTGACGATAATCTGGAAAATCGGGATATGGCGGTCAGCTTTTTGGAAACCATCAACCGGGAAACGGATCGCATGAACGGCATTGTTCGTGATTTGCTGACCCTGTCTCAAATGGACTATAATAAAATTTCCTGGCGGAAAACCAGATTTTCCATTGATGATTTATTAAGTGAATTGACTGAAACCTTAAGTGTTCCGGCAAGAAAGCATCAGCATACCCTGACCTATATGGCACCTGAAAACCTGCCTGATATCGAAGGAGATCGGGGGCGGATTCAGCAACTCTTGATTAACATTATGTCAAACGCCATTAAATATACACCAAATGGCGGTACCATACGGATTGTTGCCATGTACCGGGGCAACGAAGTGCAAATTCAGGTAAAGGATAACGGAATCGGAATTCCCCAAGAGGATTTAGAACGGTTGTTTGAACGGTTTTATCGCGTGGATAAAGCTCGTTCCAGAGAAAAGGGCGGAACCGGCTTAGGCCTTTCTATCGCCAAGGAAATTGCAGATGCCCACGGAGGAAATATCACCATTGAAAGTAAGGTTCAGGTGGGAACTACCGTTACAATTACACTGCCTGTCAAGCAAGAAGGCAGTGAGGTTGTGGTAGAAGAAGCCAAAAGCCGTTATGATGCCAGCGAACTGTTAGAAGACATAGACCAATGGTAAAATTTGATATTTAATTCTCTTTTAATTCCGATGTAATCATATTGTAATGTTTATCGTGTATAATAGTAGTACAAAAAGAGAAGAGAAAGGTGGTGTACCGAAACGGCTTTGACCGGATTCGGAGAAATAAATGAAAAAAACCGTTTCGATACTAATCATAGCATTACTATTAGCAGCAAATGTATGTTTTGTTTCTGCCGCACCGGCAACTGTGTCGGGTTGGGATAGCGGAAATACAAGCAGTTTGGTATATGTAACCAACCCCTCTTTTTCCGGCACCACTGTGGCAGATGCCTATTGTGCTGTCTCCGGTTGGGCAGTACAGGGAGCTGTGATTACCCTCTACAGAGCCAATTATACCGGCGTTTTTGAACGGATTGCAGGAGGAACAGCTGTGGGAGGTTCCGGAATGTTTTTTATTCCCGTTTGGTTAAACACGGGTCGGAATGCCATGGTTGTCCGTGCGGAAATGTGGGACGGGCGCTACAGTCAGGTGCGTTGTGACGTGAATTTGATTGGACAGGGCTTTTCTTTTCCGGCAAGATAAGCGAAAATGTGGTGATAAACGTGAAGAAATTTTTGACCGGGCTTTTATCAATCCTGGTACTGTGCAGTATAGTGATGACATTTCGATTATGGTTTGCAGAAAAATTATGGCCGGAAGGCTATAATTTTTTTTCTGTATGGAATTCTTTGTCTCCATTTGAGAAACAGGAGTTTTCTGCGCCTCGGCATGAAGAGTTATTTATGCCTGACAGAATAGTCGTAAATCGTGTAGGTTCCAAGCGTTCTATTTATACGGAAAGTAATCAGGAATTTACTGCTGTTTATGAAATTGCTAAGAAAAATTTGACTCGTTGGTTGAAAAACGGGCAATCAGAACCGGAGAAAGTAGAAGAAAAGAATTATTATAATACGTTAAAAACTAGATCATTACTATTACAGTATCCGGTGGAGATGCCCATTCGTGTGTTGGGACAGTTGTTAGAAATCGGAGAATCTACCGTTTATGAAAGGATATCTTCTGTCACAGAACTTGTACTGGTACCCGGAGAAAATAATGTAACCCTTTTGTTGATGGATCAAAAGGACGGAGCGGTTTATCGATATTTCTTGGGAACAGATGGCGGTGAGTTGATGGAAGCCATCAACCGTTACGGAACGGGAAATGCCAATATGACCCTATCGGCTTACGAGCTTGGTTTTTACCGTCAGCCGGAGGATTCTGAACTGGTTCCGAAGCTGATTCTGAACCCCTTTGTGATGTTGGATACTTCTAACGAAAATCAAAAAACAGAAGTACTGCAGGCAAATGTGCCCTTTGATGATTTGGATGAT
>SVJP01000147.1 GCA_015068925.1 Oscillospiraceae bacterium
GAGCAATACCGGGAAGCTCGCCATTTTCTTTCATGGCATCATACAAATCCTGCATCCATTTTTCCAACACCAGCTCCGATTTGAAATCGGTCAAAAACTGTTCTGTAGAGCTTTGGGCATCATTCAGCCATCCCAACTTTTCACGAGTAGGACAATCGGTTGGCATATAAAAGAAGTTGGAATAGGTTGCCCGAGTTCCAATCTCGAATAATTGGTTCAAAGTACTGTCCGAGCACTCAAATTCAGATCGTTGTTCCATATCCTGGTGAACAAACACTGCGGTCAGGCTATCCTCCTTTGCCTCCTTCAATCCCGTTACAATCACATAACGAAATCCGAAATAAGAAAACCTCGGATTCCAAGTTACCTCTTTCCCGTTGCAAACAAATTCACACACCTGCAATTTTCCTTCATGGAAGCAACGAAGCATATTTTCATAATTCACCTGCAAATCCGCTGTCAATGTTTCGGCATATTCCAGTTTAATCCGATCGCCTGATGGTTGATTGACTGTTAAGCGAACATAACCGGACATATTTTTCCCGAAGTCATAAACATAACGGTCCTTCCCTGCAGGAATGATTTGTACAGGAGAAAATTCCCCACATTCTCTGATGGGTTCACAGATACACTCCCGTAACACGCCCTTAGGCGGTGTGGTGTCTGTTTGCACAAATTCCCAATCTTTATCATCAAAAGAAAGCTTGTTCCAACCTTCTCGGTACAAGCGAGAGTCAAAATGCTCTCCTTCCCGCAACTGATTATAAACAGTAGCTGAATTCAAACTGTATTTCCAACTTTCGTCACTGATAACCACACATTTTCCATTGATTTCCAAAGCAAAAATCAATTTAGGCATATCTCTCCAAACCGCCTCCTGATGTGCCCAGTCGGTGGGGATATCTTCATTATACCAACCATTTCCGCAAACTGCAGCAATCAGATTTTCTCCTTGTCGGATTTTGTCGGTTACATCATAGGTATGATACCATACTGTTTTAGTATAATCAGATGCGGAAGCGGTAAACAAATCATCCGAAACTCGTTTCTCGTTCAGATAACAATATCCGATTCCCAAACCGCAAACATAAGCTGTTGCAGTTTGTATCTCTCCTGTCCATGTAAACCTTTTACGAAACATAGGCAGATACCCTCTGTTTGATTTCTCAAACGGAACATTCGCTTTTATAAAAAATGCATGATTGATCATTTTGTTGTTCACCTATTTCCCTGTCATTATTGAAACAAAGCTGATTCACAGCCTTATTTTCTTTGAAATTAACACCTTTCTCGTTTCATTAATCATATCATAAAAGAACTTTGTTGTCAAGTTTCAGCAAAGGACGGATGACAGAATATCATTTATCTGTCCGTTCCAAGTCAAGACCACCAGTAAACTGGTGGCTTGCACAAGGGCGTGTCTCAATAAGTGATTTTTCACTAAATTGAGGCAACGCCCTTTATTTCCACGCCTAAAGGCACCAACAAGGAGGTGTAGCAAAATCATTTTGCTACACCTCCTTGAGACCTTTCTTACTGATTTGATTCAATAAATCTGTGCAAAATCGCTGCACATTCTGAACGTTTCGCATTATCCTGCGGATTGAGTGTGGTTTCTGTTCTTCCCTTCATCAAGCCGCTGCCTACAGCATATTGCATTGAACTTATTGCATACTCGGAAATACTGTCGAAATCTTCATAAGAAAGAATATTAGTATTTTCCCCAACGCTCACGTCATAGCCTTTGAACATTGCATAACGATGCATAATAGCTGCAATCTGTTCACGGGTAATGTTGAGATCGGGAGCAAATTCCGTTTCGGACATTCCACTTACAATTCCGTTTTGTTTTGCCCAAGATACTGCATTTGCATAATAAGCACCCATGTCAACATCCTCAAACGGAATAGATTTGTTTACTGCGGGTTCTCTTTCGCTACGGTACAGAATGGTTACCAGCATCGCTCTTGTCAATTCATAATCAGGCGAGAACAAAGTTTCTTCCATGCCCATCATCAAATTGTTCTGATTGACATATTCCACATCCTTAAAGAACCAGTCAGATTCCGTTACATCATTAAAGGGATTGTTCCACTTCGGAAGGACTCCAATACACCCTTCTCCCGTTCCCCACTTGGCATAAAGTGTCATATCTGCTGTCACCTGACTGTTAAAATCATATTTTTTCGTCAAAAGAGAATCGAAATACCAACCATCAAATACAAAGCCTTCCTTTACAGGCATTTGGGGTTCAGTTACTTGATTTCCCTTTGCAACAATCTGATTTTTCACCTCTGAACCGCCGTTACTTTGGAATTTAACGGTAAATTTTTTGGTGGTTGCACCGCTGCTCTGGGAACCTGGGTTAGTAGGTTTTTCCGGAGTAATGGGTTTGGTTTCTGTTACGATTACATCAATCTCGTCTGTTACCAAGGTCTTAGGATAATAAGCATATACTGTTGCGTTTCCGCCTTTATTTGCGCTAATCTTTCCTGCTTCGTCTACCGTTACAACAGAATTATCAGAGCTGTAATACTGTACCTCTCCTGCAATTTCTCCCCAAGGTGCAGTTTCTACCGAAAGCTTCTGTGTTTTTCCTTTTTCCAAAGTAATGCTTTCTTCACCTTTGTTAATTTCTGCAACAATCGGTTGAGAAGAAGCAAGTGTTACACTGTCATTCATCTCTGCTGTATCCCCGTTTTTCGCTGTCACCACATATTCTGCCATTCCGAATGATGAGAAATCATCGACAGAAGGAGTCAGTTCAAAGGAAAAACTCTTTTCTTCGCCCGGTGACAATGCAGGAATCTCAAATTTATCGTAAGAATTCAAAGTAACACCTTCCGAGTTAACAGATGTAATTTCACCCTTCATGGCTACAGATGCAGCTCCCCCTCTGTTTGCCACTGTTGTAGAGAAAACATATTGGTCGTCGATTTTTTCAATTTTAGTATCCTTCAGTCGGATCTCAGGCTTGATTTCAATCGCCTTTTGATAGCTTGCATGAACTGCACCGCTGTTATCATACAATCTGACTTCAATTTCCGGCTTTACAGGAGCTTCAGGAACCATCCATTTCAGAGAAACTTCTCTTGTTTCCTTTGCACAGATTTCCCCTTCCAGTACAATTGTTTCAATCACGTTGGCAGCACCGTTGTTATGCTCGATCAGTTCCAACTTCATACCATCCATCTTCTTCAACCCATCGTTGACAACATCAAACTGAATCATTAAGCTGTCACCGGGAATCACATCACCTATCACCTTTGGTGTTCCGCTAATCTGCGGATTTTCTTCGGGAACCACATCAAGCACTACCAATTTATTGGGACTGTAATCAATGGTTCCTTCTTCGTTAAAGGTTTGTTCGAAGAAGTTTGTCACAATGCTGAATTTTTCGCTATCCGCTATGGTAAGATCAAACTCATCAATCATTTTATCATACGAGGTTAACTGTACCGGCGGTGTAAAGCCTGTTGCTTCCTCAATATCCTCTTGTTCTTCCTGTTCGCTTTGCAATACATATTTCATTGCATAAAGCTCTCTGCCCAATCCGGGAGTTGCCTTTGGTTCAGAAGAAACATCCGTAAAGAACAGGAAAATATCATTTCCGTTATAGACAAGCTTATAATCAGAAGTTGCTGTTGTTGCATCCTCACGAAGCTTGAGACTTGTTTCACTTTCCATGAAGTTCCCTTCATTCATCTGCTCAAAAATGGTTCCTTCATAGGTTTCCTCACTGATTCCAAGTTCCTGGGCAGATTTCAGATACCAGTCTTCCTCATCCTTATCAGCATTTTTGTATACCGACACATCCACTCTGTCTGTTTCTTCAACCGTTTCATCCGTCACAAACAGACTTGTTGCCAGATTTGTTACATTAAGAAGATTGAACAAATAACCATTTTTGAGATAAGACAGATATAAATCATCGCCTAATTTCGAAAGCTTTGGTACAGAACCTGCTTCGCCATCGGATGTAATCTGAATCGGGTAATAAACTTTGCTGTTTGTCACATCCTCCAACACTATCCACAGGCTTCTGTCACCGCCTGTTTCAAGATTCTCATCTTCATCCACAGTGTAGGTCACTGCTACAAAATCTTGAGAATCAACCTCAAAGGACTCAGAATGATAATCCATTACCAACGGGTCAGTTACACTCGGATGCTTAATCTCAATATATTTTTCCTCTTCTTTTTCCCCTGTAGCACCATTGTATTTTACATACGCCATAGTGGAATAAAGACCTGTAAAGTTCAGCAACTCATCTTCTTTTGTTACTTGCTCAATATCACTCTTCAAATAGGTGCAATAAATATCATCATTGACAATAACAACCTGAGGAGACTGATTCAAAAACTGATCAGATACCAGATTTTCTGTCTTGGTGATTGTATTTGTTTTGATATCATACAATGCATAACTAATGCCGAGAGATTGCAATTTTTCTTTGGTTGACATAGTACTGTCAAATTTCTTATCCGCATCTGCCCAGGCAATCACTACCTTATCACCGTATTGTTTTATGGTAGGTGTTGTATCAAAAGTTCCGTCATTTTCAACACAATTAGGATAACTCCACTTTCCGTCATAAACCGAATAATAAAGCTGTTGAATATCGTCTCCTCCATTACCCATAAACAAGAGCAATTTCTTGCCATCGCCGATAGACATAATCTGTGGTCTTGTTCTTTCTGCCGCATTATCCAGTAAGGTTGTCAGTGTGATACCGTTGTTATTTTGAGAGGTACTAAGCAATGATACACTATCATCGGCTTGCTTGCCAAATTCAGACAAATCTGTTGTTCCCGGGTTTGTCTCACGATAGAATACTTGAGAACCGTCAGC
>SVJP01000148.1 GCA_015068925.1 Oscillospiraceae bacterium
CGGCAATGGGTCCCAAAAGGTCGGGAGCCAGCTTACTGGTAACGAAAATCGCAGTAGGACCGTCCGCACCGCCGATAATACCGATAGAACCTGCTTCTGCAGGAGTAAATCCTAAATATCTTGCACCGATAAATGCTAAGAAAATACCAAGCTGTGCCGCTGCACCCAGCAACAAGCTCTTGGGGTTTGCAATCAAAGGACCAAAGTCGGTCATGGCACCAACGCCTAAGAAAATCAAGCAAGGATAAATGCCCAGTTTCACACCTAAGTACAAAATGTCAATCAAGCCGAAGCTGATAGACTCATCCACAGTCAGGGTGCTCAACAAGGATTCTGCCACACCTGCTGCACGCATTTCTTCAATAAACTCCACTGTAATGGGAGCACCGCCTAAAATGCTCCAGTTGACATGGCCGCCGGCAAAGAAAATTTCATGGAACATTTCCGCACCGGGAAGGTTTGTGAGTAACATACCAAAAGAAATGGGCAGCAACAATAAGGGCTCAAATTTCTTAACGATTGCCAGATAGAACAATACGAAAGAAATCAAAAGCATAATGAGCATTTTGGGATTTTCAGTTACCATGGAAAATCCGGTCTGCTCAAAAAAGTTCATTAATACATCCACTTAAATGCGCCTCCTATCATTACTGGATAGTGCACAGTGCTGTACCGGATTCTACAGTAGCTCCTTTGGTTACACCAACAGAAGTCACAGTACCGTCTGCAGGTGCCATAATTTCGTTTTCCATTTTCATTGCTTCTAAAATCATGAGAACCTGACCGCTCTTTACCTGATCTCCAACATTTACCTTAACATCTAAAATTGTTCCGGGCATGGGAGCATTGACTGCCTGCCCTGCACCGTTTGCTGCAGGAGCGGGTGCTGCTGCAGGAGCGGGTGCTGCCTGCTGAACAGGAGCCTGAGCAGGAGCTGCAGGAGCTGCAGGAGCTGCAGGAGCTGTTTCGTTGGTCAGTTCAATCTGAATCTGATATTCTGTTCCGTTTACATTTACTTTGTACTGTTTCATTTTAATTTACCTCTCTTTGTTAAATTTGTTTAAAAGATAATACTTTGATGCTTGTTACATCGGTCCCCAATTCTTCTGCAATCACCGCACATACGCCTGCAATGATTTCTTGCTTATTGGCAATGGGTGCCACCTGCACAGGGGGAGCTGCAACAGGTGATGCGGGAACTTCCTTTTTCTGACCTCTTTCCTTCAGAATCAAGCTCATGAGGCTACATAAAACAACGATACAAATCAAGCCGAAGAATACAACCCCCAGTCCCATGACAACCACAAAACCATTTGAAATTTCCATCAAAGATGCCCTCCTTTCCGGCAAAATCCTCTATTTCTACAGGGTATTTCCTGTAAAGAAACCGAAATCTTCCTTATTATATCAGTTTTTGTCAAAAAATGCAAGTAGTTTTACAAAAATTATTCTGCTTTTGTTCCACATTCTCCGCAGAACTTTTCTCCAACCTCCAAAGGTGCACCGCACTCACCGCAGAATTTCTGTTTTTCTTCTTTTCTTTCAGCAGGAGCTCCGCATTCGCCGCAGAATGCCTCGCCTGAGAAAATGGCAGAACCGCATTCGCCGCAGAATACTACTTTTTGATGAACTGACTCACCGCCTTTTTCAGATTGCTCCATTCCTTGGATTTCTTCATCTTTTTCACCAGTTTTTTGGAGGATTTCTTCAACTGCTTCATCCCCGTTTTCAACTGTTTGTACTGTTTCCTGTTCAATAACTTCATTATTTTCCTCCTTTTCTGTTTCAGGAGCTACCAATGCACCGCATTCACCGCAAAACTTCATAGAATGAAAATCAAATTCCATGGGTCGGATATCCAATTTAGACTGTTCCCGACGAACCTTGTGATACAACTTACGGAAGGAGGCAGAATCCTTACTTAATTCTTCATAAGAATGTTGTGCACTCATTGGCTCCAATCTGCCGCATACCAACAATTCACGAGTTAAGAACCAGCTATCCAAAAATGCTTGTTTTAAGGAAGCGGCAATCATAAGAGAAAGCACCAACGCCGCAAACCAGTTCAGAACCGGAACGGAAGAAAGAATCAACCAAAAAACCAAAGTGACAACAACCACTGTACCAACTACTGCAATGCTTGTTTTCTGACTCCGTGCCAGCAATTTTTTCTGATTGTTTGCAAACAGCACCACCGCGTCTGCAATGGTCTTATATCTTGCGGCTTTCTTCCTATAAAAATTAATACAGAGAAAATTCATGGTCAAATAATCCAACATCAATTTATCTTTCCAATAGCTTCCCTGATGCACATCCTTTACCGCTCCACCCACCAGGCGATACAAATAGAGAAAATCACCCGGTTTTTTAAACTGAGAACGAACAAACTCTGTTACAAAATCACGGTAGCTTGTAGGAAGTGCCTGATTCACTGCATACTCTGCTGCAGCTGCCATAAAGGCGGTACGGAACAAATATCCGTAATAATGAACTGCCATATAATAGCCCAGTGCCGAGATCCCTGCCCAAATCAAAAGGACAACACCCTGCCCGATTCCTTCCAGTCCGTGGTTACACCACAGCTTCACCGGAATAAACAGCACAATTGCCAAAATAAGACTTGCCAATCCGGGCAGCAGCTTCATCAACTGAAACTGCATTGTTTTCGTGTAAATTTGTTTCATTTCTTTTTCCTCCGTATTCATTTCCTGTTTTTGGGTATTCTATTATTATCTTCTCTGTCTTAAAAGCCACAAAATTACGATTCACCATTTATTATATCAAATTTTTTTCAAAAAGAAAAGAGATAATTAAAAATTTGTCAAAAAAATTTGAATTTTTTTTATGAAAAAGCTTGACATTTTTGGAGAAAGTGCTATAATATAGTTAAGGTCAAAGAAAGTCAAAGTCATAAAAGAGGTGAATTCCAATGAAAATCAGCGATATTATTGAACAGTTCCTGCTGGATATGATGCAGGACAGTGAAGGAGAAGTAGAGATTAAACGAAATGAGCTGGCAGGGCATTTTAATTGTGTCCCCTCTCAGATTAATTATGTGATTTCCACCCGATTTACTGCAGAAAACGGATATATTGTAGAAAGCAGACGGGGCGGTGGCGGTTCCATCAAAATCCGTCGGGTTGCCATGACCCCGGGAAATTATATGATGCACGTCATCAATTCGGTGGGAAGTCACATCAATCAATTGTCGGTACAGGTATTTATCAAAAACTTTTTTGAAAGCGGTTATATCACTTTACGGGAAGCAGAATTGATGCTTGCCGCCCTATCCGACAATTCCTTGCCCATCCCTCAACCTCAAAAGGATCAGGTTCGGGCAATCATTTTTAAAAATATGCTAACCAAACTATCTTAAGGAGATGATATTATGTTATGTTCCAAATGCGGAAAACATCCCGCAACCATACATTATCAGGAAAATATTAACGGAAAAAAGGCAGAATACGATTTGTGTGAAGCCTGTGCCAACCAGATGAAATTAACAGAGTTTAGCGGTTTTTCGTTAGACCCCTTATGGATGACACCGAAGCTGTTTCGGGAAGAAACGGATGCTTGTCCCTTTTGCGGACTTACCTTGCGGGAATTTTCCAAAGGTGCAAAATTCGGATGCGCAGAATGCTACAACGCCTTTTCCCGTCATGTCCCTTCTTTGCTTAAAAGAATCCACGGCCACACCAAGCATACAGGGAAAATTCCGAAACGAGCAGGAAAAGCCTTGCGGACAGAAAACAAAATTGAAGAATTGAAAACAGAAATGAATCGAGCGGTATTGGAACAAAACTTCGAGCTTGCCGCACATTTGCGAGACCAAATTAAGGAATTGGAGGGAAAGCAATGAACCATATTGTAATCAGCAGTCGCGTCAGACTTGCAAGAAACCTGAAAGAGTTCCCTTTCCCGTCCGAATCCACCCCTTCCGAAAAGGTGATTCATGCTGTAAAAAAAGCAGCAGGATCAGAATTCACCTGTCTGGAGTGCAACTCCATGCCTCCTCTTGACAAACAGGCAATGGTAGAACAGCATTTGATCAGCCCCGCCCTTGCCAATCGGAAAAACGGTGCGGTACTGTTAAATCGGGACCAATCCATCAGCATTATGGTAAACGAAGAGGACCATCTTCGGATTCAATGCATGATGCCGGGCTTTCAATTAAAGGAAGCCTATGAAAGGGCAAACAAAACAGATGATCGTTTAGAAGAACATCTGACTTATGCCTTTGACAGTGAAATCGGTTATCTTACCTCCTGCCCCACCAATGCAGGAACGGGACTTCGTGCCTCTGTCATGCTTCATCTTCCTGCCCTCACCGCCAATCATCAGATGAACAGTCTGATTGCCTCGGTGGGAAAAATGGGATTTGCCGTACGGGGAATGTACGGCGAAGGAAGTCAGGCAGAGGGCGATTGTTACCAGATTTCCAATCAGATTACCTTAGGATTGTCCGAAGAAGAAACTCTGCAAAGACTCCAATCCGTTACCGAACAGTTAATCGAACGGGAGCAACAGCTTCGTCAGGCAATGCTGGAACGGAATCGCGCAAAAATGTGCGACATGATATGGCGTGCCTTCGGTACGGTAAAATATGCACAGATTATGACCTCTCGCGAGTTTATGACCCTGGCATCCCAGATCAGACTGGGAATTTCTCTGGGAATTATCACCCATATCAAAAGCGAAACGTTAAATCGGCTGATGACCCAAATCCAACCGGCTCATCTGCAACAGCATTTCGGCAAAGAATTATCCCCCGAGGAACGGGATATGATGCGTGCCGAATATC
>SVJP01000149.1 GCA_015068925.1 Oscillospiraceae bacterium
CTGAACATGCTTGCGGCTTTCTTCAAGTTCATCCATACTACGCTGCTCTGACTGTTGCAAATCCTTCAGATGCTTTTGCTCTGCCGCGCAGGAAATCAACTGACCTTGGAGTTCTTGTTCTTCCAGTATCAAACGGTTTTGTTCCAATTCAAAATTCTGTAATTCCTGCTTTAACTGTTCCAGTTCCTGCTCAGACTCTTTCAGGCGCAATTCCAATTGTTCTGCTTCTTTGGTCAATCGGCGTTTATCATTGGCACGGGATAAAATCCCTGCCTGCTTATTGATAAATCCGCCCGACATAGAACCGCCTACATTACACAAATCTCCTTCCAATGTAACAATTCTGAATTTATGCTTAAATTCTTTTGCCATGGAAACTGCATGGTCCAAGGTATCTGCAACTACGGTTGCACCCAACAAAGAGGATAAAATACCGTCATACTGTTTGTCTGCTTTGACTAAATCCGAAGCAATTCCCAAAAATCCGGGTGATTTGGAAGGGTCAAAGCCAAACTCTCTTGCTTGTACGGAAGAAACCGGCAAGAAGGTTACCCGACCCAGTTTATTCTCTTTCAAATATGCAATTGCTTTTTTCGCATCTTCTTCTGTTTCGGTGACAATGTTTTGCAATGCTTGTCCCAAAGCGGTTTCCACCGCAGTGACATATTCTCCGTCAACCGTAATCAACTGCGAAAGAGACCCATGAATTTTCAATTTCTTCAAGCTTGTTTCTTTTTCTTGCAAAATGCTTTTTACGCCCTTTTGATAGCCTTCGAACTCCCGTTCCATATCAGAAAGCATTTTGATTCGGTCACGTTTGAACCGTAATGAGGATTCCTGTTTTTGGCGACTTTCAGTCAGTGCAACAACCTGTTTATTTTTTTCATCCCATTCTTGCTTGGCATTGGCTAACACATGGGAAATGTTATCTTTCTTGGCAAGAAGCTCCGTTGCTTTTTCTTCTGTTTCCTTCGTTTTTTGATTCAGCTCTTCTATTTCTTTTTGTTTCTGCTCAAAAGATACAGATAGCTCTTCCAGACGACTTTGATAGGTTTGCTCCAGGGCATCCACATGAGAAAGAGCGGCTTTGAGTTCCCCAAGTTCCGCCGTTACGCCAACCAAGTCCTCATTCTTTTCTTTCAAAACAACTTCTGCTTCCCGTACCTTTTGTTCCGCTTTTCCAAATTCCAAAAGGTGGGCATCTACCGATTGCTTGGTTTGCTCCATCTGCCCTTCAATCAGCTTTAATTCTTCTTCCTTCTCTGCTTTTTTCTGTGTATTTTCTTCTACAGATGCTTCAAACTGCTTTTGTTCCTCTGAAAGACGCTCCATGGAAGTCTGATTCTGACTGATGGTATCCTGAAAGATGGTAATTTCGCTCAAATGTTGTTGGATTCTTCCTTCCTCGGAAGAAATTTTTTCACGATAGCTTGCAATCTTTTCGTCCGTTTCCGCATTACCCTTGTAAAGCTGATCCACTTCCCGTTCCAAGGTTTCCATCAATTGACGGGCTTGGGTCATCTGACCGTTTACATTCGAAATACTCTCATCAATTTCAGCTAAGATTTTCTTGAATTTTGTAATATTTTCAATGGAAACGCTGACTTCCAATTGTTTTAACTGTTCCCGCAAAAGCAAATATTTTTTTGCTGTTTCCGATTGGCGCTCTAAAGGACCGAGTCTATCCTCAAGCTCGGTTAAAATATCATAAAGGCGGGTCAGATTTTCCTCTGTTCCGTTCAACTTTCGTTCCGCTTCCAGTTTGCGGTATTTATATTTGGAAATTCCTGCTGCTTCTTCAAAAATCTGACGACGATCTTCTGCCTTGTTGCTCAGAATTTCATCAATTTTTCCCTGACCGATCACAGAATAGCCATCTCGTCCCAGACCTGTATCCATAAACACTTCATGAATATCCTTCAATCGGCAGGCCGCTCCGTTAATAAAATACTCACTTTCTCCCGAACGAAAAACTCGTCTTGTTACTGTAATTTCCGCAAAATCAATTTCCATTCTACGGTCGTTATTATCAATTACAATAGATACCTCTGCAAACCCAAGTGCCTTTCTGTCCTGAGTTCCTGCAAAGATAACATCTTCCATTTTACTTCCGCGCAAATGCTTTGCACTTTGCTCTCCCAACACCCAACGGATGGCATCGGAAATATTACTTTTTCCGCTTCCGTTCGGTCCTACAATCATGGTAAGCCCCTGACTAAAATCCAGAGAAACCTTGTCAGGAAAAGATTTAAAGCCTTGCATTTCCAATCGTTTTAAGTGCATAATTACCTCCATGGATAAAAATATCCTTATATATCATATAATTTTTCTTAAAATTTGTCAATAGGTAATTGACAAATTCCCTTGAATTGTTTATAATATAATTAAATTTTTTATATGTAGAAAGGCTGTATGTTAAAATGAAAAAAATGTTATCCGTTTTTGTCTTGTTATTGTTATGCGGTTGTCAACAAACTGCAAAGCAACCCACTCAAGACTCAACACCGACTCCCTCCCCCGTCAACATCTCACTCATAGCGGTTGGCGACAATTTAATTCATTCCAGTGTTTATAATGATGCAGCAGCATTGGCTGCATCCAATCCTAATCGTGATTATGATTTTTTACCCATGTACCAACATGTGGCAGAACGAATTGAAAACGCAGACATTGCCTTTTTCAATCAAGAAACCGCTTTGGGCGGAACAGAGCTTGGTGTTTCTGATTATCCCATGTTTAACTCCCCCCAAGAATTGGGTGAAGATATGATTTCCTTAGGATTTGATGTGGTAAATCACGCTTGCAATCATATTTACGACCGAGGCGAAGAAGGAATTGCAAATACCATTGAATTTTGGAAAAACCATCCTGAAGTGACCATGTTAGGCATTACCGACGGAACTTATCCCGAAATTCAATATACCGAAACAAAAGGAATCAAAATTGCATGGATGGGTTACGGGTACGGTACAAATGGCCTGGAATTACCGGAAGATAGTCAATATTCCATGTTTATGCTTGATGATGATCGCATTTGCCAAGCTGCACGAGAAGCTAGAAAAAATGCCGATTTGGTTATCGTGTCTCTCCATTGGGGAAACGAATACCAAATGGAACCCTCTGCGGAACAACAGGTTTTGGCATCAAAATTATCTCGTGAAAATGTAGATTTGATTATCGGCCATCATCCTCATGTGATCCAACCCATGAAAAGCATCACCCGTCCTGACGGAAAAGAAATGCTGATTGCTTATTCCTTGGGGAATTTCGTTTCAGCCCAGGACATGGCAAATTCTATGCTGGAAGGAATGATTGAAGTGGAATTTTCAGGTGTTCCGGGTGATATGCAGGTTTCTATGGGAAAATTCATTCCCTTAATCAATCACTTTGCTCCCGGATACTCTAACTTTGTCATTTATCCCTTTGATGAATATTCTGCAGAATTGGCAGATAGCCATGGTGTTCGCTCTTTTGATTCTGTGTTTTCCTAAGAATATATCGACAACTTACTGCATAATACAGTAGAAGAAGAATTTTTACAGGGAAAAAACTTAAAAAAAGAGTAGGAACTTAGCGAAAAAGCCTTGACAAATTTCTACAAGCAAGGTATAATTAAAATGATGTTTATTTTTAGGAGGCAATATTTCAATGATTCAATTTATTTATCAAAGTGTTTTTAACGTAATAAAAGAAAAACCTGTCGCTTTGTGGGGAACATCTTTGTTATGCTCCTTGCTTTCCCTGTTGGCAATTGCATTTTCCGGACTTCCCATTGTACTTCTTCCCAGTGGCTTGGTGTTACAAGCTGCAATGGCTGTGATTTATGTAAAAGGCTATCGTAGAGAAACATTTGTATCCCAGGATTTGTTTGTGGGATTTTCTAAAAACTTTCTGCATATTGCAGGCGGTATGGCATGGATGGCATTATGGTTGGTATTATGGTTGTTGGTTCCCGTTATCGGACCCATTATGGTGATTGTCAAAGGCCTTTCTTACAGTATGACACCTTATATCCTGTTAACGCAACCTGAAGTTTCTGCAACAGATGCATTAAAAGTATCTATGCAATTGACCAAGGGATATAAAGGAAATATGTTCTTGACTTATTTGGTGTTTGGTGTTGCTGTTTGGATTGTTTGCTTTATTTTAGCAATGCTTTCTGCTATCGAAGTACTTAGCATGGTATTTGGATTCATATTATTTATTGTATCCATTATTTTGGTTTTGTTTGCTCCTGCTTTTTTAGGATTGCTTCAAGCTGCATTCTATGATGAAATTCAAAAAGCAGTTGCATTTGCAAAAGAACATCCGGGTGAAATTTACCAACCTGAATATTTGAAATTCCAACCTGTCTACGTCCCTTATCCCGTAGAAGCATTGGAAGCTGCTGCAAAGCAGGCAGCAGAACAAGTAACCGAAAATGCTACAGCAAAGGTTGCAGAAGAAAAAACAGATTCTTCCGAAGCATAAGTAACGATAAAAATAATAGAGAGGTCGGACTTTTTCTTCCGACCTCTTGACTTTTGCTTTTTTTTATGATATAATAATAAACTGTTATGGGGGTATAGCTCAGTTGGTTAGAGTGCTTGCTTGACATGCAAGAGGTCGCAGATTCGAGCTCTGCTATCCCCACCAAATAAATATCCCCCCGTTTCACGGGGGGTATTTCATTTTCGGGCAAAGCCCTACACTTTACTGGCTGCGCACAAGTGCGCTTTTTATTGGCCTGCCAGCCACGCATCTGTTACTTGTTACCCATAAATGGGTCCCGCGGGTCAAACATC
>SVJP01000150.1 GCA_015068925.1 Oscillospiraceae bacterium
AAAAAATTTGTTTGACATGGGAGTTTCTCCGGAACAGATTGCAGTTATGGCAAGCACCAATCCTGCGTTTGTTTGCGGATGTAATGACCGTGGCAGATTAGAAACCGGCTGTCGTGCAGATGTTGTGATTCTGGATCATGAGTTTAATATAAAAGCAGTATTTGTAAAGGGTATACAGGTAAAGTAAATACCATCAAAATCTCCTCAAAAGCTGTTCCGCTTTTGAGGAGATTTTGATTTAAGACTAATAAGCTAATTTTCTAATGATATCATCAATTAAATATTCATCTTTTTCTGTATCAAACAGATTTTCCTGATTGCTGATTAAAATCAAACCTCTGTCGTCCCAATAAACTTTTTTTCCTAATCCTTCCACCAGTGCACGAAGAGGAATCAAAGTTCTGTCAGAAATAATCTGAGCAGGTACATCCAATGTTTGTTCCTGACCATCAACCAGCATGATACCGGAATCAATTTGCAGAACAATTGTACGTCCGTCTAATGTAACGGTTGCAGTTCTTGTTTCAGCTTCCCAAGCAACGTTTGCGCCGAAGCTTTCGGAAATGAAACGAACAGGAACCAATGTTCTTCCATCTTGAATGACAGGCTGAACTGATACATTATTGACATCAACAAAAGTCTTGTTACCGTTGGCAAGAGCATTAGGACTGTTGGTTTTCAGCGCTACGGCATTGGAAAGTTTATCGTTTAACTTTTTGGCGTAGTTGCCGATTCTGTCAGTAGGGATTTTTTCGAATTCAGAAATCTTGGTATAGATTTTACTGTTTTCCCCAATTGTTGCATTATGTGTATCCTTAGAAATTTCCAATGCACTTTCCTTTAGAGTGAACACTTCATTGTTTTCCAAACGTTTTGCCCATGTTGTAACCAGACTGTTCAATCTCATTTCACCGCTGGAAATAAATGCGTTGTTGTAAATAGAATTGTGTTTGGGATATCCGGGATTTTCATCGGTGGACATTTCAAAAACATCCGGATATTTTTCCTTCCAGATTTCGCTGTCAAAAGGAATGCTCTGATAACGAAGCGGAACTGTCTGAGTGGTTTCGGTGTCAAACAATTCTTCGTGAGTCATAGCAGACTGACGTGCATCAAAGGGAACAGGATCGGATACTTTCAAGAAGATGTTGTTGGCAATGGTGTGTTCGCGTCCACCACCCATGAAGAAACCTTTTTGCAGGTTTGCAAAAATATTACCATGGGCTGTCATAGAGCTCATTGCATCGTCCATGTAGATTGCTGCACGACCGTGAGCACCTTGTCCGTTATCCATATCGTGGATATAGTTATATTGAATCATATTTCCTCTCCAGGTCATATCACGACCGGAATAAATCGCACCTGCATCATCTGTTTCTTTCAGAACATCATAAATTTCATTGTATTCAATCAGCATATCGTTACCGTTAAACAAGATAGCGGTATGAGGTGCATCGTGAAATACATTGTTCGACATTCTGATACCAACTCCATAGGGTTGGATGGCAGGGTTATAAGTTCTCAGAATCTGAGAGAAGGTTTCAAAATGACAGTTTTCAACATAACATTCAGAAGAAGTCAGAGTTTGGCGGTCACCGGATTCGATTGAAACACCTATTCCGCCAATGTTTTTGAAGTTACAGGAAGCAACTCCTAAGCGGATGGTCTCATCTGCATCAATACAAGCGTTCTGAATTTTACTGAAATTACAGTCCTGAATGGTGATATCAGAACCGCCCTTCATCAGAATCGCGGATTTTGCATTGGTTTCAAAGTTGATACCGGAAAATGCAACATAAGAAACATCGGTCATGTTGAAAAATTCATGTTCAGACTGAGTCAATTCAACCTTAGCAGTTTTGATGTCTTCTAAAGGATACAGATACATGGTTAATGTTTCTTCATCAATGTAGTATTCCCCCGGAGCATCGATTTCTTCAAATACATTGTATGCATAGAATCTTGCAATGTTATGAACCACACTGTAGGTAGTTGCTCTATCAAAGGTGATGGTTTTCTTGTTGATATCCCGTTCTGCAATCTGCAAAATATCGGTTGACCATAAAACGCCCCAGTATCCTTCTAAATATATTTTTTCAAGATTGGTCCATTTGCTGATATTTTCAACATCATATTTAATAATACCGGGATCGTTTTTTTGTTTTTCCGGAGGAATGTAGTTGGGACTGTTCGGAGGGTTTTTGTCTGCACTGTAGCCACGTAAGTAGGTGCCTTCGGAAATGACTTCCGGAACAATATAATAATCATCATTGGGCCAACGAGCCAAACTCATGGATTGATCGTTAAACAACGCCATCATTCTGGGTTTTGCTTCCAACAGACTTGAAACGCCGTATTGTTTTAGGTCGATGGAATAAATATTTCCTTTTGCATCCTTGTTTAAACGTTCTAACTTGTCAGCTTCGGATAACAAAGAAAAATCTTTGCCTTCCATTGTAACACCACCGGTAATGGTAACTTTTTCACCGGGGTATGCGGAATAGATAATAGGTGCATCCTTGGTACCGGAGTCTTCTTGCGTCATGACCAAGGTGTTATCTCTGAAATAAGAACCTTCGCGCAAGTATACACGGATACCGCCTCCGGGAATCATACCTGCATTTTTTGCTTCGCGAACTTTTTCTTGAGCAGCTTCTAAGGAAGCCAATGGAGAAGTAATGGAACCATCGTTGTTGTCGTCTCCGTCAACAGCAACGTAGATTGCGTAAATCGGCTTGGCAGCAGATACCACAGACGCCGAAATTACGGGCAGCAGCAGGCAAATTGCCAGAAATGTTGCTACTGTTTTTTTCATGTTGCTTCACTCCTTTGAAATAAAAATTATTCATTTTTAGTTTACCATGAAAAGCAGAATTCGTCAATCATTTTCTGAAATTATATGCAAAAAACAAAAAATTACAATATTTAATGAAAAAATCCCTTCTTTTTGCTTGACAGAGGTGAAAAATGTTGGTATAATGAATAATGGTACTTTTGTACCCGTATTTTTGATATCTTAAAGATATTACTATATTTGTAGGAGGAATGTTTTCATGGCAAGAAAGATGAAAACGATGGATGGTAACAATGCCGCTGCTTGGGCGTCTTATGCGTTTACCGATGTTGCTGCAATTTACCCCATCACCCCGTCTTCTGTTATGGCTGAAGTAACAGATGAATGGGCAGTAGACAAGAAAAACAATATTTTCGGACAACCTGTTAAAGTGGTTGAAATGCAATCCGAAGCAGGTGCTGCAGGTGCCGTTCACGGTTCTTTGGCTGCAGGTGCTTTGACCACCACTTATACAGCTTCTCAGGGTCTTCTTTTGATGATTCCTAACATGTACAAAATGGCTGGTGAATTGTTGCCTTCTGTTATTCATGTAAGTGCTCGTTGTGTGGCTTCCCACGCATTGAACATTTTCGGCGACCACTCTGACGTTATGGCATGCCGTCAGACAGGTTATGCAATGTTGTGCTCCAACAGCACACAGGAAGTTATGGACTTGGGTGCAATTGCTCACTTGTCAGCAATCAAAGGTAAAGTACCCTTCCTGCATTTCTTTGATGGTTTCAGAACCTCTCACGAAATCGATAAGATTGAAGTTTGGGATTATGAAGATTTGAAAGAAATGATTGATATGGACGCTGTAAAAGAATTCAGAAACAATGCTCTGAATCCTGAACGTCCCGTTTTGAGAGGTAGTGCTCAAAACCCTGATATCTTCTTCCAGAACAGAGAAGCTTGTAACACTTATTACAACAATGTTCCTGCTGTTGTAGAAGAATATATGCAGAAAGTAAATGAAAAAATCGGCACCGACTATCATCTGGTAAACTACTATGGTGCTCCCGATGCTGATAAAGTTTTGGTTGCTATGGGTTCCATCTGTGAAACCATCGAAGAAACCATTGATTATCTGAATGCAAACGGCGAAAAGGTCGGTTTGATTAAAGTTCGCCTGTATCGTCCTTTCCCTGTAGATGCTTTCTTAGCTGCAGTTCCTGCAACCTGTAAGAAAATCGCAGTTTTGGATAGAACGAAAGAACCCGGTTCCATCGGTGAACCTTTATACTTGGATGTTTGTGCTTGCTACAATGGTAAAACTGATGTTCCCATGATTATCGGCGGAAGATACGGTTTGGGCTCTAAGGACACTGTTCCTGCTGATATTATCGCAGCTTACAGAAACTTAGATGCTGCAGAACCAGTAAAAGGATTTACTTTGGCAATCGAAGACGATGTCACCAATCTGTCTCTGCCCAGAGTTGAAAATCCTGATACTTCTGCAGAAGGAAACACTGCTTGTAAGTTCTGGGGTCTTGGCTCTGACGGTACCGTTGGTGCAAATAAAAACTCCATCAAGATTATCGGTGACCATACCGATTTGTATGCACAAGCATATTTCTCTTATGACTCTAAAAAGTCGGGCGGTATCACCGTATCTCACTTGAGATTCGGTAAGAAACCCATTAAATCTACCTATTTAATTAACAAAGCAAACTTTGTTGCTTGTCACAATCCTTCTTATGTTGATAAGTATGATATGGTAGAAGATCTGGTTCCCGGCGGAAGCTTCTTGTTAAACTGTGCTTGGGATATCGACGAGCTGTCTGCAAGACTTCCCGGTAAGATGAAGAGATATATTGCAGAAAACAATATTTCTCTGTATACTATTGATGCAATCGGTATTGCAAGAAATTTGGGATTGGGCAATAAGACCTCTATCGTTCTGCAGTCTGCATTCTTCAAGCTTGCTGCTGTCAT
>SVJP01000151.1 GCA_015068925.1 Oscillospiraceae bacterium
AATCTCATGTTGGAATGCGAATATCCCTTCCGTTTTGACAGTCGTGGTATGAGCTGGTCTAACACCGGAAACGGCTCTGAAATCCGCAACCGATTATTATCCATGCCCTACACCACAGGAATCTGGGCAAAAACCTATCCCGAGCTTGTAACTATTTTAAACGACCATCCGGAACAACCAAAATATAACACTGTTCGGAACAATGTTCGGTACAAAACAAAACCCATGAATATCGATCAGGTGGTAAAAGATACCGGAACTGTAGAGGATGCGGTGCAGATTACCAACACCAATTCCTTTGTGGACTATGCAAATCAGAATTTTAACTTAAAAGAAAATTCTGAAATCAAAAAATTGATTCCTGATTGGCAGGACATTCCTTTTGACAAAATAGGTCGGTACGAAGTGATTGACCGCAATCTGAAGGAACAACCCTACGTTACAGATGTAACCATTTCAGGAACAGGTATTTCAGGTCAACCCCTGACCGCAAGCTATACCTACCAAGGAAAAGGCTTTTCGGAAGGCAACACCGCCTTTACCTGGTACCTCTTAGAGGGAAAAACATATCAGCCCATTGCAGGTGCCAACAAAAGCACTTATACGCCCACGGATGAACAACGGGGAAAGCAAATCCGTGTTGCCGTTACTCCCGTAAATGCAGAAGGAACGGGAGGGGCACCGATACGCTCATCATCCGTTACCGTGGCAAGACCCTTTGCTTCAGACATCCTCAAAGCGGAACAATCCGGAACTCAAATTACCGTCACCAATTCTGACAGTCAGGCAGTCCCTGTCACAGCGGTACACGGCACCTATCAGCTTGTGACCGCCTCAAAAATGCTGACAGAGGCAGAAATGCAAAACAAAACCGTCCCTGCAGGCGGTTCGGTGACCTTTACGGTACCGGAAAGAAAATCCCTGATGTTGTTCTGTTCGGATACCTTAGAACCGATTTTTCTGCCTTAACTCTTGTAAAATAACCATATTTGGTGTATAATAAAATCGAGGTGAAGACTTATGTTTCAATGGATTAGAGTCGGCGCGGCAGCTCCTGCCCTTGCTTTGGGAAATCCAAAAAGCAATGCCGAAACCATTTGTAATCAAATAAAAAATACAAAAGATGCGGCTTTGTTGGTGTTTCCCCAATTAACCTTAACAGGAAATACCTGCGGTGATTTGTTGTTTCAAAGCACCTTGCAGGAGGACACAATCAAAGCAATTCAAACCATTGCAAAGGAAACCGGTGATTTTAACGGCATTGTGGTTTTCGGTGCTCCTCTTATGATGGAAAACCGCCTGTACAACTGCGCCGTTGTTATGGCAAAAGGAACTGTTTTGGGGATTGTTCCCAAATCCTATTTGTCTCACAACGAAGTCCGTTGGTTCGGTCGTGCTGACGAGTTGGCAATTCAAGAGATATTGCCCCATGAATTGGGACTTTGTCAGGAAGAACCCGTCCCTGTGGGAGGGAACCTGATGTTTGATGCCAAAGCCTTTCGGTTTGGTGTGGAGCTGGGAGAAGATGCTCTCTCCCCTCTTTCCCCCGGGACCCATTTGGCATTAAACGGGGCAGATGTCATTGTCAACCCCACCGCCATCAAGGAAACGGTGAAAACAAAGCTGACCGCAAAGGAACAGTCCGAAAAAAACCTTTGTGCCTATGTGCAGGTATCCGCAGGAGAAGGAGAATCCACAACCGATTATGTTCTTTCCGGCTCTGTTATCATTGCCGAATTAGGAAAACCCTTGGCACAATCGGAAAATTGTGTTCTGATGTCTGATGTTGACATTGAAAAAATCCGCTCCGAGCGGATGAAAAATCCTGTATTTCATCAAGCAAAACAAGATAGCATTCCCTGTCGTGTCATTGCAGTTTTTGAAGGAAACACAAGTGACGGTAGTTTGTCTTCTGTTCCCAAAGCACCCTTTATCCCTGAAAACACAGAGGACAGACGCAATCGTTGTCTTCACATTTTCAAGATTCAGGCAAAGGGTCTTTGCAGACGACTCCAAGTAACGGGAGGCAATATGGTCATCGGCGTGTCAGGAGGCCTGGACTCTACTCTTGCCCTTTTGGTCTGTGCCTACGCCGCAAGAAAGCTTCAAAATTCTTCCGAATCCGTTTGCGGCATTACCATGCCTTGCTTTGGTACCACCGACCGCACTTATCAAAACTCCTTAACCCTGATGAAAGCATTGGGTGTTACTGCTTTGGAAATTCCCATTGCAGACTCGGTTACACAGCATTTTAAAGACATCGGCCATAACAGCACCGTGAAAGATACCACCTACGAAAATTCTCAGGCGCGGGAACGGACCCAAGTGCTGATGGACGTTTCCAACCGTCGAAATGCCATTGTGGTGGGAACAGGTGATATGAGCGAGCTGGCACTTGGCTGGTGTACCTATAACGGAGACCACATGAGTATGTACGGCGTCAATGCCGACATTCCCAAAACCATGATTTACTGGGTGATTGAAAGCATTATCGCCGCAAACCTCTTTCCCGATGCCAATGAAGTGCTGGCAGATATTTTAGATACTCCCATCAGTCCTGAGCTTCTCCCTCCCAATGAGGACGGCACCATTGCACAAAAAACAGAGGATTTGGTCGGTCCCTATGAGCTTCATGATTTTTATTTATACTATGTGCTGCGGCACGGCTTTTCTCCCAAGAAAATTTATACCCTTGCCTGCCGCGCTTTCACGGAATACAATCAGGAAACCATCCTGAAATGGTTAAAAACCTTTTACCGTCGGTTCTTCACCCAGCAATTCAAACGAAGCTGTATGCCTGACGGTGTGAAGATTGGCTCTGTGGGACTGTCTCCCAGAGGAGATTGGCAAATGCCCAGTGATGCAAGCTTTGCCGCCTGGAGCAAGGAATTGGACGAACTATAATCCCCTATACTTTTATTATATCATAAAAAAGTTGCAATAACTTGGACAAAGAAAAGCTTATGCCCCGAGCAGCGAAACTTAAGCCGCAAGTACAAGGGAAAAACCGAAGAAACCGCAGGTTTCTGTTTTGAGCTTAGCGGAGCTGCTTAAGTGAGCGACCGAGAGGGGCTGGATGCTAGACAGAGAAAAGCTTATGCCCCGGAGCAAGGAGGCTAAGCCATGAGTACGCTTGAAAAACCAAGAAAACACGGTTTTCGTTTTCTGTTTTTCGAGCAACGGAATCGCTTAGGCGACTGTCCGCGGAGGGGCTGGATGCTAGACAGAGAAAAGCTTATGCCCCGAGCAGCGAAACTTAAGCCGCAAGCACAAGGGAAAAACCGAAGAAACCGCAGGTTTCTGTTTTGAGCTTAGCGGAGCTGCTTAAGTGAGCGACCGTGAGGGGCTGGATGCTAGACAGAGAAAAGCTTATGCCCCGAGCAGCGAAACTTAAGCTGTGAATAAATTTTTCAAAAAAAAGAGAAAGAAACACTATTATCGTGCTTTTCTTTCTCTCTTTTTATTTTGTTTCTTTTTATTATTTATTATTTATTGTATATAAGAAGCTAACTTTTTCAAATTCTTCAAAAAAGCCTGCTTCCAAGCCGTTTTCAAGGCGATTTTTTTGTATACCCACAATCACACTTTGACTCACACTATCGGTCACACTATCGGTCACACTATCGGTCACACTATCGGTCACACTATCGGTCACACTATCGGTCACAATACCGGTCACAATATCAGTCACGCTCACGCTCTTACTCACGCTCTTGCTCACGCTCTTACTCACGCTCTTGCTCACAGGGATTGGGCAGAAAAGGAAACCTCCACTCCTTCGTCTGTCAAATGTTTGGCAATATTTTGCATTAACAAAGTCACCAAAGCGGGAGATTGGTTCATCAAGCGAGATCCATCGGGTAAGGTAACACCTCTATCCTCCGTAAATTCTGCTTTGGCATGGTAACAGATGCCGTTATGGTGCAACACCGCTTGGGCATTTTCGCAATGCTCCAACTGTACTTTTTGCTTCACAGAACCGTCCGAAGCAGTCATAACGGTAACCCGGGTGCAATCGTCCCCTAACAAGCTCTTGACCGCTCCCACACAAACTCCGCATAACAACACTCTGTTCATCCAACCTCATTCCTTTTACTCGTTTTTGCATCCGCAAGCGGCACAATAAGGTGTATCCTGAGCAATCTCCTCACCGCAATGGGGACAATTCTTTTTGTTCTTCACCACCTGCAAGCGTTGCTTTAACTCGCCAATTTTTTCCAAGCTCAATGCAATATCGTCACAAATGGTATTGATTTCATCAGACAATTCCCCTTCACCGCATTTTGCCTGATAGACCATTTTGCCGATTCGTTCATACTTCTTTTTCAATTCGCCTTCTTCTGTGCTGATTTGGTAATGCAGCTTGGTGCTGTCCACCAATTGTCCTGATTTCTTTACCACTTTTTCGCCTGCAACACTCAGCTTTTCCTTCATCACATTCAAAAACTCTAAATTAGACATTCTTTCAACCTCCTAAAATGGTATAAATTTCTTGCTTTCTTGCAATCATTTCGTCAATTCGATTGATGTATTCCGTGGGTTCCTTTACGTTAAAAATCCGTTCAATTCTGTCATCATCCACAATTTTTGTAGAGCCGCCTGCCCCTAAGGAGAGAACCGATTGGGTTTCCTCCATGATATAAATATTATAAAGACATTCTTTTCCGGGCTTGGAAAAACCTGTGTTTTCATAGCCGCCCAAAATATTTTTCTGGCGATACAGATAAT
>SVJP01000152.1 GCA_015068925.1 Oscillospiraceae bacterium
AATCTACTTGTATTTTTGAATTACTAATCATACTTCATGATACCACAAAAGCCGCGAAGTTTCCATACTTCAGCGGCTTTTTGTGTGCAAAAAATCAGGGCTGCCTCACTTTTAGTGAGACAGCCCCTCCTAGTTTCTTTCTTATTTTGCAGGCATCATTTTCTCTTTTCCGCCCATGTAAGGACGAAGTACTTGGGGAATCCGTACGCTACCGTCTGCTTCCAGGTTATTTTCCAAGAAAGCAATCAACATTCTGGGAGGGGCAACAACGGTATTGTTCAGAGTATGAGCAAAATACTTCTTGCTCCCTTCTCCGTGAACACGGATTTTCAATCTTCTTGCCTGGGCATCACCCAAGTTAGAACAACTTCCTACTTCGAAATATTTCTGCTGACGGGGAGACCAAGCTTCCACGTCATAAGATTTTACCTTTAAATCAGCCAAGTCGCCGGAGCAACATTCGATGGTACGAACGGGAATGTCCATAGAACGGAACAAATCAACAGTGTTTTGCCACAGCTTATGGAACCATTCCATGCTTTCTTCCGGCTTACATACCACAATCATTTCCTGCTTTTCAAACTGATGGATTCTGTAAACCCCGCGTTCTTCCAAACCGTGTGCACCTTTTTCCTTACGGAAGCAGGGAGAATAACTGGTCAAGGTGTGAGGCAGGGTATCTTCTGCAACAATGGTATCAATATATTTTCCGATCATGGAATGCTCGGAGGTTCCGATCAGATACAAATCTTCCCCTTCGATTTTGTACATCATGGCATCCATTTCCGCAAAGCTCATAACACCCGTTACCACATTACTGCGAATCATAAAGGGAGGAATGCAATAAGTAAATCCTCTGTTAATCATAAAGTCACGAGCATAACTGATGACTGCAGAATGAAGCTGAGCCACATCCCCCATGAGATAATAAAATCCGTTTCCTGCAACCTTTCTTGCTGCATCCAAATCAATGCCGTTTAACTTTTCCATAATTTCAGTATGATAAGGCACCTCAAAATCGGGAGTAACAGGTTCACCGAATTTTTCCAATTCTACGTTTTCACTGTCATCCTTACCAATCGGCACGGAATCATCAATAATATTGGGAATGAGCATCATGCGGGACTGCAATTCTTCTTCCAGTTCCACTTCCTTTTTTTCAAGCTCTGCCAGACGGCCGGAAAATTCCGCCACCTTTTTCTTCACTTCTTCTGCTTCTTCTTTTTTGCCCTGACCCATCAATGCGCCAATCTGCTTGGAAATTTTATTCCGTTCTCCACGGAGAAAATCCGCTTCTGACTTTGCGGCACGAAGGTCTGCATCAATGCTGATGGCTTCGTCTACCAAAGCAAGCTTCTTGTCCTGAAATTTTTTCTTGATATTTTCCTTGACAAGCTCAGGATTTTCCCGAACAAATTTCATATCTAACATAGTACGACATCCTTTTTTAAAAGTTTTTCCGCATAAAACGGTACGTTATCTTCTATTATACCATAAATTTCAAAAAATTCAACTGTTTTTTTGCAAGAGTTAGTCAAATGTTGCTACCGGTTGCTCGGGAGGATTGGAAACGGAAATCTGCGAAGCATACAAAACAGGTCCTTTTCCTCGGTACAAGGCATTATATTCATGACGAAGCTCTCCTTCTACAATGACCCAATCACGGGTTTTGAGAGTGAACAACGCTTTGTATTTACAAACCACTCCGCGGTAAGCAATATCATCTGCGCAACAGGTCATAATATGCCGTCCTGCCACAACCGTTCCCTCGGGCATTTTCGCATCTTTTGCCACAATGGCTTTGAAACGGATTTTTTTGCCGATATATTTGTCCATTTCCTCAGTAAAATCACGATAAAACCAGGCAAAATCCTTATCTTCAATTTGAATAACAGGAGCATCGATATCAAAAGGCAGAGGATCCTCTATTTCATCATACTCCAATGTGCCGTCGGTCAGCTCATAAGAAATGGAGGCCCGTCTTGACACGCCCCGCACAATTTTATGAAGTGCCATTTTGTCTGTTAACTCGTCTGCCCGATTAAAAACCACCAATTCACAACCCTGCAGTTTATCCACCACAAGGGGACGAAGATTGACATTAAAGCTTTGAAAGGTACGGGAATCTGCAAACATCAGCTCCTGATACACCATCCAATTTTTGGGCAAAGCATTGTACAGGGATTCCAATTTCCACATACCGTTGTATTCCACCACAACACGGTCTGCCTTGCATTTCTTTCCCTGTTCTGCCAAAAACTTTGAGTTAAGCTGTTCTTCCTCCTCTACCGTTACAATGGTAACATTGGTGTTGGGAAAATCAATATCATATTCTTCCTCTCCTTCCTCACAAAGTAAAAGAAGGGTATTTTCTCCTGAATTAAACCGTTCGTCTGCCAAGGTTTCTCTGGCACTTTTGGTTTTTCCTGCTTCTAAAAATCCGGTAAACACATAAACGGGAATATTCATCATAATCTCCTTTTATCCAAGAAATAATTGGGTTAATTTTTCTTCCTTCAAATCAGCACCGATCACGCAAAGTCTGCCGATTGCAGCTGCAGAGCCGATTCTCACATCCACTTCCCCGGGAATATAATCAAAATGAATCCATTCTCCTTCTTTTCCCGAAACAATTCCTTTGGCACGAAGGACAGTTCCGTATGCCGTTTCTTCCAAAGCTTCCAACGCCGCTTGAATCTCGGAAACTGTATAGGAACGAACGGTTTCTTTTCCCCAAGAGGTAAAGACCTCCTCAGCATGGTGATGGTGACCGCAACTGCAATGCTCGTCATGGTGATGATGCTCATGACAACCGCAATGCTCGTCGTGGTGATGATGCTCATGGCAACCGCAATGTTCGTCATGATCATGATGATGCTCATGACAATCGCAATGTTCATGGTGGTGATGCTCGTGCAACAGTTCTTTTAGTTCCTGCTCCAAGGAATGCTCCATTGCATCCAAAAGCTCTTTCCCTGTCAGTTGATCCCAGGGAGTGGTCATCACGGCAGCATCCTTGTTTTGAGAACGAATCAGTTCCAGACAAGTGCTTAATTTTTCTTCTCCCGTTCCATCGGTGTGGCTTAATACAATCACACGAGCTGCCTGAATCTGGTCATTAAAAAACTCGCCAAAGTTTTTCATATACATTTTGCATTTTTTGGCATCAACCACGGTACAACAATGATGAAGGGAAACTCTTTCATCCTTCAAATCTTCCACTGCACGAATCACATCACTCAATTTTCCCACACCGGAGGGTTCAATCAAAATTCTGTCAGGCTTGTATTCATCCAAAACCTGTTTTAACGCTGCGGAAAAATCGCCAACCAGACTGCAGCAAATACAACCGGAGTTCATTTCATTCACCGTCACTCCTGCATCCTGCAAAAATCCACCGTCAATGCCGATTTCGCCAAATTCATTTTCAATCAGCACCAATTTTTCGCCTTGGTAACCCTCCTGAATCAGTTTTTTAATCAACGTGGTTTTTCCCGCTCCCAAAAAGCCGGAAAACAAATCAATTTTCGTCATTACAATCGTCCTTTCTTATTACAATAATACAATAAAGATCAAATACATCAGCGGAATGGTTATCACAGAAAACACATGAGAAATCATTGCCATGGAAGCACCTGTCTTGGTTTCACCACCGTAAGCTGCAGGATACACAATGGTATTCAGCCCCAACGGAGTGGCAAAAGCGATCAGGGCAAGGGTCATAATCTCCTCGCTGATTCCAAACAATCTCATAATTAAAACCATCACCCCGGGGATCAGCACCAACCTCATCCCCGTGACCACATATACTTTTTTGTTCAGCACAAGTTCTTTTAAATCATAGCCGCCGATAATAAAGCCTGCCAAAAGCATAGCAACCAGACCTTGACATTTTCCGGCATTGTCAAAAGCAGTCAAAAGAAATGCAGGAACAAATAAAAAAGTTTCCAGCTTCGCCATTACAGTTCCCGCATTCTCGGGAAGAATGTTTTTTTACGCAACAAAAAATCCATAGAAATAAAAGTAAACATCATCAACATTTGTTGTAATGTTAAAAAAGATTTTCAAAATATTGTCCTCCTTTGACTGTCGTTATTATAAGAAACAGGCATATCAGATACGAATTACTTCCGGAAGCAGATTACATGAATGATTTTTTCAAAGCTTTCTTTGCATAGCAAGCCTTTATTATCGGCAAACTCCCCTTTTCAACTCTATGTACTTAACACAGGCAAGCTCGTTCATCCGGATTAAAGTTTTCTATCGTTCTGCATCTCAAACAATTGGCATGTCCTACAGATTGATTATCACCTGAAACCCATTGAAAATAACAAGTCAATTCCTATACGAATGAAGAAATGACTTGTTGATACCCTTCTAATTTATTTTTGGTGAAATATGAATCTATGGTTCTTTATTTTCAAACCATCTAAAACCGGCTTTCACCATTCCCTATTTAAAAGTTCAATTTTTTCTCGTCGTTACATTATATCATAAATATTCAAAAATTGCAAACTATTCTTTATAAGGAGAATGAAATTAACTGAAAATAACCGTTCGGAACACAATTTCCGAACGGTCAGACCGTCGAAAAAGTCGGTCTACCGCAAGCACACAAAAGGAAAAAAGAGTGAATTATGGATGTTTCATCTATAATAAAATCGTAAAAAACCGCCTGGAAAATATTGAATTTCCCAGGCGGTTGC
>SVJP01000153.1 GCA_015068925.1 Oscillospiraceae bacterium
CTACTAGATACCATACATACGTTCTATTTTCCGTGTAGTCATAAGCATCCGTCTGTCCCCAATAAGCTAACTTTGTTACAGACACTTCTTTCTCATCATCAACCCCATTCCATATAATCAAATCGTTAGAACAATTCTATTATATTATAATTTAGGAAACTTGTCAATAATATTTTTATATAATTATTAATTTTTAACCCAAAAAAGTTTCTTGTAGTATAATTTAAAGAGGAAAGGAAGGAATGTTATGACTACCATAGGAGAAAGAATTGTTTACCTTCGGGATTTGTATGAAATCAAGCAAAAGGATTTGGCAGAAACCATAGGAGTCACAAAAGCAACGATGTCAAAATATGAAAATGACATTAATATTCCCAATGCAGATATTTTATGCAGTATTGCAGACGCCTTAAATACCTCTACCGATTTTCTGACAGGACGCACCAAGCAAATCAATCCTTATTTTAATACTCAAGAGGAATATTCTACAGAAAAATTATTTGATCTCATTTTAAAATTAAAAAAAGAAAATAAAATTAAGGTGTTCGAACGTGCTTTAACCCTTTGGGAAGAAGAACAGAGAACATAAAAATTATTCTGTTTCTTTCCACATCATTTGATTTAAAATATAATCCGCAATTCTCACGCCATCCGCAGCGGCAGACATAATACCGCCTGCATAGCCTGCTCCTTCTCCGCAAGGATACAAGCCTTGACAGGACACCGACTGAAATTGTTCATTCCGCAAGATTCGTACAGGGGAGGAGCTTCTGGTTTCCACACCGGTCAAGACACTGTCATAAGCATCAAAGCCTTTTAACTGCTGACCCATCCCCAAAATACCTAACCGTAGCGCATCCGCAATTCCTTTGGGCAAACATTCATCCAGGGAGCAAAGGGTCACACCGGGACGGTAAGTGGGGCTCACCTCTCCCAATTCCCGACTGGGAATGCTCTTTAAAAAATCACCTGTTAATTGTGCCGGAGCTTTCCAGTTGCTTCCGCCCAGAGAATAGGCATCCTGCTCTAATTTCCGCTGAAACCGAACACCTGCAAACACATCCCCTTCCGGAAGAACACCCACCAAAAGGGCACTGTTGGCATTTTCACCCTCTCTTGCATAGTGGCTCATTCCGTTGGTCACAAGCCCCCCTTCCTCCGAAGCAGCCGCAACCACCTGTCCTCCCGGGCACATACAAAAGGTATACACCCCGTCTCCGTTTTGCAAATGGGTCACCAATTTATAATCTGCCGCACCAATTTGAGGAACAGTGGCACCATACTGTGCCAAATCAATCTTTTTTTGAAGATGCTCAATCCTGACTCCCACGGAAAACGGCTTTTTCTCCATCATCACACCTGTATCATAAAGCATGGTAAAGGTATCACGGGCGCTATGACCTACCGCAAGAATCAGGCAATCGGTCTGGAGCTCCTGCACTGTTCCCTGATGTTCAAACAAAACACCCTGCAACTTCCCTTTTTCTATCTGCAAGCCTGTCAGTTTGCTTTCAAACAACACCTCTCCCCCAAGAGCAATCACCTCTTGACGAAGATTTTTAACCATTGTTTCCAAGCGATCAGTACCGATATGAGGCTTATTCTGCCATACAATTTCCTCCGGTGCACCAAACCGAACCATACTGTTTAAAATATGTTGGGAAAAGGGGCTTTTGATTCCGGTGGTCAATTTCCCATCCGAAAAGGTACCTGCACCTCCTTCTCCGAACTGCACATTGGATTCAGGCTGCAGGCTTCCACCTTTCCAAAATCCTTGAATGTCTTTTTTCCGTTTTTCTACCGCCTTTCCCCGTTCCAGCACCACAGGTCTTGCACCTGCCTGTGCCAACGTGAGTGCTGCAAACATTCCCGCAGGGCCAAATCCTGCGATAACAGGTCTTTGCTCCAAGGCTGATTTAGGTGGAACATAAGATTTTTCTTCCACCCGACTGACCCCAGGCAAAGACAAAAACCGTTCCTCGCCTTTCACCTCTACATCAACAGAATACACAAATTTCAATGCATCCTTTTTTCTGGCATCCACCGACCGTTTTGCAACATTCCAGGAAAGAACTTTTGTGTTTAATTTCTTTTCTGCCAAGAGCACAAGGCGTTCTGCAGGTTCTTCAATCCCTAACCCAATATTTGAAAGTCTAAGCATTTGCCGCCTCCTGCCCTGCTACCATGCCGCTTGCCCACGCCCACATCAAATTATATCCTCCGCAGTCACCATCTACATCCAAAATTTCTCCTGCGGCATACAATCCCGGTAACAACAGCGACTCCAGTGTTCCCAACTGAAATTCTGATGTTTTCGCACCACCTACCGTCACCTGAGCATTTTCCCATGGCAAGGTTCCGATGACGGTAAATCTCATCGCTTTCATTTCCTTTGCCAGAGAAGGCAAGTCCACCGTCTGAATGGATTGAACAGGCACCCAGGTTCTGTCACACAAGCTTTGACCGATTTGCTTATGAAACATCCCTGTAAACAGGTGCTTTCTGTCCCGTTCCTGTAACAAATCCAAAACATCCTCTTCATCGGGCAACAAATCCAATTCAATTTCCGCTTCTCCCTTATAGGAGGTTACCACAGAAGAACAATTTAAAATGGGTATCCCTGACAAACCTGTATCATTAAATTGAATTTCTCCAATTTCACTTCGGTAAGGTTGACCGTCCAAAAGCAATGTTGCTTTTGCAAACACACGCACTCCGCGAAGTCCCTTCATTTGCTCAGAAGGGCATTTCACACCCACCAAGCCGGGGTACAGCTTTGTGGTATGATGACCTAAGGAAGACAAAATATCATAACCGCTTCCGTTGGACCCATGGGCAGGCGAGGCTTTTCCTCCCGTTGCAATAATCAGCTTGTCGCAAACCAGGGTTTCGTATTTTCCCTGAATCACCAACCCCTCTGACCGAGGACAAACACTTTTCACATCAAAATCCGTTTTGATGGTCACACCGCAACGTTCCGCCTCATTTCGCAACACATCCAATACAGCCGAAGCATGATTGGAAAGAGGATAAATTCTCCCCTGTTCTGTTCTGACCAACAAACCAATCTCGCGGAAAAAATCCAATATTTCTTCCAACCCAACCTGATGGAACACCTGAGAAATGAACCGCTCATCTCCTCTGTAATGAGATAAATCCAGTTCATTGTTGGCAAGATTACACCGTCCGTTCCCCGTTGCCATAATCTTTTTACCAACTCGTTCCATTCGTTCCAAAACCGTTACCTTAGCTCCGTTTTTCGCCGCGGTAATGGCTGCCGTCAGCCCTGCCGCACCACCGCCAATGACTGCTACTCTTGTCATCCGTCCTACCCCCTTTTATTTTCGATAATGCACAAACAAGAAACTTCTCTTATTCGGTAACGTAAGCCGAACACCATTTTCCCTTTCCTCCGCTTCACCATTTCCGTACAAAATCTCTGCCTGTTTTATCCCTTGATATACAAAATGGCTCTCTTCTGTATTTTCTCGAAATACCAACAAAAATCCTTCTTTTTCCAAGGTTGCCGAAAATCCTGTCACGCTCATACCCGAAGGTTTTTTCCCAATAGGAGAAATCATTGCCTTTTGCAATTTGGGGCGATATTGCCGATAGAAACCAATCATTTCCTTCAACTGTTCAAAATCCTGTTGCTCCAGACTGCTCATTTCCATCCAAAGAAGAGGATTTGCAACCATCGCAATTGCAAACAAATAATCCATGGAATACAAGTCAGGAGCAAAGGGGTCCTTTTCATACATTTGTTTATTCCGTCTGGGGTTTAATACTTCAATCTGCAACCGTTGCGCAGGAACATATCGGCTAATTCCCCACAAATTCCGCAGGGTATCATGGGGGAAATAGTTACCCCAATCGGTATAACGATTTTCCAAAAACAATTTTCCGTATTGTCTCTGATAAAAATAACCCCAACGAACCTGGGCTGTAATATCAAAATTAAAATCCACCGCACCATCTGACTCACGTCGTACCATTTCTACCATTTTTCGCAAATTACGGTCTCCTGTTTTATCCTTCAAATGGATTCCGTCCAACTTAAAGTAATTCACACCGTAACGGCGATGTAACTCAATCAGATGTTCTGCATCCCGTTGCCAATTACCATAAGAATTAGTAGAATCAGGAGAAAACCACAAGCCGATTTTTACATTCTTTTCTTTTGCGTACTCACAAATCGGTTCTAACCCATCAGGAAATTTTTCTTGATTCACCGCCCAAAAATCAGGCATGGTATCATAATAACTTCCCCATGCGGAAGAAACTGCCAATTTGGAATTGGCGGTAATTCCTTTTTGCCAGCCGTCATCAATCTGAACCACATCTGCTCCCAATTGTGAAGCACAATCAATTTCCTCTCTGATAAAAGCATCACAAACTGCCCCATCCTGATTTCTGTCACCCCAGGTGTTAGACATGATATAGGTTTGGATGGTACAAACCTTTTGATAAAATTTTTTATATTCAATCCATGCCTGTTCCCCTATACAAAATCCGATGGCGGAACCGTAACAAAAATCTCCTTCTTCATCCGTTACACCGTCATCCAAACC
>SVJP01000154.1 GCA_015068925.1 Oscillospiraceae bacterium
CGTAGGCGAGAATTCATGGTGGAACGCCAATTCATTAAAACAATATAGCTTTTATTTAAGTAGGAGGTTTGTTATGGTGGATTCAAGATGTGGACTTCATTGTACAGGATGTGAATGGAAAAAGTCTGCTGGCTGTGGCGGTTGCATTGAAACAAATGGACATCCTTTTCATGGGAAATGTCCTGTTGCGATTTGTTGTCAAAGCAGAGATATTGTTCATTGTGGAGAATGTCAAGATATCCCGTGTGAGTTGTTAATACAGTATTCGTGTGATCCCGAGCACGGCGATACACCTCATGGTGCACGAATTGAACAGTGCAAGAAGTGGAAGAGAGAAAAGGAATTTAGATCAAACTGTAGTCATGGTTTGCTTACAAAACAAGAAAATTGATTCTTACATAAATGAGAAGGAGAATCAAAAATGATTTTTTACTACAATCACACACTTTAAAGTATGTCAATTTGAAACGAAGGAGAATGAAATTTGGAAGCCATCATAAAAAAATATATCAACGAAAACAAAGAAGGGATTGTTCAACTAATCAAGCAGTTGTGTGAAATTCCTGCACCTTCTCATTTTGAACATGAAAGAGCGCAGTTTTGCAAAAAATGGCTGGAATCAAACGGTGCAACGGGTGTTACTATTGATGAGGCACAAAATGTTGTATTTCCTCTTCATTGTGAAAACAGCAATCAGATTACCGTTTTTGCGGCACATACCGATACGGTTTTTCCTGATACGGAGCCAATGCCTTATTTTGATGACGGGGAGAAGATTTACAGCCCCGGTGTAGCAGATGATACAGCAAGTGTATCAATTCTTTTGTACATGGCGAAATTCTTTTTAAGCGAAAAGAGATTGCCTCCCAACGGCATTTTGTTTGTATTCAATTCCTGCGAAGAGGGACTTGGGAATCTGAAAGGAACAAGACAGATTTTTAAAGATTATGAAGGTCGGATTGCTAATTTTATTTCTTTTGACGATAACCTGAATGTAGTTGCTGACCGTTGTGTGGGTTCTCATCGGTACGAGGTTGAAGTGATTACCGAGGGCGGACATTCTTATGATGCATTCGGTCAGGAGAATGCCATTGCGAAACTGTCTGAAATGATAGCGAAACTTTATCAAATCCAAGTTCCGGTATCTCCCGGAACAAAAACAACCTATAATGTTGGTACTGTTTTGGGCGGAACATCAGTCAATACCATAGCGCAGAGTGCAAAAATGCTTTGCGAATATCGGTCTGACGACAAAGATTGTCTTGCAATGATGCGGCATGAATTTCAAATGATTTTTGAATCTTTTGCTTCTCAAACCGTTCAAGTTCATGTGAAAAAGGTAGGGGACAGACCTTGCAGTAATATTGAATCCCATAAGGTGGAAGCATTGAAGAAAATAGTGGTGCCGATGATGGAAAAAGTGCTTGGTCAAACCATTTCATTTAGAAGCTCATCAACCGACTGTAATATTCCTCTTTCCTTGGGTATTCCTGCACTTTGTATTGGAGTAAATCTGCATCACGGAATCCATACCCGTGAGGAATGGGTCGAAAAAGGGTCTTTGAGTTTGGGTCTTGAGCTTGCAATCAAATTGGGAATAAAAGTAACGGAGGTTTAAAGTGAAACGAAAACTGTTGTTCGGAATTTTATTCTTATGTCTGATTAGTGTTGGGATTTTATTTTTCTTATATCAGGGGCAAAATGCAACGGTTATGAAATGGAAGGATGAGTTAAAAATTGCGTTATGCAATTGGAAATTACCTTCTTATCAGGAAACATCAGCCAAAGTATTGGAAGAAGGCAAGACTTATCGGACAGAACAAAGTAAGACGGGTAAACGCCTTATTGATTTTGCCAACGGATTTTCTGTTGAAATTTCTGAGAATGCGATTGTTGATCTGTCCCGTTCTTTGATGGTGACGGAAATAAAAGAGGATGACCTGCTGATTAGAATTTCCAGAGAATATTCTACAGAAAAAGATACAAGGAAGTATTGCAGTTGGTATTTTGACCGTTTTATGACGGATGAAACCCATTTGCAGGAAAACGGATTGAAATTGGTGCATCCTGTCACAGACCGTCCCGACGGCGGTTATTGGTTTTCGGTAGGAGGGCAGGAGTGTTATTCCTATGCTTTTATTCCAACCGGAACAAAGCTTTTTTACCGCATTTTACTGCGTTATCCCAAAGAGTATCCCGTGAAAGAGCGAATGGAGGCGTTGTTGGACAGCTTTTCTTATTTTCGTTCCGAAGAACGAGGAGAATATCAATGGAAACATAGTCCTGTGATTCCTGAAGAATGGTCATCGGAAACCAAAGAAGTGTATCGAAAACTGCAAAAAACAGACTCGGTTTATTGGGGGATTTTTGCTGATAAAATGTTAACCGAGGGAATAGAACGAATCATTCCTGAATTAGAGCAAAAATTGGAGTTTTCTTTTCCTGTTGTTTTGTATTATTTGCCGTACGGAGATGCTTTTCCTGTTGAGTTTATGCAAAAGAATTATGAAGATGGAAAAATTGTGGAGTTGACCTGTCAGCTTTCGGGATATAGCAATGAAAAATTGTTCGGATTCACCCCACAGTTATCTGTTTACCGAGGGTTGGAAGACGAAACCATCCGCAAGATGGCGAGAGGTGCAAAGAAATTTGGTCATCCCTTTTTGTTTCGGTTGAACAATGAAATGAATTCTGATTGGACCAATTATTCGGGGGTCACGGTGCTGGGAGACCCTGATATTTATGTGGAAGTGTGGCGAAGATTTTATCGTATTTTTCAGGAAGAAGGGGTGGAGAATGCCATTTGGATTTTCAATCCCAATGACCGTGATTATCCTCCTGCAAACTGGAACCATTTTATGGCATATTATCCGGGGGATGAGTATGTGCAGATGATTGGCGTGACGGGATATAACACAGGAACTTATTACAAAGAAACCAAGAATGAAACTTGGCGTGAATTTGATGTGATATACAATCGGATTCGGGACAGAATGATGCCTTATTTTTCTGAATATCCATGGATGATTACAGAATTTTCCTCTAGTTCAATTGGTGGAAATAAGGAACGGTGGATCAGAAAAATGTTTGCTCAAATCAGGAAATATCCCAATATTAAATCAGCAGTATGGTTTCATTTTGCCGATTTTGACCCCGAGCAACCCGAAACAGTGGCACGACCTTATTGGCTGGATGAAACAGAAGAAACGTTACATGCCTTTAAAGAGGGCTTGCAAACACAAAAAAGTGGAAATTTACAATGTGATTGACTATAAATGATATTGCCTCCTTTTGTTTTCTGTTGTATAATAAGAGAAACAAAGGAGGTTTTGCTTTATGTTTACAAATGTTTATGAAGAAAAGAAACAATATGCACCAAGATTAAAAACAGATACCCTCATACCCTGTATCGGTTTTTCTTATAACGGAATCGAGGATTGGTATGCAAAATTCATTCAGAAAATTCAGTTGAAAGATAAGGAAATGTGGGCGTTGTTTGTCAACCAGTTCCGCAGTAATGTGGATGATGAAGACTTAGGTTGGCGCGGTGAATACTGGGGAAAAATGATGAGAGGTGCTTGCATCACCTATTGCTATACCCGAGATGAAGAACTGTATCAGGTGCTGGAAGAAACGGTATTGGATTTGCTTTCTGCTCAGGGAGAGGACGGCAGATTTTCTACCTATAGCCACGAAGCAGAGTTTAATGGATGGGATATGTGGGGTAGAAAATATATTCTGTTAGGTGCTCTGCATTTTTGTGAAATCTGTAAAGATGAGGCGTTGAAAAAGAAGTTGCTGGATGCAATCATGCGTCATGCAGATTATATTCTGGAACAGATTGGAGAAGGAAAGCGGTCGATTCTCAAAACCTCTCATTATTGGGGGTGTGTCAATTCCTGTTCCATTTTAGAACCCATGATGAGATTGTATAACGAAACAGGCGAGAAACGGTATTTTGATTTTGCGACTTATATTGTTTCAAGCGGTGGTTGTGAAACGTTCAACTTGTTTGATACGGCATATGAGGATCAGCTTGATCCTTACGAATATCCGGTGATAAAGGCTTATGAAATCATGTCTTGCTTTGAGGGAATGCTGGAATATTACCGTGTCACAGGGGAAGAAAAATATAAAGAAACGGTGATTCGTTTTGCAAAAAGAGTGGCGGCAAGCGAGATTTCCATTATCGGTTGTGCAGGCTCTGATCACGAATTGTTCAGTAATACTGTTTTAAGACAAACTGATACAACCTATCCCAACATTCTTCAGGAAACCTGTGTTACTGTTACCTGGATGAAGCTTTGTACTCAACTTCTGTGGTTGACGGGTGATATTTTTTATGCCAATGAAATTGAAAAATCCATTTATAATGCCTTGTACGGCAGCGTGAATACAGACGGATGCATCACAAACGGCGGTTTGCCCTTTGATAGCTACTCTCCCTTGCTTGCTGCAAAACGGGGACGTCAAACAGGTGGATTGAAATTTATGGAACAGGGAACCTATTACGGCTGCTGTGCGGCAATCGGTGCGGCAGCCGTAATAGGTTCCCTG
>SVJP01000155.1 GCA_015068925.1 Oscillospiraceae bacterium
TACGTGGGTACGGCAAGTGTTCATTTTGGCAAAAAGCAAGCAACCGCCTGGGAAATTCAATATTTTCCAGGCGGTTTTTTACGGTTTTATTATAGATGAAACATCCATAATTCACTCTTTTTTCCTTTTGTGTGCTTGCGGTAGACCGACTTTTTCGACGGTCTGTTATTTATTTGTTACTTTAAAGCATCAATCAATTGCTTTGCTCTTTCTGCCACCTGTTCCTCTGTCCAATCGGGATTGATGGAGAGATGAGCGCATGTTAGTAAAATATCAATACTCTTTTGGCACATATCCTCTGTATAATCCGGTACCCTGTTGGCAGCCATTTTAAAGGGGTCCATCAAAGGATGGGCGGCACCCCTTTTGTGTAAGATGGGCGTCCAGTTGTTGTACACATGCTTGCCTGTAAAGGCAGGAATGGATACTCCCACATTTTTATCACGAAAGGCTTGTGCTTCTTCGGCGGAATCAAATTGCAATGTGAGTGTCATCCCGCAATCTCCCTCTTTGTCATTGGAAGGAATGAATTTGAAGTAGGGGGATAGGGCATCCATCAGACGTTGTTTGTTTTTTCGCAAATCCGATACAATTCCATCCAACCGCTTTAGCTGTTCTCTCAGAATTGCGGCAGTAATTTCATTGGTTCTGAATTCATATCCGCAAAAGGGTTCTTCGGAAAAATCCTCCATCTGATTACCAAAATAGGCAACCGCACTGCTGTCATGATAAATCAACCCCTTTTCAAAAATGGTTTTATCATTGGTGAGCAATGCACCCCCTTCTCCTGCGGTGATGATTTTGTAGAAATTAAAGCTGAATGCACCTGCATCACCGAAGGTTCCCAAAGGCTTTCCGCGGAAGGAACCGCCCACCGCCTGACAGGCATCCTCCAATACCTTCAGATTGTGTTTTTTGGCAACCTTCATGATACCGTCCATGTTGCAAGGATATCCCATCATGTGAACGGGAATGATGGCTTTGGTTCGTTCTGTGATTTTTTGTTCCACATCTTTGGGGTCAAGCATCAACGTTTCGTCAATTTCGGCAATAATGGGAATTGCCCCAACACTAACCACGGAAATGGCGGTGGCAATATAGGTGTATGCAGGTACAATGACTTCATCTCCCGGACCGATGCCCATTCCCGCCAATGCAGACATGAGTGCGGCATTTCCCGATGTCATGAGAACAGCGTGGGAAATATTGAATTTTTCCCGAAATTCTTTTTCACAATGATAGGTTTCCTGCAATGTTCCCGAATTGATTTTGAATAATTCTTTTGAGTTGATGACTCTTTCTACAGCTTTGATTTCTTCTTGTCCGATTCGAAACATAAATAATCCTCCTTTTTATTCTCTTGCTAATGTTTCTAAGTTTGCTAATGTTTCTTTGATTAACTGATAATCAGCATCGTCGGGGTGGCATTGGATTTGCTTGTGTTTAAAATAGTTGATTTCATATCCGCCGCGGCATAATTGGTCTTGGGTTGGGAAGTAACCGCCTTTTCCGTTGGAAATTGCAAGGGACAGAACCTGTAAGTCAGGGACTGCTCTGTCAATCCGCATACCGATTTCGGAAAACAATTCATAAGGAAATGCCACGAAAGCAACAGAACCGATTCTGATGATGGATTGAGGGAGTTCCATGTATGGTTGTTCTTCGTATCCTTGCTCGTAGGATTCTTTTACTTTGCGATAATACTCACTGATGAATTTCGTAATATTATAAGAATTTTTGTCACTTTTTTCATATAATTCTACCGCGGTTTCGTAAGGAATTCTCGGTAATAAAGGAAGCTTTAAAGCCCGATATGAAGTAGAAACAGTTGCATCTTTGAATTCTGAAATTGTTTGATAAATTCGAAGAACATCATTGGCAGCAATTGCCCCTAATTCTTCTACATAGGTAATGTCACCGGTTGTTTTACCATTGGAGAGTCTGGGACCCACATCCCCTTCGGGACCGTTGAAAAATGCGGTGATTCCTCCTGTGTGCTCTGTCAAAGCATCTACCATGATGCCTGACCAGTCACGGGTAATTTCATGATTTCTTCCTGCGCAAGTTCCGTGACAGCCATAAACAATCATATTTCCCGTTACCTTGCCGGATAAATTTTGAAAGGACAGAAGAATCATTTTGGGATTAAAGCAACCCTGGGGATTTTGACCTAAGCAACTCAGATTATTTTCAATCAGCAATTCTCTGCGATTGATTCCCACCTTACTCTCTCCCGTTGCAATTGCTAAACGAACAGGTTCTGAATGAGAAAACGCGTTTTTGGCCGTTTTTAAAAGAGCAGGATGGAAAATGGAGTCAAAGTATTGTTGGTCAAACTGTCCCCATCCGGAATTGTTATCGGTGTTAAGATTTGGGCCGGAATGGGTGTGCGTTGCAGAAATGATAATGTTGTTAGCGTCCATCTCAAACATTTTACCCAGTTCCTGTCTTAATGAATCGGAAACATCGGTGCCAATTGATCCGACACAAGCGCTGATCATCATAGCTTTTAAATCACCGCAAGTAAATGCGAAAACGGTAAGAGTCAGATCATCGTGAACGCTTTCGGAATATACATCAGGTGCATAACCATAAAGATTTCCGCCGATTTTTGGGGTGATGATTTCTTGTGCTACCCCTAATAATAGTTGTTTCATTTGGGAATCACTCCTTTTCTTTTTTAAAATTATATAATAGTTTTATAAAAATGTCATCCTTTTTTCTTCTCAATAAGGTTGCAAAAATTGAACGGTTTCCGACAAAATTCGGTTCTTGACTTGACAGAAAACCGCGAATATGGTAAGATAACAATATTATAAAGCTTTCATTTTTGATAAGAAGGTGACAGGATGTGGCGGCAAAGAATAGAGGAGTTTCTTAGGGATGGCCGTTTCATGGTGCGTGTCATTGCAGGAGCGATTGTTTTGACGGTGGCAGGTATTATTTGCGTATTGTTGTTTTCCGAAAGAACGGAAAAGGTAGAGCCTCAGCTTACCGTGCTGCATTCAGACGACATAGGGGAAAATGAAATTATGGTGGATATCAAAGGAGATGTTGTCAATCCCGGTGTGTATACCCTGCCTGATGGTAGCAGGATGAAGGATGCGGTGGAAGCAGCAGGGGGATTTTTAAATGAGCAGGAGCCGAGTGTGAACCTTGCGCAAAAAGTACAGGATGGAGAAATGATTGTGATTGGGCAAAACAAGGTTAATTTGAATACTGCAGAGATTCAGGAATTGAAAAGCTTATTCGGTATCGGTGATGTGCTTGCAAAGCGGATTGTGGATTATCGGGAAGAAAACGGTGGATTTTACAGTATTGAAGAGATTATGCTGATACCGGGAATCGGAAATGGATTGTTTGAAAAAATAAAAGACCTGATTACCGTTTGAAAGGAGAGTTAAAATGGACCAATTCGTGCAACAACAATTAGAACGAATGACGTGGTTGTCACATGATTTGAAAGAACCATTGAATACAGTATACAGTGCCATCCAGGTTTTACAAATGCAAGATGATTCGGAGGTGAATCAAAAATATTGCAGGATAGCGCAACGGCACATCTACAGAATGACGAGAAAGATTGATCAGTTTACAAAATATTATGAGATGGTTCAAGGCGGTGTCACTCTTTCGATAAAAATGATAGATGGTAAAAATTTTGTAGAATCCCTATGCTCGGCGGTACAGGATTGTTTTACAAAGCAAGAACTGGATTTGACGGTGGAAATTATAGGGGACGGATTGGTTTGCCTGGATGAATTTTTGATAGAGGAAGCATTCGTAAATTTGATTTCAAACGGCATGAAAGCCACAAAGGAAAAACCTTGTAAAATAGAAGTAAAAGCTGTGCTGGATGAGGGAGCGATGACGTTATCGGTTCGTGATTTCGGATGCGGTATTCCTTCGGATGACCAGAAGACGATTCTTGAGCCTATGATTCAATTGGATAACTTTGAACAAGGAACCGGTTTGGGACTTTCCATTGTATCCGAAGTGGTGAAACGCCATGGCGGAGAACTGAAAATAGAAAGTGAACCGGGCAAGGGGAGTTTGTTTATGATGAAAATTGCATTTCAACAACCGGACGAATCAGATTTGGTTCAATTGAAACAGTCTCATCCCGATTTGGAACGTCTGCAAAGAGTCAGGATGGCACTGGCTGATTTGCTTTAGAAAACAGTTGACGAAATAGGGAAATTATGCTATAATAATAAGATAGAAAAAAGAACGGGAAGGTTCTTGGGAAGCTTCCTTTTTTCATGATAGAAAGGATTGATGAGACATGGGTTTGACATTGACCGAAAAGATTTTAAAGGCGCATCTGATTGACGGTGTATTTGAAAAGGGAACAGAAATCGGTTTGCGGATTGATCAGACATTGACCCAGGATGCTACCGGAACCATGGCGTATCTGGAATTTGAAGCCATGGGAATTCCCCGTGTGAAAACAGAACGGTCTGTAGCCTATATTGACCATAACACTTTGCAAAACGGGTTTGAAAATGCAGATGACCACAGATTTATCGGTTCTGTAGCAAAAAAGCACGCA
>SVJP01000156.1 GCA_015068925.1 Oscillospiraceae bacterium
GACTCCGAACATCCCTTCGGGCATGGCAGAGTGGAGTATGTGGCTTCACTCGTTGTTTCTTTTTTGATTTTGATGGTAGGGATTGAATTGTTAAAAGGTTCGGTGGAAAAGATTTTTCATCCACAGACTGTGACTGTTTATCCTATTGCCATGATGATTTTAGCTGCCTCTATTCTTGTGAAGGTCTGGATGTTTGCTTATAACCGTTATCTCGGAAAGAAGATTCATTCTAAACTGCTTCTTGCTACGGCACAGGATAGTCTCAATGACGTGATTTCTACCGGTTCGGTGATTTTGTCCACTGTAATTGGTTATTTTTTACCCTTTTCTATTGACGGTTATGTAGGTGTTGGAGTATCACTGCTGATTCTTCGTTCAGGGTATGAAATTGCCCGTGATACCATCAGTCTTTTGTTGGGAACGCCTCCTGAAAAGGAAACGGTGGAACGATTGAATGAGATTGTGATGTCAGGGCAACATATTATTGGAATGCATGATTTGATTGTGCATAATTATGGTCCCGGAAGAGTGATGGCATCGGTTCATGCGGAAGTATCAAGTGATGCTGATATGATTGCGGTACATGAAGAAATTGATGCATTAGAACAAGAAGCCAACCGTGAAATGGGAATTATGCTCGTGATTCATATGGACCCTGTTTTGGTGAATTGCGAGCAGACCAATCAGCTTCGGGAAATGGCAGAGGGGATTTGTAAAACGATCAATCCTGTCTTTTCCATTCATGATTTCAGGATTACCAATGGAGAAAATCGAATTAATCTGATCTTTGATTTGGTGGTTCCGCATACCTTTGATGAACAGGAAAAGAAGAAAACCATCAATGAAATCGCAAGGTTGATTCAGCAAAAGGATGAGCGGTACAGAACTGTGATTCAGATTGATACACTGTATATATGAAGAAGGAATAAATGTGGAAAAGAAGGTATTATGGAAACGGTTTTTACCGTATTTTAAACATCATAAGAAAACTATGGCGTTGGATTTGTTCTGCGCCTCTTTGACAACTCTTTGTGAATTGATTCTTCCCATGATTGTAAGAATTATTACTAATAAGGCGATAAGTGACTTAGCAAGTCTGACCGTATCCTTGGTCTTCCTTCTTTGCGGAAGCTACATTGTTTTGAGAATCATTGATACGGCTGCGCAGTTTTTTATGGAATCCATCGGGCATATTATGGGTTCTAAAATAGAAGCAGAAATGCGCAGAGACCTGTTTTCTCATTTGCAAAAGCTGTCGTTTGGTTTTTATGATAATACAAAGGTAGGGCAGATTATGTCCCGTATTACAACGGATTTATTTGATGTAACCGAATTTGCTCACCATTGTCCTGAGGAGTTTTTTATTGCGGGGATTAAGATTACTGCTTCTTTTTTGATTTGTTGCTATATGAATGTGCCTTTGACTCTGATTGTGTTTTCGGTGCTTCCGTTGATGTTTTTTTGTACTCGTCATTTTAAGCAAACTATGAGAACAGCATTTCAGGATTCACGGGTGCAGGTTGGGGAAATCAATGCATCGGTGGAGGACAGTCTGCTTGGTATCCGTGTGGTGAAGTCCTTTGCCAATGAACAGGTGGAAAAAGATAAATTTAACGAGGGTAATCTCCGTCTGTTGGAAATTGCAAAGAAAAAATATACCAGTATGGCAGGATTTCATTGTACTACAAGGTTGTTTGACGGCGTGATGTATATTCTTGTTGTTTTGATAGGTTCTATCTTTATGATTCATGGTAAAATTACAGCACCTGATTTAATTGCTTATCTTTTGTATGTTACCACATTATTGAACTCTGTCCGTAAAATTGTTGATTTTTCTGAGCAATTTCAACGGGGAATGACAGGAATTGAACGATTTTGCGAAATTATGGAAGTGGAACCGGATATTGCAGATGCACCGGATGCAAAACCTCTTATTAACGTTTTTGGAAAAGTTAGATTTGACCATGTAACCTTCCGTTATGGTGAAGAAGAGCAAAATGTATTGGATGATATCACATTCACCGTAGAACCGGGAGAAAATATTGCTCTGGTGGGTCCTTCCGGCGGAGGAAAAACAACCCTTTGCAGCTTGATCCCACGATTTTATGAAGTAACAAAAGGAAAAATTACGATTGACAATCAGGATATTTCAATGGTCACTCTTTCTTCATTGCGGTCTCAAATTGGTGTAGTTCAGCAGGATGTTTATTTGTTTTCGGGAACAGTGTTAGATAATATCAGCTACGGAAAACCGGGAGCAACCCGTGAGGAAATTATAGAAGCTGCTAAACTGGCTGCAGCGCATGAATTTATTATGAAGTTTCCCGATGGGTATGATACTTATGTGGGAGAACGGGGGTTGAAATTATCGGGCGGTCAGAAACAAAGAATCTCCATTGCCCGTGTCTTTTTAAAAAATCCTCCGATTTTAATTTTGGATGAAGCAACCTCGGCACTTGATAACGAAAGCGAATGGATTGTACAAAAATCACTGGAACAGCTTGCAAAGGGGAGAACTACTTTCACCATTGCACATCGTCTTTCCACTATTCGTAATGCAGACCATGTTTTGGTTCTGACAGAGGATGGAATTGTAGAACAGGGGACTCATGAGAAATTGTATCAACAAAAAGGCTTGTATCATAAATTGTACCGTATTTCTAAATTCGGAGAGGAGGAAGAATGATGGAGTTAGTTCGTATCACCACACCCTTATTGGAATGGTATGACAAAAATGCACGGGTGCTTGCATGGCGTGATGATCCATCCCCTTATCGGGTGTGGTTGTCAGAAATTATGCTGCAGCAAACCAGAGTTGAAGCGGCAAAACCTTATTATGACAGATTTTTAGAAACCCTGCCAACCATTCAAGCTTTGGCAGAAGCGGATGAAGATGTTTTACTGAAATTATGGGAAGGCTTGGGATATTATAACCGTGTTCGAAATATGCAAAAAGCGGCAAAAATTGTAATGGAAGAGTATGGTGGCATTTTACCCAAGGAATATGATAAATTGCTTGCACTCCCCGGAATCGGTGTTTACAGTGCGGGTGCCATTTCGTCTATTGCCTATAACGAGCCCGTTCCTGCGGTGGATGGCAATGTACTCCGTGTGATTTCACGAATCAAGGCAAGCTATGATAATATCAGCAGCCCAGCCGTGATGAAAGCCATGGGAAAGGAGATTCAGGAAATTCTTCCTAAAAGAGTAGGAGCATTTAATCAGGCATTGATGGAATTGGGCGCCATGATTTGTTTGCCGAATGGTCAACCTAAATGCGAACAATGCCCTGTGAATAAGATTTGCCAGGCGTATGAAAAAGGAATTCAGAATGAGCTTCCTGTGAAGGAGAAAAAGCAACAACGAAAAAAAGAGAATAAAACAGTTTTGTTAATGATGTGCAAAGAAAAGGTAGCAGTTCGCAAGCGTGGTGAAAAAGGACTTCTTGCGAAAATGTGGGAATATCCTTGGCTTGAAGAAAAACTTTCCATGACACAATGTCGGAAATTGCTTTGTGAGCAAGGAGCATGTATTGAAAATATGAAATCAGCAGGTGCAGCGAAACATATTTTCACTCATATTGAATGGAATATGACAGGATATCTCATTCAGGTTGAAAAATCGTGGGGAGATTTTGTATGGATGGATTGGGAACAGGTGGTGGAACAATGTGCCATTCCGTCTGCTTTTTCATCTTATCATGAAGCATTGAAAGAATATTTTAAAACAAGTTAAAAAAATTAACAATAGGATTTTATCCTATTGTTAATTTTTTTGTATGGATTTATTTGATTGTAATTCCTTCTGCGTTTGACATACAAGGTATGTGGTCGTGTTGAATATCCTTGCATATTACAGTTCCGCTGCCGTGACCGCCAAAAACAGAATCCATTCCTTTTCCGCAACGAATATTTTCAAACAGAATATTTTCTGCTTCCATTCCGTTAAAGTAAACACAGGAAAAACCGTCTGATTTTGTTTGGTTCCAGTCAATATAAATATGTTCATCAGAGGGGAGAGGTTTACAATCGTTATCGTAAGAAATATTAGAAAATCTCACATTTTCCACTTTCCCTTCTCCGAAATATGCTGCCATGAAAGCATTGCCGAATAAACGAATGTTATCAAAGGAAGAATCCATCAGAGTGTTATTTAAGAATAAAGCGTATCTTGAATGAGTCATAACATTAGAAACAGAAATACCAAAGGTTTCGCCATGTTTTGCTTTTTCTTTATTATACCAGTAGGATTCGCCAATCAAAATAGCAGCCTCGGTTCTGTATCCGATTTCACCGGGAATAATTTTTTTCCAGGGAATAATATTTCCTTCCTCATCTGTTTTGATAATTAAATCTGGATTTTGTGCAACAGAGGCATCTTGATCTGACCAAGGAGAGGTTTCGATGACATTGTCGATTCTGATGTTATAAATTTTATATCCATCGTGATTTAACAATCTGACCAAAGCACATCCACACGCCATAGCACA
>SVJP01000157.1 GCA_015068925.1 Oscillospiraceae bacterium
ACGGCGGTTTGCCCTTTGATAGCTACTCTCCCTTGCTTGCTGCAAAACGGGGACGTCAAACAGGTGGATTGAAATTTATGGAACAGGGAACCTATTACGGCTGCTGTGCGGCAATCGGTGCGGCAGGAACGGGAATGGTGCCCCTGATTAGTGTGATGGAAACGAAGCAGGGCGTGGTATTTCATTTCTATTGCAGCGGTACGGTGGAAACTGCACAGGGAATATTTGCAGTGAACACGAAAATGCCCGTGAAAGGTGATACTGAAATTTCGGTGTTAACAGCGGGGAATTATGAAATTCAGTTAAGAATCCCACCTTATTGCAAGAGTGCGGAGGTGAGGGTAAACGGAGAAACAGTTTCCTGCGCAGTTAATTCCTATCTCGTGTTGCAACGTGAGTGGAAGGAAAATGATTTGATTCAGCTGATCTTTGATTGGGATGCAACCCTGCTGCAAGCAAAAGGCTTTGAAGAAGACCCTATGAGCTCTTACCATGTAGCCATTCAATACGGTCCTCTGATTTTGGCAAGGGATGAACGATTGGGGTCGGTAGGCACTCCTGTCACTATTTCAGATTTGACCTTAACATCTTCTGCAAAGGCTCCTTTTCCAACCATGTGTGAATTTGAACTGGAAACCAAGGAAGGCACCATTACTTTGGTGGATTATGCCTCTGCAGGGAAGGACTGGCAGACCAGAATGGAATGTTGGATGCCCACCAAGGAATATGAACGGGAAATTTGGGAGATTCCTTCTCAGTTTAAATAAAATTCCTTGCAGTTCGTCTCCTTTTGTGCTATAATAAGAGACATAAGGAGTTGAGATTCATGATAAGAGATATGGCAAAAGGTTTGAATTTTCCTGAAGAAGCAACTGCATTTTTGGGAGAATGTTTTGATAAGATAACTGCATTGGAAGACGGAAATGACCAACTTGCTCTTGCGATGGATGCATTTTTTGCAAGCAAGGATTATGCCTCTATTTTAAATAGATTGGCTGAGCAGACAGGGATTCACCGTTATTCTGTAGATATGGTATTTTTGTTGCTTTGTGCAGATTCATTGCATGATATCTATTACATCAAAGAATTACCGGAAGAGTTGTTTCACAATACCATGATGGATTTGAAGTGTAAGCTTTTGGAATGTAAAGCGTTGCATGGCATCTGGGGTACCTTTGTGACCGATTGGCTGCAGGGATATTTTCACCTCAAGCGCTATGCCCTAGGGCGACTTCAGTATAATACCATCGAATTTCCTTATGAGGATTACAAGGGTATACTGAAAAAAGGAGATAGGGTCTTGAGTTGTCATATTCCCTCCGGAGCTCCCTTGTTGATAGAAGATGTGCTTGATTCGTTAAAACAGGCATATGCATTTTATCCGGATGAATTAAGGGATGGAGTTTTGCCTATTACTTGCCATTCCTGGCTTTTGTATGCGCCCCACTATGAGGTGTTTCCCGAACATTCCAATCTCCGTAAATTTTATGATTTGTTTACTGTGATTGACAATGAGGCAACGGAAGGAAGCAATCTTGACAGAATCTTTAATGTAACGGAAACGGATGATTACAGTACCCTTGCTGAAACCACCACCTTGCAAAAACGTTTTAAAAAGTACTTGATGGATGGAAATGTGATGGGAGAAGGTTTTGGAATATTATTGTTTGACGGTGAGAAAATATTATAAATGAACTGTTAATCACGATGTCGGACTATGGAAACAATTAGTTCGGAAAAATAAAATTTTTTAATACCATGAAAAACCGCTTGAGAAACAATGAATTTTCAAGCGGTTTTTTGCATATTCGGTGGGGATAATTCGGCGATTAGATGTTATGTTGTTGGAGTTTTTTATATTGTGTTGGTGTAACGCCCATTTCACTTTTAAAAATCTTAGAAAAATAGTTATAATCGGTAAATCCTGCCTTTTCCGCAACTTCATAAATGCGAGAATCTTTTTTTGAGAGTAATTCTGCAGCAATCATCACTCGTTTGTGTCGAATATATTTTGCAATACTCATACTGAAATATTTATGAGAAATTTCATAGAGACGGCATCGGCTGATATGAAAACGATTCATAATGGATTCTACTGATAAGTCGTTGGTAATATTATCATTAATGTAATTTGAAAGATGAAAAATCAGATTGTCTTCATCAATTTGAATCAGCTTTTTAATTTCTAAATAACAGGTGGAAATTTCCATAAGTTTTGCCAATGACTCGATTTGCAAGATGTTTTTTTGCGGTAACTTTTTGATTGCCGCAATCAGTTCTTGTTGGTTTTCAGTAAATGATAAGGCGTAGTGTTTGATTCCCTCTGTGTTCGTCCCTGATTCCAATACCTGACCCAGCATTATATACCCAAGAGTAATATCGTTTAGTTTTATGGGTGCAACTGCTTCAAATAAGCCGGCATGGCATTTGTAGATAGAGAGTTTGTTTGTTATTTTGCATTCCGAGCAGGCAGTCTGGTCATTGAGTTTGCATAATTTCTTTGATTTCGGATTGTTTTTTATCAGCGTACAAAAGTCACAACTCTGTTCTGGATAAGCGGTAATTTTATTAAATTCATCGTCGAAAATTACGATTCTAACATTTGCCACAGTATACAAAATTTCCAGTAATTCTCTAAGCTTTTCAGCATCAACTTTCAATTTCAAAACAATCACCCCATACGAAATTACAGATTTTTATATGTTTATAACTATATTATAAAGGAAAAAAATGATAAAATCAAGTTAAAATTAAAAAATAAATTGAAAGAGGGAATTGTTTTGAAAAGATCAGAGCTTAACCAAATTATGAAAGATGCGGTGGAGTTTATCAATTCTATGAAATTCAAACTTCCGCCTTTTGCCTTTTGGAGTCCTGAAGAATGGGCGGAAAAAGGCCATGATTATGATGAAATCAGAGACAATATGTTGGGCTGGGATATTACAGATTTTGGTTCCGGTGATTATGAAAAAATCGGTCTTTTGATGTTTACCATCAGAAACGGTAATTTCAATGACAGTAAATACATCAAGCCTTATGCTGAAAAACTGTTGATTGTAGAAGATGGTCAGGTCACTCCTTATCATTTCCATTGGAGTAAAATGGAGGATATCATCAACCGTGGCGGCGGAGACTTGATTGTAAGGGTTTATAATTCCACCGAGGATGAACAGTTTGCCGATACTGATGTTGATATTTATATGGACGGAAGACATTTTACCGTAAAAGCGGGGGATACCGTTCGGATTAAACCCGGTGAAAGTATTTCTATCCAAAACGGCATGTATCATTCCTTCTGGGCAGAAGGCGGAAAAACCCTTTTGGGCGAGGTTTCCAAAGTGAATGATGACCGCGTTGATAACAGATTTTATGAACCAACGGGAAGATTCCCCGAAATTGAAGAAGATGAAACACCTCTTTTTCTTCTCGGAAATGAATATCCTGTTGCAAAGTAGAGGAGTCTCTTTATGAAAAAGATTTATATGATTGGGAACACTCATTTCGATCCTGTGTGGTTGTGGAAATGGGATGAGGCAATGTCTTCCATAAATTATCAGGATAGAGTTGTGTTTGGAAACGAATTAAAAGCAAACTATTCTTATGTCAATGCAGAAAAGGAAGAAGGGGAAACGGTTACACAATGGCTCATCAGTAGTAGTAAAAATGGTTCCTATACACCCATAGAAGGAGCGAAAGGTGATACCTATACTCCTCAAGCGGATGTGGTTGGAAAATATATTAAGTACCGTGTGATTCCCAAAGATATTCTTGGTAATGTTGGAAAAACAGTGGATTCCTCTCCTGTGATGGTTAGCTTGCCTTCTGCTCAGGATAGTTTATCTACAAAAGGAATTGTGTTTTCTCAGGAAGGCGAAGCCACCGTTGCATCCTCGACCATTACCAATGTTTTGAAAGATACTGATTTAAAGGTTTCCTTGATTATGGCAGAGTATAAGGTCGCGCAAGACGGCACCAAGGAATTGTTGCAGAAAAAGAAAGTGAATCAGACCATCAAGGCAGGCGAAACCATTACCCTTTCAGCGAAATTGACCATAACAGATACTACTGATAAATTAGTACAGGCAATGGTATGGACAGAACCGGATATGGAACCGATTACAAAGGTTGCGCAATTAGTTGGTGGAAAATTAGATAAAGTAACGTATATTGATACAGAAAAAGACAAAGAAGAAACATCTGTATTTGTATATGAAATCAATTGGATGAACTAAATAATTTTTGTTGAAGCGAATATGGATAAAAGAAACAAGCAGGAATTCGGCTTGTTTCTTTTATTGTATAACGAAAACCACGCGATAGTTGAACTTGTCAAGTAAAAGTAGACACTAAAAACCACGAATTATGCAAACCCTTGTTCGATTCTATATTGAACAGGGGTTTTGTAA
>SVJP01000158.1 GCA_015068925.1 Oscillospiraceae bacterium
AACGGTTTCATCCGCAACGGTTTCATCCGCAACGGTTTCATCCGCAACGGTTTCATCCGCAACGGTTTCATCCGCAACGGTTTCTTCTGCAGCAGTTTCTTCTGCAGCAGTTTCTTCAACTGCTGTTGATTCTGTCATCATTTCCTGAATTGCTTGTTTCTTTTTTGCCTTTTTTTTCATGGTTTCCCCTCATTTCGTTCTTGCTGATACTATTATCATATCATACTTTTATACTTTTGTCAAATAAAGTCGAAGAAATTATTAAAAAGAAAAATATTGAAATTTTTAATCAGAAATGCTATACTTATTATAAGAAAATCTATGAAACGGATGGACGTAATCATGAAACGAAAAATACGATTCAGCTTACTGTTTTTGATGCTATTGTTATCCGGGTTGACAGTTCATGCCGAAAGCAAGGGTTATCTGGTTCAGTTTCGGGAAGGATTGGTGTCGAATACAGAAAAATATCAATGGAAAGCTATTGATGAGCAAAAGGGTATTTATTTGGTGGAAGCCTTGGATTCTTTGCAGGGATTGGAAGAATATATTGAATATTTATTACCCAATCAGGAAATTTTCCTGATTGAAGGTAAGCAAAACAGAATGTCATCCTTTTCCTTGCAAAAAACAGAGTCGGATTTCGAACAGTGGCAGCTTCAGATGATTCATGCTGAGGATTGGTGGAATTTGGAAACCTATGGAAATAGTGTTAAAATAGCGGTGATTGATTCAGGATGTTCCTTCCATGAGGATTTACAACCGAATTTACTGGAAGGAAAAAATTATTTTAAGGATAATAATGATGTAACCGATACGATTGGTCACGGCACTCATGTCAGCGGAATTATTGCAGCGGAAATGAACGAGTTTGGGATTAACGGTGTGGCACCGAAAGCAAAGCTGGTACCCTTAAAGTGCTTTGACAGCGGTGAAACAACTTATATGGATGAGATTATCGAAGCGATTTATGATGCAGTTGATGTGTACCAATGCAATATTATTAATATGAGCTGGGGTTTGAAAAAAGACAATCTGTTTTTGAAGCAAGCGATTGAATATGCCCATGAAAAAGGTGTGATTTTGATTGCATCCGTCGGGAATGACGGCACAGATGAATTGTTTTATCCTGCAGCTTATGATGAAGTGATAGGAGTAGGCTCGGTGGGAAAAGGAAAAGAACGGTCCGCTTTTTCGCAGTATAACACTTCTGTTTTGGTAGCTGCACCGGGAGAACAGGTGTACAGTACCGGAAAAGACGGAGCATATGAGTATTTACAAGGAACGTCCCAAGCGGCTCCCTTTGTTTCGGGTCTTGCTGCAGTCGTATTGTCTGCCAAAGAAGAGATGACCCCGACAGAATTCAGACAGTTATTGACAGAATCGGCAGAGGATTTGGGAGAAATCGGTTATGATAATCATTTTGGATATGGTTTGGTTAATGCGGAAGCCTTGTTAGAAACTCTAATGAATACAATGGAGTGTTATACTTCTCCGATTAACACCACGGATTCGGATTCCTATATCCTGATACAAAATAATACAAATGTTGAATTGAACTGCTTGAGTATTTTTTCTCGATTTGAAAATCGAAACTTTCTCGGTTGCATACAAACGAAGGTAACCTTGTTGCCAAAGGAGAAAACAATCTTAAAGACGGAAAAGGGCAAGGAAAGCTTGACCCATGTTTTATGGGATGATTTAGAGTGCTTGACTCCGTTGTCTGTAAAACGGGAAGGATAAGAATATTGGAACGAAAGGGGAAAAACATTTCCAAATGGACCGAAATGGAAAGAAACATGTCCGTTTTGGCTATTGCAATCATAAACAAATCGTGATATACTTAATAGAAAACCTGTAAATTAATACAGGGAGCAGATAACAAAGCCGGAGCCCCTCCGGCAACAATAAATTTAAGTGTATGGAGTGATTGAAATGAAATTTGAAGGAATTATGCCGGCGTTGATTACACCGCTGGAAAAGGATGGTAAAACCGTAAATGAAAAAGTGGCAAGAGAGCTGATTGAACATCTGCTTTCTCAAGGAGCAGATGGCTTTTATGTTTTGGGCTCTACAGGAGAAGGTTTGCTGCTTACCGAAGAGGAAAGAATGAGAATGTGTGAAATTTCTGTTTCTCAGGTCAATGGCAGAAAACCCGTTATTTGCCATATTGCGGCAATGAATTTTGATGAAGCGATTCGCCTGACCAAGCATGCAGAAAAAGCGGGAGCAGATGCAGTTTCTGCGATTCCTCCTGTGTTCTTTGCATATCGTCAGGAAGAAATTTACGGATATTATAAAACTTTGGCAACCTCTTCCAATCTGCCTTTTATCATCTATAACCATTCATCCATCGGTGGCGGTATGAATGCAGAGACGGTTGCAAAATTGTATGAGATTGACAATGTAACAGGTGTTAAGTGGACAGTTTATAATTATTATGAAATGATTCGTCTGAAGGAAATGACTCATGGAGAAATCAACATCATCAACGGACCTGACGAAATGTTGTTGTCCGGTCTGTCCATGGGCGCTGATGCAGGGATCGGTACTACATACAATGTAATGCTTCCCAGATTTTTGGAAATCTATAAAAACTTTAAAGCAGGTAACATGGAAAAAGCAAATGAATATCAGGCATCTGTTGATAAAGTGATTTCCAGTATGTTTGAATATGGTGTAATTCCTTCCGTAAAAGCAATGTGCACCATGATGGGATTTGACGTTGGAAATGCGGTAAAACCCCAGCTGCAGATGAATGATGAAGTGTTTACCGCAATTAAAGAAAAAGCATTGAATGCAGGATGGACTTTGGAGGGTTAAGTTTTTGGAAATCGTTGCACAAATATTGGGCTATATTGTTACATTTATTTGCATTTTTAATTCTCAGCTAAAAAAGAAATGGCAAATGTTGGTGGGTTCCTTTGTTGCAAATTTTCTGAACATTCCTATGTTTTTTATTTTAAACGGTATTACCAGTGCTGTCACAATCAGTGTGGTTGCCTGCGCCCAATGCTCGATTAATGCATTTTTGGATTATCATGGAAAGCAACCTTCCGTACGTCAAAAAATTATATTTACCGTTCTTTATTTTATAGTCGGAATGCTACAGTATAAGACATGGCTGGATTTGTTCCCCATTGTAGGCTCTTTGTTGTTTATGTGCGGAGGATTTCAGAAAAATGCGCAGATGATGAGGGTGTTCGGCTTGTTGAATGCACTGTTTTGGATTGTGTATGATTGCATGATCGGAACAACGGCGGTGTATGCACAACTGTTCTCTTTGGTATCTGTGGTGATTGCATTGTATCGGTACAGAAAATTGGCAGAGAATTAAAGGATGGGAGAAAAGCTTTTAGAATAAAAACAGAAATGGTTGATATACCGGATTGGAAATGATGCCATGAAACAAAGTATAAAATTGTTAATTGAAAATGTGGAAAAACAACTCTTTTTACAATTAGGATTTTTTGGAAAAATAAGAGCTTGTATTCTAATGCCTTGCATCGGCATCCCTATGCAGAAATTCATATTCTTGCCAAGGGAAGTGTTGCGTTGTGGATTGATAATCAGGAATATGTGATGAAAGCAGGAGATATTTTACTGATTCCGCCAAATGTTTATCACAGTATTTCCATTTGCGAATCGGATATTTTGCATAGTGCATTCCAATTGAATGAAAATTGCAAGGAAATCATTCGGGGAACCATGCCTCTTGAAATGCTTCTGGAATTGTTTAATGAAATTCGGTTACCTGAAACAGAAAATAATTATCTGAAAATTACTTCTTATTTGTTGCTGATATGCAGTAATCTGATTGAATCTTTTTCGGTGAAGATACCGATTGTTACGGACGATGCTTTTTTGATTTCTGAATTTTTTAACAGTCGTTATTTTGAAGATGTCTATGTATCAGACCTGGCGTGGGAATTGCACATTTCGGAAAGACAGGCGCAGGCACTGGTAAAACGGCATACCGGAAGAACGTTCAGACAGGAATTGACATTGCGTCGAATGCAGGTTGCGCAATATTTGATGAATCATACAGGTATGTCGAAAAATGAAGTGGCTGAAAAGGTGGGCTTTCATTCCTATAGCGGCTTTTGGAAGGTGTACAAATTGTATGAAGAGAATCCGGAATTGTTTAAAAAACCGGAATATGCAGATGAAATAGAATTCAATTAATTATGGGGTGATAGCAAGATAATCTTGCTATCACCCCATCAGCCTGTCGATAAACCTATCGACAGGCTGGCAGACCAAGAAAAAGGAAGAGATATTTTGTCAAAATGAATCGCAGACAGTACGTGGGTACGGCAAGTGTTCATTTTGGCAAAAAGCAAGCAACCGCCTGGAAAATATTGAATTTTCCAGGCGGTTTTTTACGGG
>SVJP01000159.1 GCA_015068925.1 Oscillospiraceae bacterium
ATCAACAGCCACTATCGGAACGGCTCCTGCAAGCCTTGCAAGTTTGATTGCAAGCTGACCCAAAAGACCAAGTCCCATAATCAGAACAGATTCTCCAAGTTCAAGTTTGGTTTTTCTGATTGCTGCCATAGGAAATGTTGTTATAAAAGCAACTGCCGCCTCTTGCATTGAGATAGTTTCATTTTCGATTTTTATTACTTTGTCTTCTCCCAAAATATTGTATTCTGAATGAGTGCTCCAATACATCACAACCCTATCTCCCGGTTTTACGGTTTTCACATTTTCACCTACTTCTTCAACGATTCCCGAAGAAGAATATCCCAGTTGTCTCGGAAAAACAACGTTCTCTCCTTTGTCAGGTGCAAGACTGGGGTGTGCAGTTATATTTGCTTTTTCTGTGCCGCAACTTACAGTTGAAAACAAGGTTTTCACTTTTACTTCGTTCCCTTGCAAAACAGGAATTTCACCTTTGTCTACAATTTCAGCAGTATTCACATCCGTAAAAACAATTGCACGATTATTCATTTTTATAGCTCCTTTTTCTACAGTATATTTTTTTATATTATATCATATTGACAACAAAATATAAATAGAGTATACTATAATTAAACATATAAAATACTATACTATATTGAGGTGTTTTAAGTTGATTAATACAGAATTATATACTGATTTCCGTTTTTCAAAAGTGAATTTCAATAAATTTCATTATACCGATAACCGCATCGGCTCCTCCTATCATTACTTTGCCTACATGGAAAAAGGAACAGCTAAAATTGTTTCTGAAAACAAAACCATTTTAATAAAAGAAGGGGACCTATTTCACATTCCAAAGAACACAAGTTATCAATCATATTGGAATGGGAATGAAGAAATTTCTTTTTACTCCTATGGTTGTAACAATCTTTTATCCCATGACACAAGATTCCTTGATTTACAGATCATTGAATGTCCGAAAAAATTAGCAATCTCCCTTACATCAATCCCAACAGACGTAACCGATATTCGTATAAAAGATGTTGCTGACTTTTTTACTACTGTCGCAATGCTTTTACCGTATATGAAGAAAAAGCCGTTATCCAATGCAAATGATATACTGATAAAAGCAAAAAAACATTTATGCTCCAATCCGTACTGCTCAAACAACGAACTTGCAAAAGAATGTAAAATAAGCCTTCCGTACCTATACAAACTTTTTCAAAGCCTTGAACAGGAAACGCCGAACACTTACAGACAAAAAGTCTTGTGCGACAAAGCAAAAGACTTTTTAACAACTACAGACATTCCAATTGAACAAATCAGCAGCATGCTTAGTTTCAGTTCATCCGGCTATTTCAGAAAAATATTTAAAAAACATACCGGAATCACACCAAGTGAATTCCGAAAATCATTTTATTTCTGATGATACTATTCCATTTTTTAAAAAGAAAAAAGTCGCTTATGAATGTTAACCCAAATCATAAACGACTTTTAAAAATCAAATATTACTCATCACCGATTTTATCGGAATCCACAGCAGCTTTAGATGCAACAGTCTGCTTTTCTTCCCAATAATATCCGTTCAAGAAAGATGCAAGATACTGCCAACGACGCAAGGTATCATAATCCTTAATATGTGCAGTAGCAGATGCAATTTTAGAAACAGCTTGAGGAATTGCATCCATGTCTGTTTCAATCAAGGGCGCCATTTCATAATACATTGCACCCAACTCTTCCCCGCCAAGACGAGGAGCCATTACATCTTTGATGTAATCCTCCGTTGAAGCATGGGGATGATCTGCAAAATAAGTCATTGCCAAATAGTTAAATTCTGCATTGGTATGGAAGGGTGCGTTTTCACCAAACATCGACACCGCCTGCAGACCCGATTCATAACTCAACATACACTGTCTGCGGATTCTCTCTACGGCAAAGGATGCTCTTCCTGCCCCCCACCACTGTGTACCCGAATGGGCACGCATTACATGGTTGAATTTTTTCATTGATTCAAGCATAGGTGCACCAACAGGCCAGCTATCATCACGAAGCTGAACATCGCATTTCCATTGCCAATAAACGCTTTCCGGCATTTGGAACAATTTCTCCAAGTCCTGATTCGGTTCTTTAGAGTCAAAGAACTTACATGCTTCATCAAGGAAATGGCTGTATGTTTCACAAATGATCAATGCATCGGGAGCAACTCTCAGGATGGTATTGGTTGCATCGGGATACACACCTGCCATATCCGCAACAGAAAGATATTCATTCTCGCTTGCACTGCGGCGTGCCTGACAGGAGGGGCACTTACAAACCCCGTTATCTCCCGATTCCATCTGAATCCCGCCCAATTCGGGAATTTCACGGAATACCCAATCCAAGGATTCCAATACATATTCGTTCAGAAGCTTATTGGTGGGACAACCCTGGGGTTGCACTTTATAGCCGTGCTTTCCTTTATAATGAGCATAAAACGGAGTTCCGTCTTCGTTAATTCCCATACATTCAGGATTTTTCTTAAAGAAGTTGTCCAGGCACCATTTACTGTCACCTTCATAATAAATACCACCATAAGCATAGAGTCCTGCAATCATGTAAATAATAACGCCTTTTTTTCTTGCATAATCGCAAAGACGTCTTGCACTCTCAATTCCGCCGTGCTTATCACGAAGCATTCCGACGATACCGACTGCATCAATTCCGTGTTCTGCACAGAAATCCACAACTCGCTTATAATCCATTTCGAACAATTCGGGATATTTTGCATATTCATTGGCAACACCACAGTTCTGGGCACCAATCGCATGCAAACACCAGTTGGTACTGTGGTCCCAAGACCAAAACATCTTTTTCATTTTCAATACTCCTTATTCAAACGTAAACACTTTTTTCAACAAGGGTTGGGCACCTGTTACCGGGTCTTTTTCAGCAATGAGAATATCTTTCATATAAGCATCCCATTTTGCAACAATTTCACTTTCCCGTTGTACCTTGGAAGCATATTCCACACTGTCACATTCATAATAACCAAACAGTTCGTCATCCACATTCCAGATGGTGTAATTACGAATTCCCGCACGCTTCAGTTCTTCCTTCATTTCAGGCCAGAGTGCATCGTGGCGCTTACAGTATTCTTCTAAGGTTCCGGGCTTGATTTTTGCTTTCCACGCATACTTTTCCATATTATTTCCTCCCTCAGATTACAGACTGAAGCCACCAATGGGATAATAAGCCATATCTTTTCTTCTGTCCAATCTGCCGTAGAGAGCAACAACAGGAACGTTACTCTTTAAAACAACTGCAAACTGACCTTTGGGAATTTCGAACTTTTCATCTCCAACAGGGAAATCCATGCGGAAGCAGTTCACACGCTTTGCAGGAACGCGAATGTGCAAATTTTCCACGGGGTCCTTGTCTTCAAACAACAAATCGATGGTCATTTCTGCATCAACATCACCGTTGTTTACTACCATCAAAGCTTCATGTCCCAAGGGTTCTTCGTTACCCTGAGGAGGCAAATCTCCATCTGCAAATACCCAAATTTTCTTTCCGATTTCCATTGTTATTTCTCCTTTACATAAAAATATTCTTGTGTTAAATGCTGATAATTCAGCGTACTGAAATCATTGGTGCTGGTGCCGGGTGTTAAAACAAAAATACTGCTTTCGGACAGTTTTTCTACTTCCGGCCACAAATAACCCATTTTTACTGCAACAATATCAAAATCGTTGGTATTAATTCCCATTCTCGAAAAATGGTCTTTTGTAATGAAAGAGGTTCTCACATCTGATAATATTATCGTTACATGATCACACGCAACAACAATCCCTCTTCCTGCTTCTTCGTTATCAAAGCCAAGAATGCATCCTTCCCCTTGCAAAACACCTTTCAGCGGGTAACATTCTCCATCGTCATTACAAAGACTAAGAGAAACAACCGTACCGATTTCTTTTCCAAAATAGGGTGCAATCACATCCCCTGCTATCACACCTGCAATCAAGGTTTTTGGAAGATTTGCATCAATTAAATGTTTTAACAAGAAAAAGCTTCTGCCTTCTGCACCTGCCGTGGTATTGTCCCCTGAATCGGAAAGGAAAACCGGCTTTTCCATATCAGGAATCCGTTTGATTGCTTGTTTAACAGAAAGGGCAGGAACGGTAAAAGCAAATTCTTCTTTTCTGTTTTGCAAAATATCCGCCATTGATTGTGCAACCTCTATGGCTTTTGTTCCCTCTCCGAAATAAGAAATCACAACACTTGCACCAACATAAGGTGCATCCACCCAAGGCTGACCGTTGCACACAGTACAGGCAACCACATCCGACATGGCATCCAATTGACTCAACATTCCGATGACCGTTTTGTAAGGCTCGTTTGCCGTCACTGCCGCATCGGCAAGCAACACAGGAATGT
>SVJP01000160.1 GCA_015068925.1 Oscillospiraceae bacterium
TGCAGGAGAAGGAATCATACCACCTGTTCTTCCGTAGAAGTGAACAGGTGCCTTTCCGTTTACAGCCAGACGAACATCTTCTACCATCTGACCCATACTCATTTCAACACTCAAGAAAGGAACACCCCGTTCAGCCGCTTTCGCGAATGCATCTTTGGGGAAAGGCCACAAGGTAATAGGACGGATAATTCCAACCTTGATTCCCTTTTCAGCCAAAATTGCTTTTGCATTTTTCGCAACACGGGCAATGGTTCCGTATGCAGTCAAAATAATATCAGCATCATCACAATCTACTGTTTCCACCATGACTTCATTTTCGCAAATTGCATCATACCGTTTCTGACGTTCCAACACGAGTTTTTCCAGTTCATCAGGTTCAATGAACAAAGAGTTTACAACGTTATGTTCACGTTTCATCTTGGTTCCTGTAGTTGCCCAAGGCTTTTCAATCATTTTCTTGCCACTATCTTCAGGGAATACAACAGGTTCCATCATCTGACCCAACATGCCATCTCCCATAATCATGGCAGGCACGCGGTATTTGTCTGCCACATCAAATGCATGGCAAGTCAAATCAACAACCTCCTGAATAGAGCTGGGAGCAATAACAAATAGATGATAATCCCCGTGTCCGCCACCCTTGGTTGCCTGAAAATAGTCAGACTGCGCAGGTTGAATCCCACCAAGTCCGGGGCCGCCACGAACGATATTGACAATAACGCAGGGCAAATCACTGCCTGCAATATAAGAAATTCCTTCCTGCTTCAAGCTGATTCCCGGGCTGGAGGAAGAGGTCATTACTCTTGCTCCTGCTCCTGCCGCACCATATACCATATTGATTGCGGCAACCTCGCTTTCAGCCTGTAAAAAAACGCCACCTTCAATTTTTGGCAATTTCTTCGCCATATAAGCAGCCACTTCCGTTTGAGGAGTAATAGGATATCCAAAGAACATCTTACAACCCGCCCGAATTGCAGCTTCTGCAATGGCTTCATTGCCTTTCATCAAAATCTTTTCAGCCATTTTTGGCCACCTCTTTTCTTTATTTTTCTACCTGAATTACAACATCCGGGCAAATTGTTGCACAAAATGCGCATCCAATACATTTGTCCTGTTCTTTCACCTCAGCGGGATGAAAACCCTTGGCGTTAATTCTGTCTGTTGCCATTGTTACAATTTGTTTGGGACATACTGTGGTGCAAAGCCGACACCCTTTACATTTGTCCTCCAAAAATGTTACTTTTGCCATACAACAACACCCCCTTATTTAAAATTAAAAAGGCTTTTTCAAAAACAATTCAATCGGAAATCCTTTTTCGGGTTCCGAAAGCAAAACAAGATTTTCTGCCGTAGCGACAGTACATAAAAACGGAAGATTGGAAAGCTCAGCGGTTTTGCGAACAATTTGCTCTCCTTCCGCTACCAACTGCGGTGTAGTTTCCTCCATCAGATTTGCTGTGTTCACTATCCCTGTAAACTTCAGACGAGAAGCCTGCTCAATGGCAGTCATCATTTCTAATGCCTGTTCAGGCGTTTCTGTAAAGGGTCTCTTGGGGTTCATAACAAAAAGCATTTCGTAACCACTTTCGCGAATCAACTTTTCATATACACCTAACACAATTGCACCCTCGTCATCTCCACCTACATCAAATACCGCAGCACAGGAAGAATTTTCAAACACCGAAAGAATTTCAGGCGGAACAGACAAAATATCCACATTGGTATTGGCAAATCGTGGAGAAATCACACCAACTCCTGCCTCGTTTAATCGTTCCTCTGCATCTTTCGTGCGAAAATAGGGATTCACGGTATCCATATCAACAATTGTGACATTTTCATGGGTCTTCTTTAAATGCAATGCATAATTCAATGCAAATTCCGTTTTACCGCTTCCGAAATGACCTGCCATGATGGTAATCCGATTCATCCTTTTCGCCCTCCCTGTTCAGCCAAAATTCCTCTTCATTTTATTATACAATTTTTAAATCCCTTTGTCAACCTTTAAATCCGACAAAATATCAGATAATACATACCTTTTTTTTGGCAAATGTATTTTTTATTGACTTTCATTTTACCATGTGCTATAACCTATCGGGAACACTTATGCTTATCAATTGAACTTCCTGTTCCCATTCTACCAAGCAGCCAAAGCTTTCGGAAATTGCACGAACAGGAACCAGGGTTCTGTTATCTACAATTTGAGCAGGAACGTCTAATATTGTTTCTTCCCCATTCTTATATAGCTTATCAGAATCAATTGTCAATTGAATGGTAATATCACCTTTTGCGGAGGTAACAGTTTGGGTATCTTCATCCCAATCAACAGTTGCACCCAGTGCTTCAAAAATTGCACGGAGAGGAACCATGGTTCTATTGTCAATAATCTGTGCAGGAACATCCAAATTTACTTCGTTTTTACCATAGAACAATTTGTTCATACCAATGATGCACTTTATTTTCGAGGGTTCTTTTAGAAAATGAATATTTTTACTTTTAAAACTTGTGTTCAAAATATTTGGTGAAATTTCACACCATTCCTCTTCTGTTCCGATAAAATAAATATCAGTTAATTTCTTGCATTCTTCAAAACCTGCATCTTCCAATTTCTGTATATTATCAGAAACTATAATATTTTCCAACGAAACACATCCGCTAAAAACAGAAATTCCTATTTTATTTATCCCCTCTCCAATGAGTGCATTTTTTAAATTAATACAATTAAGAAAAGCATTATCTCCAATATATGTAACCTTGTCGGGAATTGTAATATTGGTTAAACTTTCACAATTAGAAAACGCAGAATTCTCTATTCTTTCTAAAGATTCCGAAACTTGAATAGAGTTAAGACTTGAACAATTTGCAAAAGTGCCTCTGCTTATTTTTGAAACGTCAGTTCCCGTTTTAACATTAGTCAGTTCCATGCATTCTGAAAATGCATACTCTCCTATAGAAATTACACCATTTGAAATATTCACACTTTTTAAAATTCGCGAGCCAAAAAAGGCTGAATCTTCAATCTCGATCGTTTCCTCCGGCACAAAATAAACATCATCCTTTTTGCCGATCGGATATTGAAGCAATTTTGTTCTGTTTTTATTAAAAAGAACACCATCAACCGAACAATAATACAGATTTTCTTCACTAACAATAATTTCTTCTAATCCTGTACAATGTTGAAATGCTCCAAAATCAATGGACGAAACACTATCAGGAACAATTATTTTGGTTAGATTGTCACATCCGTAAAACGCCCATGTACCAATCGACATAAGCTGATTTGATATCATAATTTCTTTTAAATTATCACATTCATAAAATGTATGATACTTAAGTTCCTTTAAATTCACAGGTAATTTGATACTTTTTAAATTAATACATTCTCGAAAAGCCGAATCTCCTATCGTTGTAACCATATTCGGTATTATGATATTTTTCAAATGAATGGCTGAATCAAAAGCATAATGTCCAATTTCAGTTACGCTATCCGGAACAAGATATTCAACCTCTTTTTTACCGGCCGGATACCGGATTAATTTTGTTTTATCTTTATTAAACCATACGCCGTTTTCGGAACTAAATACTGAGTTTCCCTTATCAATGATAATATTCTCGAGATTATCACATAATTGAAATGCATCATCTGCAATTTCATCAGCACCTTTACCGATTATTACAGTTTTTAGTTTTTCACATTTTCCAAAGGCGTTTATCTGTATCCATTTTACGCTATCAGGAATCGTTACACTTGTAATCTCATTGCATTGTTCAAAAGCACTGGAAGCCAAATGAGTTACCGGATATCCACCTAATGTTTCAGGAATTACAACATCGCCGGAAATAGAATCTACGCAGTCTATGATACATGCAAAACCTTTATCACCGGAGCGAAGAATACAATAAATAAAATCATTTTCTACAATACCAACTTTTGATATTGAAAATCCATTCATAGAACAAAACAAAATCATCACCATACTCAATGCCATTATTGCTCTTTTCTTCATAACAATCCCTCCTTTTTATCATAACTACTTTCATCTTTAGTGTAACATAAAATATTTTACTTGTCAACTTTCTATAAAAAAGAGCCCGTAACGAATTACGGGCTCTCAGACCGTCGAAAAAGTCGGTCTACCGCAAGCACACAAAAGGAAAAAAGAGTGAATTATGGATGTTTCATCTATAATAAAATCGTAAAAAACCGCCTGGAAAATATTGAATTTTCCAGGCGGTTGCTTGCTTTTTGCCAAAATGAACACTTGCCGTACCCACGTACTGTCTGCGATTCATTTTGACAAAATATCCCTTCCTTTTTCTTGGTCT
>SVJP01000161.1 GCA_015068925.1 Oscillospiraceae bacterium
TGCCCCTTCTTTTTTGATATCTGCAGGGGCAAGGTTGACGGTAATTCTTCTGGAGGGCAATTCCAAATCCGTATTTTTAATGGCAGCACGAACACGTTCACGGGATTCTTTGACTGCCGCATCGGGAAGCCCCACCACATCAAAGGAGGGGATGCCACGTGAAATATCCACCTCTACTACCACTTCATATCCGTCAATTCCCATCAAACCGCAGGAGCTTAAAGTTACAATCATAATTCACGCCGTCCTTCCAACGCCTTTGCTAAGGTTACTTCATCTGTATATTCCAAATCACCGCCCATGGGAATCCCGTGGGCAATTCTTGTAATTTTCACCTGAAAGGGTTTTAATAATCTTGCCAAATACATAGCAGTTGCCTCCCCCTCAACGGTGGAGTTGGTGGCAAGAATCACCTCTGTTACATCTGTGGTTCCCAGTCTCGTAACAAGCTCTTTGATGCGAATGTCCCCGGGGCCTATGCCGTCCATAGGAGAAAGAGCACCGTGAAGCACATGATAAACCCCCGTATATTCACGGGTTCGTTCCATCGCGATCACATCCTTGGGAGATTCCACCACGCAAATGGTATTCCGGTCCCGTTTGGGATTTTGGCAAATCCGACAGGTTTCGTGCTCGGTCAAATCCTGACAGACAGAACAGGTATGAACCTTCTCCCGTGCCTCCCGAATGGCATCTGCAAAAGACAGAGCAGCATCCTTGGGAATATTTAACATATGATATGCAAGCCGTTGGGCAGTTTTACTGCCGATACCGGGCAATTTTTCAAATTCTTCAATCAATCTGGCAACAGGTGCCGCAAAAAAATTCATGAGTTTCACTCCTTTCCTACTATTATAACTGATAGTCACATTTCGTGTCAAGATGCATATAATAGATTTTGATAAGAATTTATTGTTAGAGGTGGGAATATGGCAGAACATTTATCCGAAATTTTGAAGCATTTACTGGAACAGACCGACCAAAAGAAAATGAAGGAAGCCTTGCCCCGATTGATGGAATTGTTATCCAATCCTCAGGGACAACAGTTGGTGCAGAAAATCAAGGAGGCAGACCCTGAGCGGCTGGCTGCCTTGTTGGGGCAAATTGATATGCAAGCCGCATCGAAAAAGATGGATCGGGCAGAGGTGATGTTAGAGCAGGCAGGCAAGGACCCAAATTATGTAAAGCAGTTAATGAATCTGTTATAGGGAGGAAAGAATATGAGTCAGGATATGATGGGTCAACTGCAACAAATGCTCAGCGACCCTGAAATGGCGGAAAAATTGAAACAAGCGTTGGGGTCCTTTGGTGCAGCGCCCGAACAGCAGGAGCAAACAGAGGATGCAACTCAAAAAATCAAGCAGGTCTACGAACAAATCAACAGCGGACCTGACCCGAGAGTTTCTTTGTTAAAGGCATTAAAGCCGTATATGAATCACACCCGAAGTGCCCAGGTTGACACGGCGGTACGGTTACTCGGCTTGACCAAAATGTCGGGCTTATTCAAGGAATTGCAATAATTTTGGGGAGGAATGAGGAATGCAAAGAAATTTTTATCAGACAACAGAGGACGGAGGAGAGAGTGTGATTGTGCCTCAGACCATTGAACCTGAGCCTGTCCCCGTCACATTGGGAGAACAGACTGCAAAACGGAAGGAACCCACAAAGGTTTCTTTTTACAACGGAGAAACCAAAAAGTTTTTTGACCGGTTCTGTGTGGATGATGTGATTTTGATTGCAGTGATTCTCCTTCTTATCACAGATGCAGAGGTGGATGTTGTCCTCTTGGTTATCTTAGGATTTTTGTTATTGAACGGAATGGAATGAACGGGGAATGGAACAAAATACAAACGTCATTCCCTGTTCGGTTTGACTTCTTCTTTCATCCGTCAAGGATACCGAAAAAGCCGCGAAGTTACCATGCTTCTGCGGCTTTTTTGTGCAAAATTCCGGAGCGGTCTCTCTTTTTTTTGAGAGGGTCTTATGTTTCTATTTCCCTTCAATAAAATATGTAGCCTCCATGTCTGCGGTTGCAAGGGCGAAGGCGAGGGGAAACTGTTCAAAGGCATTGCTGACGTTTCGGATATCTTCCGTTCCCGAAAATCCCATGTGATAACGAATGGCGAAGGCTTCTTCCCGAGTCAGACGCATAAAGCCTGTGATGATATAGACGGATTTTTCCCCGTGACCGTAGGGGAGCTTATCGTCAAAATCAAAGGTGGGTACTTTTTGCCAAACCCCCTTTTCGTCTTTGACGTTCCGAAATCCGGGCTTATAGCAATTCACCTTACAAAGGTCGTGAAGGAGAGCGCTGATGGCAATGGATTCATCGGATACAATAAGACCGTACTGCTCCTTGACTCTGGGACGGTTTAAGTAATCCTTCAAGCACTCGTAAACGTTGATGCTGTGTTCCACCAGTCCTCCTTCATAAGCACCGTGAAACCGTGTGCTGGCAGGAGCGGTGAAAAAATCGCTGGAAGGAGACAGGAGATAGTCCAACAGTAAATCTGCCCCTTCTCGTTTAATATAAGTGTTATAATATTCCATAAATGTTTCTTTGTGACCCATGTTTGATTCCTCCTTTTTCTTATCTGTAATTTTATCATAAATTTTGTTTTTTTACAAGTGGTTTATGCAAAAAACATTCGAATGGCTGCCGCAATCATCATAATGCCGAATAATCTTGTAATCCACAGGGCGGATAACTTTTTTAACAGCTTTGCTCCCACCAAGCCACCGAGGATTCCGCCTCCGCTTGTCCAAAGTGCGGTATGGATGGGAATATCGGCTTTGAATAAATAGATGACCAAGCTGATGACAGAAAGAGGAAGAATGACCATAAGGGCAGATGCATGGGCTTTTTTCGTTTCCAGACCAAAGACCTTTTTTAAGATTAACACCGCTGCCACACCGCCTCCCGAACCGAACAAGCCGTTTAAAAGTCCTGTGATGGTACCAAACAGAAGATAGTTACCGATTTTTTTCATTTTCCTTCTCCTTTTTCAAAAACAATTCATGAATTCCCATCAGAAGTAAAAAGAAGGCAAACAGTTTTCTCAATAATCCTGCAGAAATGGTCACTGCAATCCATCCTCCCACTATGGCACCGGGGATGGCGCATGCCATTAATGTGAGTGCAGGTCGAAAGTCAATTTGTTCGTTTTTCCAATGAATCACCAGTGCGGAAACGGCAGTGGGAAGAAAATAAAACAGATTAATTCCTTGTGCCGGTTGCTGATTTGTATGAAGAAAAATAGCAAGCAACGGAATAAGAATCACACCACCGCCGATGCCCATACCGCTGACAATTCCGCTCAAAAATCCAAATAATGCTCCCCACAAATAGAATCACCTCCTGATTAATATAAACAAATTTTATGAAAGTATGAAAAAATTCATAAAAAATATTGTCAAATTGAAAAAAATATGTTATAATTAGATTAGAAAAATAGAAAGGAGGGGTTTTTGTGAAATTAATCCTTGCGATTGTACATGACATTGATGGAAACAACCTGATGTCTGCTTTGAACAAAGAGGGATATTCTGTAACAAAGCTTGCTACCACAGGCGGATTCCTGAAAGCGGGAAATACCACCTTGATGGTTGGTGTCAGTGATGAAAAAGTGCAGGCGGTTATTGATGTCATCCGTGCAAAGTGCGACAGAAGAAAGCGTATGGTAGTAAACCCCAACGTGATGGGGAATATCGAAAGCAGTATGGATCCCTTCCCGGTGGAAATCGATGTCGGGGGTGCAACTATCTTTGTACTGGATGTTGACCGGTTTGAAAAAATTTAGGAGTTTTCATGAGTAAACTGTTCGGACATGGTCATATTTTGCAGAGCTTAGCCGATGGGGTGAAATCTCATCGGCTAAGCCATGCTTATTTATTCGAGGGAGCAGAAGGAATCGGAAAAATGACAACGGTTCAACGGCTTTCTCGTCTTTTGATGTGTAAAAGAGGCGGTGACTGCGGAGTTTGTGACGATTGCCTGAAGCTTGCAGCCGGCTCCCATCCCGATTTTATTGTGGCGGATGAACATTTTTTTCAGTCTGATAAGAGTAAGCCGGGATCGGTAGAAGCCATGCGAATGGTTCGTCAGGATGCCTACAGTAAGCCCTTTATGGGAGATTGGAAGCTGTATGTGATTCCAAATGCGGATGAAATGCTTGCCCCTGCCCAGAACAGTTTGTTAAAAATATTGGAAGAACCGCCAAGCTACTGTGTGTTTGTATTGCTTTGCGAAAATGCCAATAAGGTGTTGGAAACGGTTCGTTCCAGAAGTGTATTGCTGCGGTTTTTGCCTTTGAATGATG
>SVJP01000162.1 GCA_015068925.1 Oscillospiraceae bacterium
AAGCCAATTTTTGGGACTTTGTCCTTTCTTAGGTGTATCCAAGCAAGTGAAAACCGCAGCAGGTATGGGCGCGGCGGTCATTTTTGTCATTACGGTTGCCAGTGCTTGCACCAACTTGATTTATCAGCTTGTATTAAAGGGTGGATTAGAGTACCTGCAAACCATTGCTTTTATTTTAGTGATTGCAGCATTGGTGCAGTTTGTGGAAATGGTGTTGAAAAAAACGATGCCTGCGCTCTACCGTTCTTTGGGAGTTTATCTTCCTTTGATTACTACTAACTGTGCGGTGTTGGGTGTGGCGCTGACTAATGTGCAAAGCGGATACGGTTTTGTGGAAAGCGTGGTAAACGGATTTGGTGTTTCGGCAGGATTTACTGTTGCGATTGTAATTTTGGCAGGAATTCGGGAACGGATGGCACATAACAATATTCCCGAATCGTTTCAGGGAACTCCTATCACATTAGCGGCATCCGGTCTTATGGCAATTGCCTTTTACGGCTTTGCCGGAATGCTGTAGGAGGTGTGAAAAATGACGATTATTTTGATGTCTGCTTTGGTCATTGGGGTGATTGGAATTGCCATTGCTTTGCTGTTGAATTTTGCAGGTGATAAGTTTTATGTAGAACCCAACGAAAAAGCAGAACAGATTCGGGAATTATTACCCGGAAATAACTGCGGCGGATGCGGATATGCAGGGTGTGATGCATTGGCAGAGGCAATAGCAAAGGGAGTTGCTCCTGCAACTGCCTGTCCCATGTGTACCAATACGGAAAAAATTGCTGCATTGTGTGGGATGGAAGTAAAAGCGACAGAGCAGAAAGTGGCTTATGTTTCCTGTAAAGGAAATTGTGAAAAAGCCCAATGGTCAGGAATCTATTTTGGCGCCAAAGATTGTATTTCTGCAAAGGCCGTTCAGCAAAATGGCGGAAAAGGGTGTAAATCAGGATGCATGGGATTGGGAAGTTGTGTTTCTGCCTGTGTGTTTGGTGCCTTGTCTTGTCAAAACGGAATTGCGGTTGTGGATGAAACACTTTGTACCGGTTGCGGTCAATGTGTCAAGGTTTGCCCGAATCAACTGATTTCATTACTGCCTGTTTCTGCCCTGCGGGTAAGTTGCTCCAATCCTGAAAAAGGAATGGCGGTGAAACAGGTTTGTAAGGCAGGCTGTATTGGTTGCGGCTTGTGCGAAAAAAACTGTCCCGAAGAAGCAATTGTGATGGAAAACAATCTTCCTGTGATTGACCATGGCAAGTGTACCAGATGCGGAACCTGCATTGAAAAATGCCCCATGAAAGTGATGGAAACAGTTTAATCGGAATGTTGTTTTCTGTAAACGGTAGGGGTGATTCCAAACAGGTGTTTGAATTCACGGTGAAAGGTTCTGACAGAGGAAAAACCGCATTCTTCTGCAATATGATTAATAGAAGATTCTGTAGAACGAAGTAAGCGGATGCTTTCCTGCAGACGCATATTGATGACATAGGCATGAAAAGGAAGTCCTGTTGATTTTTTGAAAAATTTAGATAGATAGGCATAATCGTATAGAAGTTCTTTTGCTGCATTTTTTAACAAGCATTCAGACTTGTAATGCTCGGTGATATATAAAAGAAGCTGAGTTAACAAGTCTGATTTTTGTTTGTCTTGATTTTGATAGGTTGCGTTTTGATGAAATTGTCCGCATATATCATAAACCAACGCCTTTTGCTGAAAGAAATTGGCAGGCTGTATCAGTTCTTTCTCATAGGAAAATTGATTGGAACAGGGGCATTTTGTTTTGGTAAGCTGATGAAATTGAGAAACAAGCATAGGAGAGAAAATTCCAATGAAAAAATCAGTTTTCTCAATGACCTCATAAGAATGAATCTGATAGGGGAAAACCAAAACTGCCTGTCCTTTTTCCAACAAATATTCGGTTTGATTAATGGTAACTTTGGTTTTTCCGGAGGTTACCAGAAAAAACTCAAAAGAATAATGTAAATGAGAAGGAAAATTCAGATTTCGACCGTTATGAAAACAAAATTCCTCTTCATTAAAAGAATGACTTGATTCGAAATACATTGTAATCACCTAAAAAGACTATTTTTGACTGTTATTATACAATAAATTGTATTGTTTGTCAAGAATTTTTATGGTATAGTATAGGTGAAAAATAAAAGAAAGGTGGCATAATCATGAAAAAAGCATTGATTGTGTACGGTGGATGGCAAGGACACGAGCCGGATCAGGTGTCCGCATTGTTTGAACAAATTTTGACCGAAGAAGGGGTTGAGGTAACCCGTTCTGACAAATTGGAATCCTTTTTGGAGGATTTGACACAGTATGATTTATTGATTCCGATTTGGACCATGGGTGCAGGTCTTCCCGAAGGTGCGACTCAAAATATTTTAGAAGCGGTGGAATCGGGAGTTGGCGTGGCAGGTTGCCATGGCGGAATGTGCGATGCATTTCGTAATGACCCCAAATGGCAGTTCATGACCGGTAGCCAATGGGTGGCACACCCCGGTAATTCAGAGGTTACTTATCGGGTGAATATGGTAAGCGATTCTCCTTTGGTAGCAGGAATAGAGGAATTTGATGTAAAGAGCGAGCAGTATTATATTCACGTAGACCCTGCTGTAAAGGTACATGCAACAACCACGTTGACCGATTTCCCCGGTCCTCATCAGGCAAACGGAAAAACAGTGCTGCCCGTTGTTTATACCAAAATGTGGGGCAAAGGGAAAGTATATTATAACAGTTTAGGCCATGTCAGAGCAATCTTCGACATTCCTCAGGTAACAGAAATGATGAGAAGAGGCTTTTTGTGGGCGATGAGAGGAGAATAAGAATGAATATCGGTATTGTAGGATGCGGAAACATCAGCGGAATTTATTTTAAGAATTTAACAGAAATATTCCAGAATGTTACCATTTATGCATGTGCTGACTTGGATGAAGAAAAGGTGAAAAAAGCAGCAGAGGAATGGAAGGTTCCTCATATTATGACCTTGGAGGAAATGTTATCTTGTGATGAAATTGAATTGATTCTCAATTTGACCACTCCTCAGGGACACTATCCCATCAACAAAAAATGTCTGGAAGCAGGAAAGCATGTTTATGTGGAAAAACCTCTTGCGTTGACTTATGAACAGGGGAAAGAGCTTGTGGAATTGGCACAATCCAAAAACTTATATATTGGTTGTGCTCCCGATACCTTCATGGGTGCAGGAATCCAGACTGCTCGTAAGCTGATTGAAGACGGTTTTATCGGCACTCCCGTAGCTGCAAGTGCTTTTATGATGCTTCATGGTCACGAACATTGGCATCCCGACCCTGAATTTTACTATCTGGAAGGCGGCGGTCCTTTGTTTGATATGGGACCCTATTATCTGACTGCTTTGGTCAATCTTTTGGGACCTGCTACAGATGTTTGCGCAATGGCGAAAAAATCCTTCTCCACAAGAACCATCACAAGCCAGCCTAAATATGGCAAGGTGATTCCTGTGGAAACGGAAACTCATATTGCAGGTCTGATTCAGTTTGAAACAGGTGCTGTTGCAACCTTGGTAACCAGCTTTGATGTTTGGAAGCACAGCATGCCCTGCATTGAAATTTACGGTACCTTGGGAAGTATTAAGGTTCCCGACCCCAACACCTTCGGTGGAAGTGTAATGTTGTCTACCAAAGAAGACAAAGAATTTAGAGAAATTCCTTATATCAGTGGTTACAACGAAAATTCCAGAGGAATGGGCGTGAGCAACATGATTGCTGCAATTGAGAGCAAAGCTCCTTGCGGTGCCTCCGGAAAGCAAGGTCTTCATGTGTTGGAAATGATGGAAGGAATGCTGAAAAGCGGCAGAGAACAGAAATGGGTTTCTCTGGAATCCTCCACCACTCCTTGCTATCAGCCTGATCGCGAAGCACCCAAAGGTGTGTTAACGGTTTAAAAGATAAATGGCAAGATTCAGGTAAGTCGCGAAGGTCACCCATAAAAGATAGGGAATCTGCAATAGTCCTGCAATGGGTTTTATCTTATAAAACTGAACAATCATCACGATAATCAGAACCCATAAAAGCAGAATCCAGAAAAAGGACAGCAAATAAGCTTGAAAACGGAAAAAGAGGATAGGCCAGAAAAAGTTAACTGCCAACTGGATTCCGTAAAGTCGAAGTGCGGTGTTTTTGTCGGGACTGTCAGATTGCTGAATTAAATAGGAAGAAATTCCCATTAAGGTATAAAGAATGGTCCATACAACAGGGAATAACCATCCCGGCGGGGACAGAGGCGGTTGATTCAATTGTGCAAACTGTTCCATAG
>SVJP01000163.1 GCA_015068925.1 Oscillospiraceae bacterium
GGGCTTATTCAACACTAAATTTCCCAATGCCTCCTCGCCCACTGTATGCATGATCAGATTAAGCACAAAAGAGATCAAAAAAATATAAACCGTAATGTGAATGGTATGCACCAATGCAGAATGCCAAATGCCTTTTTCACAATGACAGTTCTCTTCCTCACACATTTCGTGAATATGATGATGGGAAGCCTGTTTTTTTCGCCATAAAATATCAATCATTACTCCCGCCAGTGCACCGATCAGTACCTTCAGACCAAGCACCAGCGCAATAAATGACGGCGCAACCTTTTCCGAAATCATAATAGGAAGCATCTCGTCCGATGTAGAAAGATAAATGGCGATCAATGTACCCACTGAAATCACCCTGCCTGCATAAAGGTTGGATGCTGCCGTGGAAAATCCACACTGGGGCACAGCTCCTGTGACTGCACCGATAACAGGAGCAAATCGTCCTGCTTTCCGCACCAAAATATTGGCCCTGTCACCAGCCTTATGCTCCCAGAATTCCATCAACAGATACGTGAGGAACAAAAAGGGGATCAGTGACAAATTCTCTATTAAAGTATGTTCAGCTATGTGTAAAATTTCTGACATGGAGTTCTCACCTTCTAAATTCTAAATGCAATTGCAACTCATTTGCATTTAGAACTATACCACATTTTTCGCCTATGTCAACTAAATTTTTTAAAAAAGTCACTTGCTTGTTCCATAGTTTCAAATTCAATCTTCTCATCATATAAATACTCCGCAAGATCAGACAACATTTCTATATCATATCCATCCAACGAAATAAACATTAGTGCCCTTTTTACAATTGTTTTTGTTGGTTCATTCTTTAAATCCGATATATATTGACATTAGTCTCTCAAAAATATCCATCTTCTCTCCCTTTTCCTTTGTGCATTAGCAAGATAACAAACATATATAAATTATAGTCACTTTTCAGACCATAGTCCCTTTTGGAGCACATTAAAAAAATCTTCCGAAACAACCTATTCCTTAATTAACAAATATCATATTTCTAGTGCAACTCTGGACAAATTGCGCAAAAACAAGCCTATGAACACAACTACGATCAATGATCTTTGTCGAATTCTTCACTGCGATATTTGCGATATTGCCAAATATGTTCCCTCCGATTCAGACCAGCCCTTATAATCTTAAAGCTTTCTTCAAAGTTTTTATTGACAAAGCCTTAAAACAAGTGTATTATTGAAATGTTCGTAAGACGGCGCGTGGCTCAGTTTGGTAGAGCGCTGCGTTCGGGACGCAGAGGTCGCAGGTTCAAATCCTGTCGCGCCGATAAAAAATAAGCTCCTGCTTTTGCAGGGGCTTATTTTTACCCCTCATGGTATGCAACTGCCTTATTGAAATGCAGTTCTTTTATCCCCTCAACCTGGTCACAAATTTCTTTAAGATTGCAGGTATTGCAATCCAACACAAGGTTGTTTATGACATGGTTGAGGGTTTCTGTTATGGTGTAATTTTTCTCGGCAATTTTTTCAATTGCATGATAATCCATGCTTTCAGCAGTAATAAATATCATTTTTACAGCTTTTACGGCAGGTATCTCTTTATATTTCTCAATCAACAAAGAACCAATTTTACAAAAATCTGCTCCGTCAATTAACGCTTGTTTTGAAACACGCACCGCCTCCCTATGAGAGCGTGAAGTACTTCTCATCATACAGTTATCAGGAAAACAGTGGTATTTCACATATTCAATCTTTTTAATCAGATTATATTCCTTTTGCTCATCATCTATCTTATCAATCTTTACAATGGCAACACGGGCAAACTTACGATCTTTCTTGATTTCTTTTAGTTCATCTCCAACCACAACAATTCCGTCAGGGATTTCAGCCGAGGTGATCAGATTAAATCCAACCCCATCCAGCTCAACTGCGGTGTCACGCCGCATGATCACCTGAGGCTGTCCTGCATCATGCCATGAAATATCTTTTGCATACTCCCTCTTCGAAAAAGGAGTTATGAGCTTTTCTGTTTCAGAAATAAGCGAATCAAAAAAATGCATCAAAGCTTTTTATCCTTTCCCATGGTATCATAATGCTTTCCCAACAAATCATATACCTTGCGTATCAGTTTCATATCCAGATTAAAAAAATACACTGTAAATGTAATCACAAAAAAGACAAGTATTACACCCATAATTATCAGGATAATTTCCATAATGATCACCCCTTTGCAAGACCTTTCTGGCGCGCGTATTCAGAAGCACCGAGGGCACCCATAAGCTGAGGATCTGTGGTAAGCTCCACAACTTTGATTTTAAGTACCTTTTCTATGGCTTTCTTAAGTCCATCATTTTTTGCACAGCCGCCTGTAAGGGTTATGCTGTCCGTTGCCCCTGCTTTTTTTGCCATAACGAAGCATCTTTTTGCAACAGCAAGTTGAATACCTGCGGCAATCTCGTCCATAGGTTTCCCTTCGCCTACAAGAGAAATAACCTCACTTTCAGCAAAAACCGTACATTGTGCCGTAATGGGAATTGTATTCTTGGCCGACAATGAAAGCTTTGAAAACTCGGGCAGGGTCATTTCGAAAGCATTGGCCATTGCCTCATAAAATCTGCCTGTTCCGGCAGCACATTTGTCGTTCATAGCAAAGTTTTTGACCGTACCGTCATGATCGATTGATATCCCCTTTACGTCCTGGCCACCGATATCAATAATTGCCTTGACCTCAGGATTTGTAACATGAACACCCATTGCATGACAGCTGATTTCTGAAATATTTTCGTCCGCGAAAGGAACTTTATTTCTGCCGTAACCTGTACCGATCAGATAGCTGAGTTCTTCCGCCGAGTTCAGACCTTCCACCTGTTCAATGGCATCATTCAAAGCGATTTCCGCACTGGCTACAGGGTTAATCTTACTTCTGTTGGTAACCTTGGCAACAATGTTTCCTTTTTCATCAAGGATAACGCATTTTGTATAGGTTGAACCCACGTCACATCCACCAAAAAATCTCATAATACATTCCCTCCTTTACCAAGCCAAATCGTCTTCAAAATCAACCAGTGTGGAATCAAGAGGCTTTTCCTGAAGAACGGTCTGCATATATTGATTGACCTGCTCACGCATTTCTCTTCTGGAAATGGTTCTGGGATCCATCAGATCCTGCTTTACCCAAATGAAATTAAGCTTACGCTCTCTTGCCTGATCATCAAAGATGCCCGCCAATCCGTCCATACCTTTGCAGGAAATCTGGTCGTACATAATAACGGTATCTGCATCATATTCCTCAACGATACGCCAAAGTTCATTCAAAACATTTCGATAGCCGCCCTTTGTATGCTTTCGCATAATGGACCGCTGATATGTTTTTGCAACATCCCTGAGTATCTGCTCTTCGTCCTCTGTGTTGTACTTGATGTAAGAAATCATGGTTTCCATATCCATAACAACATTGATACCCCAACAATTTTCAAGCCAGTTTGCAAAATTTGTATAATAATTTGCAGGGCAGCTCCACACCACTGCCCGATGACGCATTTCCCTGGAAACCGGTTCTTTCTTTTCATAACCCTTCATCATCAGCTTGTTGACTTTTCTATCAACTTTAAGGAATCGCTTGTCAACCCCACCGGAAAGGTTAAAATAATAAATTCTGTAGAGCCAGAATGTAGCCCCCGTCATTTGAGGATACATGGTTTTGTTTATATCCCATTTTTCCAGTTCGAATTCCAGCTGCTTGTTGGAATTCTTAAGTGCTTCGGTGAATATCTCCCAATCAAATTTTTCACCGGTCTGCTCTTCCACAAACCTAATCAGCTCCTTTACTTCTTCCACTGCATATTCCTGAACATCCTCATCGTTATAGCGAAGAGGTATATTAAATAAATGCACAGGCAGCTTCAAACGTCTGTCAAGGAATGTGGAGTTCATAACAGAACCGTCACAGGGCATATTGGTGGCGATCATACAACATCCCATTTTCGGATAATCGTCTTCTATTGCAACACCTGCCTCGGCACTAGGAAGCGGACAGACATCCGCAGGCACTCCAAAACTTTCCGTAACTTCAAGGTATGGTAGGGTAATCTGCTGATCCACCATGGACGAAAGGAAAATCGGAATGGTCTGCAGGGGGATCACAGTAAGATTAGGAAAACCCGAAAAAATTTCATTGGGAATGATTTCATCCGTTAGGATAATTTTTCGGGAAAGTTTATTTCCCGGGTTGATTTTTTCATCCGCAACAAAGGACGTATGTATCAGTCCTGTAGCATGTTTCACAATCATATTGTAATGAAGGTGT
>SVJP01000164.1 GCA_015068925.1 Oscillospiraceae bacterium
AGGAAAGCAAGGTGAAGTAAGATGTTATACAGTGAAAAAGTAATGGACCATTTTGCTAATCCCAGAAATGTGGGAGAGCTTCCTGATGCCAACGGTATCGGTGAAGTGGGGAATGCAAAGTGTGGTGATATTATGAGAATTTATCTGAAAATTGAAGATAACGTAATTCAGGATGTTACCTTTAAAACCTTCGGTTGCGGTGCGGCAATTGCAACAAGCAGTATGGCAACGGAGCTGGTAAAGGGGAAAACCATTGAGGAAGCGTTGCAGCTGACCAATAAGGCGGTGGCAGAAGCATTGGACGGTCTTCCTCCCGTTAAAATGCATTGCTCCATGTTGGCAGAAGAAGCAGTTCATGCCGCTATTGCAGACTATTATGAACGGCAAGGCTTACCCGTTCCCTTTGATACTTCCAAGGGAAAATGCAGCAACTGTTGCGAAAACTGTGATGTTTCTAATTAACTGTTGATAAAAATGATAGGGAATCTTTGAAAAGGTTCCTTATTTTTATGATTTTTTACAAAAAGATTGACATGATTGACCGAATATGATATAATTATTACAATCAGTACCATGCTTGAGGAACATGGTATAGTTTGAAAAGAAGGAAGGATAGAGAAATGAGAACAAAAAGAATGTTGGCAGTTGTACTGTCAGTGGTGATGCTGGTGGGAATGCTTGGTATCACCGCATTTGCGGAAGATGCTGTAACCCTTACGGTAGGGAAAGGCAAGCAGTTTGCAACCTTAGAGGAGGCATTTGCCGAAGCGGTTGCAAAGAAGTATACAAATATTACTTATGAAATTTACGGTTTGCAGACTTTGTCTTGCGGTTATGGCGGAGCAGGAAAGTTATATGCTGCTTGTGCAAAACCCTTGGATGCAGATGTAGAAGAAATTCATTTTGTGGGCAAAGATAAAGAAGCGGGAATTTTTGTGGATGATTCTACTCCAAAACCCTCAAATTCTTCTGAATCCGCTACCACGTTTATTACTACTTATGGGACTGAGACAGTTACATTCAGTGATTTGACAATCGGTCATAATAAGAGCAGTGTTTCGGTAAATGGGAAAGGGGACCGTATCTGTTCTGCCTGGTATGTTTATACAGGAGATAATCTGACTTATACCAATTGTAAATTTACCAATCTTGTTATGGATACAACCAAAAATTCCACTTACAAAAATTGCGAATTCCACAATTATTCATCAGGAAGTTATGCTCTCTTTTACAGCGGTGTTAATGAAGACGGAAAGGGCGGCGCATTGGTAATCGACGGTTGTTTGTTTGTAGGAACCCGTGCAATCAAGACCTATTCTGATGATTTGTACAATGGTTCCAGAGCGGTTCTTTCTTCCATGACGGTAAAAGACAGTTCCTTTACAGTAAACCAAAAAGCTGCAATTGAAAATACAGGAGCATTTATGGAAGGTGCTAAAACTGTGATTACCGGTAATACCTTTAATTATTGTAAAGCAACAAACGATGCAGCATCTATCTATACGACAGACGAAGAAATTGCAAAGAACAATCAGTTTGATTTGGTTCGTCCTCGTGCAGATGTCAGCTTTACTGCGCAAGCACCTGTTTATTATCAGGGAGACAAGCAGGTGGAAGGCTTCCTTGCCGGTGTTGTGAAAGCAGGAGCAGATGTGAAAAATAATCTGACCAAGGAATTTACGGTTTCCATGATTACTGCAGAATATGTTGTTGCTGAAAACGGTGTGAAAACATTGGTGCAGGTGAAGAAGGATACCAAAGTGATTCCTGCCGGAGAAACTGTAACATTTGAAAATGTTTTGGATATCACAGAAAAGGAAGGGCATCAGCTGCAGACCATGTTGGTAGCAGATGATGTACGGGAACCCATTGGTGCGGCTGTTACCTTACTTCCCGGTGAAGAAGTGGTAGGCGAACCGGTTGTATATTTGGGCTCAGAGACTGAAGAAAACGGCATAGTTGTTTCTACCTATCAAATCAACCGATTTGGAGAATAATCTGGTTTTCAGTTAGAGTATTTCCAAGTGATACATTAAGGCTTTGAGGGATGGCATTTCCCCCAAAGCCTTTGCTGCATAAAAACAGGTTGAGAGCCATGAGAGAGGTGATTGATATGAAACAAAATCAATTATTCAAAAGTATTTTGGAGCAGGATACGGCCCCTATCGTTGTTTGTGATTTGGAGCATACCATTGTATATATGAACCCGTCGGCAAAAGCGCGTTATCACAAGGATTTGACGGGCAATAGCGTGAAAAACTGCCACAATGCAACATCTTGTGAAATGATAGATAAAGTGATATCGTGGTTTGGTGAAAGAGAGAACAATAACATGATGTTCATATACCATAATGAAAAAGAAAACAAGGATGTGTATATGGTGGCTCTTCGCGATGATAACGGCACACTGATTGGCTATTATGAAAAGCATGAGTACAGAAACAGAGAGACAAATAAATCTTATGATTTTAACGGAGGTATAAAATGAGAATAATAAAAAATATTTGTGAGATAATTCCGGGCTTTGCAGTTTCAATTGTGATAGCATTCGTTGCGAAAATACTGGAAGGATGCTTGCCGATACATCTCATTGGTGCATCGGTAATTGCGTTGTTTATCGGAATGATTATCAATCATTTCTGGAAACCGGATTTTCTTAAATCGGGTATTAAATTTACTTCTAAAAAAGTATTGAAATTTGCCATTGTTCTTCTTGGAGCTTCTCTTAGCGTAAAAGTAATTCTTTCGGTTGGAAAATTGTCTTTAATGGTAATGATTTTTACCTTGCTGACTTGTTTCGGCGGAGGATATTTTATAGGCAAGGCATTGAAACTCAATTGGAAGTTGTCAAACCTGATTTCGGCAGGAACAGGAATCTGCGGTGGGTCTGCTATTGCGGCGATTGCACCTGTCATTGATGCAGAAGATTCTGATATTGCCTATGCGATATCAGCCACATTTTTGTTTGATATGGCAATGATTGTTCTATTTCCGATTATGGGAAGAATGATGGGTCTTTCCGATATGGCTTACGGTTTATGGGCAGGAACGGCGGTGAATGATACTTCAAGTGTAGTTGCTGCGGGATATGCTTTTTCTGAAGGCGCAGGCGATTTTGCCACTATGGTAAAGCTCACAAGGACTTTGTCTATCATTCCGACAGTTCTTGTTTTCTCGTTTATAAATTTAAGGATCAAAAGAAAAGGAAATCCTGATATAGAGCACAGCAAGGTTAATATCGCAGGATTGTTTCCTTGGTTTATTGTGGGATTTTTGGCTATGGCAATGATTAACAGTCTGGGCGTAATACCCACAGAGGTTTCAGCTTTTGCAAAAGATGTCAGTAAATTTCTGATGGTTACTGCCCTTGCTGCAATAGGCTTAAATACGAGTTTTAAGGATATGAAAAAATCGGGTGTTAACCCTATGATTCACGGCTTTATCATTTCTGCTCTTGTAGTAATTGTTGCTATTGGTGTTGAATGGTGCATGGGATTAGTATAATAAACCTGAGTTTTATGAGGTGGCGTATGAAGAAACTATTATGTATGATATCGGCTATTCTCTGTATTTTTCTTACTGCCTGCGGGAATGATAGCAGGATAGGGATGATTGGCGGTATACTTGATTGGGAATACGAGGTGGAGAAATGAATCATAAAATAAAAACAATATTATCTATACTCGGTGTTGTGCTTAGTATGGCCTTGCTTGTGATTAGCAGTATTCTTACGGAAGAGGCGGTACTCAGCCCTGTATCTGCAACCATTCTCACCATCCTTTCGGTCATTTTGATTTTTGCCGCCATTTTCTTTGCGGCAAAGGTTGACTATGAAACGGGTGTGTATGAATGCGGAAAATGTGGTCATACCTTCAAACCCACCTTCAAGGCTTACTTGTGGGGTGCTCACACTTTGACCGCAAGACACTTAAAATGCCCTGAGTGCGAGAAAAAATCATGGTGCAAGAGAAAAAAGAAAGCTTCTTAGTTTTTTATTACAAAATGTTTTCAGGCAAAGAAGGTTTGGTGCAGTAGTGTAACAATGATTGCTTTGTGCTATGAACAAAACTTGCCTCTCGACCTACCTCTGTGTGTCGATCAACCTATCGACACGCCGGCAGACCGAGAAAAAGTAAGCAACCGTCAGGAAATTTCGATCGTTTCCTGACGGTTTTTCTCTTGTTTTATATTTGATTAGAAATTCATAATTAATCTCTTTATTTTTATTTGCTTGCGGTAGACCGAGTTTTTCGACGGTCTGACAG
>SVJP01000006.1 GCA_015068925.1 Oscillospiraceae bacterium
AAAGCAAGCAACCGTCAGGAAAATCCGACATTCTCCTGACGGTTTTTTATTTGTTATTGTAAATATGAAAGAATATGTTTTTTCTTGTTTTATTTTACTTCGCTTGCGGTAGACCGACTTTTTCGACGGTCTGAGGGGTGTAGCATTTTGCTACACCCCTCATTTTTGTTGAAAAATGATTGACAAATATACAGTTTCATTTTATAATAGTAGTATACTTGTAAAAAGGAGAAATGTGAAATGAAAATCGGAACAACCAAGGAATTGAAAAATCATGAGTACCGCGTAGGGATGACACCTGATAATGCAGCTGCATTTGTGGCAGATGGGCATACTGTTTATGTAGAATCAAAAGCAGGAGAAGGGGTCGGCTTTACGGATGAAATGTACCGCGAAGCAGGTGCTGTTGTTTTGGATACCCCTGTGGAAGTATTCAATCAATGTGATATGATTATTAAGGTCAAAGAACCGGAGCCCTGTGAGTATGAATATTTAAAGGACGGACAGATTTTATTTACATATCTGCATCTTGCTCCCAATCCCGGTCTTGGCGAGGCGTTGATGAATCGTGGTGTAAAAGCGGTGGCATATGAAACCATTACCGATGAGGAAGGAAATCTTCCTTGTCTTCGTCCCATGAGCCAGATTGCAGGTCGTCTCAGCATTCAGGAAGGTGCAAAATATCTGGAACGTAGTTTTGGTGGTCGCGGAATACTGTTGGGCGGTGTTCCCGGTGTAGAAAGAGGTAAAATTGTCATTTTAGGTGGCGGTGTTGCAGGTACCTATGCGGCAAAAGCGGCTGTGGGAATTGATGCTCAGGTTACCTTGCTGGATATTAACATGAATCGTCTTTCTTATTTGGAGGATGTATTTGGTGCATCTGTTACCACTTTGTACAGTACAGACGCCAACATTAAAAAATGCTTGCAGGAAGCAGATTTGGTTATTGGCTCTGTCTTGATTCCCGGTGGAAAAGCTCCCTGGCTGATTCGCAAGGAGCACCTGAAACTGATGAAAAAAGGTTCTGTAATTGTTGATATCGCTATTGACCAGGGCGGTTGCTGCGAATCCTCTCATGTAACCACCCACGATAATCCTGTGTTTATTGAAGAAGGAATTGTTCATTACTGTGTTGGTAATATGCCCGGTGCAGTTCCCTATACTTCTACCATCGCTCTTTCAAACTCTACTTTTAAATATGCAAGAATGATGGCAAATATTGGATTTGAAGCTGCGGTGAAGAAGGATGCAGGCTTGTTTAACGGTGTGAATATTTACAATCATCATTGCACCAATAAGAATGTTGCAAAAAGTCTTGACTTAGAATATGTAGATCTGAACAGCTTGATTTAACCGGAATCAAGAGAATTTCGAGAAAAGTCTTGACAATTTGACAAAAAAGGTGTATAATAAAATGCAATTAAATACTTGAGCTAAGTGAAGTGTGCAGGAGAAAGGCGTTTGCCTTGCCGAAGGAGTAATGCTCTCAGGTGCGATAGCGGTGACTGTTCACAGATAGCACTCCGGAGAAGTCCTAACATAACAGGATGCCGAAGGTGTAAAGCCCTTTTGGGTTAATCTCTCAGGCAAAAGGACGGAGAAAAAAAGGTTTTAGTCGGCTTTTTTGATGCGGAGTTTTTGTATTTCAAAAACTCCGCTTTTTACTTTATTTAGCCCAATCAAGGAGGAAATATTATGGTAAGTTTTGTGGAAGCGTTGACCAATTTTAATAATAGTGTCAACAGTTTTGTTTGGGGAAAGGGTCTTTATCTGCTTTTGGCAACAGGCTTGATTATGACCGTAATTACCGGTGTGTTTCAGATTACACATATCGGTCATTGGTTCTCTCAAACCATCGGAAAGATTTTTGACAAAAAGGTATCCGGTCATGTGCAGGGAAAATCTATTTCTCAGTTCCAGGCACTTTGTACTGCTTTGGCGGCAACCGTTGGTGTTGGTAACATTGCCGGTGTGGCAGCAGCAATCGTAGGAGGTGGTCCCGGTGCGGTATTCTGGATGTGGATTGCTGCATTTTTTGGTATGATGACCAACTATTCTGAAAATGTTTTAGGGATTTACTACAGAAGAAAGAATGCAGACGGCGAGTGGTCAGGCGGTGCGATGTACTACTTAAGAGACGGTCTTGGCAATTTTAAGGGTTGTCGGTGGATTGGTAAGGTTTTGGCTGTTCTGTTCTCCATTTTTGCCATTTTGGCATCCTTTGGAATTGGTGCCATGGGTCAGATTAACAAGATTGTTGTGAACGTGGTAGATGCCTTTCAAATTCCTTCTCTGGAAGCAATGCCTTTCGGAGATGTTACCATGTATCATCTGATTATCGGTATTGTGCTTGTTGTAATTGCGGGATTGATTATCTTAGGCGGTTTGAAGAGAATTGCAAACTTTGCAGAAAAAGTGGTACCTTTTATGGTTGTCTTGTTTGTACTGGGAAGCTTGATTATTATCGGTATCAATTACAGTATCATTGGTGCTGCATTTGCTTCTATCTTTAAGTATGCCTTTACCGGACCTGCCGTATGGGGCGGTGTAACAGGGATTGCGGTGAAGGAAATTGTCACTCTTGGTTGTAAGAGAGGAGTTTTCTCCAACGAAGCAGGTCTTGGTTCTTCGGTTATGGTTCACTCCAACTCCAACGTGGTAGAGCCTGTTCGTCAGGGTTTGTGGGGTATCTTTGAAGTGTTTGCAGATACCATGGTTGTTTGTACCATGACTGCGCTGGTTGTATTAACCTCCGGTGTGATCAATCTTGACACAGGTGCCCTGATGCAGGGTGCAACAGATGCCAACCTGGTAGCAAAGGCATTTTCCATTTTGTTTGGTGTATGGGGCGAACGATTTATTGCGATTGCCATTTTGTTGTTTGCATTTACCACCGTTCTCGGATGGGATCACTATGGTACAAAGGCCTGGGAATATCTGTTTGGAACAAAGGCTACCAAGATTTATAAAGTAATTCATCTTGTAATGATTTTCTGCGGTGCATTGTTAACTTCTTCTCTTGCTTGGGATATTTCAGATACCTTTAACGGATTGATGATGGTACCCAACTTGATCGGTGTATTGGTACTTTCCGGTCTGGTAGTGAAGATTACAAGAAATTATATTGACAGAAATTTGAAAAATAAAGACATCAAGCCTATGCTTTCTGCTTTCCCTGAAGTTCAGGAAGAGGAAGAAAAACAATTGGCAGAATAATTGGAATGGAATCGTCGGAAAAATAATGTATTTTTCCGACGATTTTTTATTGATTCCGTGCGGAAAAGGTTGTTTTTTTTGGGTTTTTATGGTATAATGATTTCAAAAAAGTTGAAATCATTAATTAAGTTTGCCTTTGCAGGCAAGTGAAGTTCTGCCTTGCGGCAGAGTGGCAATCTTAATTTCACTTTTGCGTATGCAAAAACTTCAAAAAATGATGGCATCTCAATTGTTTACTGATTTTGGAATAGATTTAATAAAACGAAATCTGTTCTTACAGACAATGGGTTTGGAGAAGCAGGAAAAGGAGGATAAAGTGGATGAAATATACGATGAAAGCAACATCAGAATACGGAGTATGTGAAATCAGCGAGTCGCATATTTCTTTTACAGCAGATAAAACCTCAGAACAAGCATTTTTTGATGTAGAAATTACCTTTTCTGATTGGGAAGAAGATTGTTATGTGATGATGCCTGCCTGTGCTTATAACGGAAATCGGTTGCAACGGGTGGCCAGAGGATATCCGCCCATGTATTTTCCAAAGGAATCAGGGGTGCATTGTGAACCCTTGATGACGGATGTTCCGGCTTTCAATCCTGACGGAAGCGGAAGCATTCAGGTAACGACAGGGGATATGGCAACACCCTGTGCAGGCATTTTTTATCGGCAGAGCAAGCAAGGTTTTTTGCTATTCACCCATCAGGAGGTGAAAGGAAAAAATCTGGGATTTACCTTGGAAAAAGGGAAAATACAGATTTCTTATCCTGCCAATCGTACGGACCTTTACAGGTTTTGCCGTCCTCATGATACATCGGGAGATAGGGGGATTTTTGTTACGGCAGGAGAGCAAATATGTTCACCATATCAAATTGCTTCTTTTGACTGTGCCGATATCTTTGAATTTTACAAGTATTATTTTCAGTTGAGAAAATCGGTGTTGCAGGATAAACGGGCAGAATTTGGCTATACTAAAGAGCTTTGGGATTTGCTGGAGCAGCATTTTAATGAAGCTAATTTTAGCGGAGAGTATTATGCAGAGGCTTCAAAAATCTGGCAATGCGGTTGGGTAGGAGGCGGAATGTCTACTTATCCTTTGTTGAAATACGGAACGGATTTGTCCCGTGAACGAGCCGTACAAACCCTTGACTACATGACCCGTCATCAGGCGAAAAGCGGTTTTTATTATGGTATTATCAAAAACGGAGCAATCATGGATGACAGCTTTTGTACTTCGGGAATGGAACAGCTTCATTTACTGCGAAAAAGTGCCGATGCTTTGTATTTTTTATTTAAAAACTTTACAGCTGTCTCTCCAAAGCAAAGCTGGATTGACAGTGCAAAATGATGTGCCGATGCATTTGTCACTTTGTTTGATACATATGGAAAAATCGGTCAATTTGTCAATATCAATAGTGGAGAATTGGTGATAGGAAACAGCACCTCTGCCGCCATTGTTTCTGCAGCTTTGGCAAAGGCGAGAGTGTTTTTTGATGATGTCAGGTATTTAAAGGCAGCAGAAGACAGTTTGGAGTATCATATCGAACTTTTCAAGCAAATAGGAATCACAAATGGAGGACCCGGAGAAATTTTGGGAGCACCTGACAGCGAAAGTGCATTTGGATTGTTGGAAAGCTGTGTCGTTCTTTATGAAGTAACCAAAGCCGAAAAATGGCTTTCTTATGCAAAAGGAGTTGCATGGTATTGTTCTTCGTGGGTGGTATCTTATGCCTATCATTTTCCGAGCAGCAGTGAATTTGGTCGGCTGAATATTAACACGGTCGGCAGTGTGTTTGCGAATGTGCAGAATAAACATTCTGCCCCGGGGATTTGTACATTGTCGGGAGATAGCTTGTTGAAACTGTATCGTTACACCAAGCATGAAGAATACCTTGATTTAATCAAGGATATTGCATATTTTATTCCTCAATGTGTTTCCACTGAAACTAAACCGATTTATTCATGGGATTCCCCTCCCAAACAATTGCCCGCAGGGTATATTTGCGAACGGGTGAATATGAGTGATTGGGAAGGGTTTGAACGGGTTGGCGGAGTGTTTTGCGGTACTTGCTGGCCTGAAACTAGCTTAATACTGTCTTATGCAGAATTGATGACAGAGAGGGAAATGCTTCCATAATATAACGAGATGATATTCATGAAAGGAGAAAAGAAGATGTTTCAAGGAAAAATGAAGGCGGTAACCTTTAGCTATGACGATTGCATTATGCAGGACATTCGTTTGGTTGAGTTGTTCAACAAATATGGTGTCAAGGGGACATTTAATGTAAATTCAGAGCTTTTGGGAACCAAGCGCGAGATTATTAGAAAGGGTGTGACGGTTCGTCATGACAAGCTTCCTGCAACAGAGGTAAAGAAGGTGTTTGAAGGTCATGAGGTTGCGGTTCATACCTTGACTCATCCTTATTTACAGGAGATTGAGGATGATGAGGAAGTGGTTCGGCAAATCGAGGAAGACAGAAAGAATTTAGAAGCCCTTGTGGGTTACCCGATTTGTGGTATGGCATATCCCGGCAACGGTAACAATGCAGACAGAGTGGCAGAGTTGATTCAAACCCGTACCAAGATAAAATATGCCAGAACTACCATTTCCACCCTGAATTTTGATTTGCAGGACAATCTTTATCAGTTTAACCCCACGGTCCATCAGGATGATTATGATGATTTGTTCCGATTGGGTGAGGAGTTTTTGAATTTGAAACCGGAAACACCGAAATTGTTTTATATTTGGGGACATAGCTTTGAATTTGATGTTCATGATAATTGGGACAGATTTGAAGAATTTTTACAACTGATTAGCGGAAAAGACGATATTTTTTACGGTACCAATAAAGAAGTATTGTTATAAACAGGAGAAGTAAGATGAAGCTGACTGCATTTCAATACGGCAAAACGGAAATTACGGAGAAAATGGCATTTCCGGACGGAAATCCTGACAAAAAATTACCCATCTCCTTATTGTTTTTTCTGGTGGAAACGGGAGATAGGAAGATTTTGATTGATGTAGGTTGTGATACCATGCCCGGGTTTCCTTTATATGAATTTCAAAAACCTGTGGAGGTGCTGGAAAAGTACAAAATTCGTCGGGAAAGTATTACCGATGTTGTATTGACCCATGCCCATCACGACCATATTGATGGAGTGAGACATTATAACAATGCAACCGTATTTTTGCAGGAATCAGAATGGAATCGTGCAAAGCAGTATCTTGTCGATTGTAAGGAGGTTATCTTGTTTCAGGAGAAGCTTTCTTTGACGGATGAGATACTGGTCAAGCGGATTGGCGGTCATACGATGGGGTCTTGCATTGTGTTGATTCAGAATCATATTGTTCTTTGCGGTGATGAATGTTACACAAGAGAAAATCTGAGTCAAAGGATTCCCACAGGCAGCAGCGAATGTCCAAAAAACAGTATTTCTTTTGTGGAGGAATACAGAAAAGAATGCTATCGTCCCATTTTGTTTCACGACCCTGATTTGGTTGGGAAAATTGGTTTTTGTCAGATTGTTTAGAAGGGGAGAAACAGATGTTTCACGAAACATGGATTTGGTTGCCCGAGGAGAACTATCCAAAACGGCAGACCACGAAATACAGCGGATTTTTGGAACGAAATAATGTGGAAAGCTACACAGTTGCAGAGTTTGAACGGGAGTATCGGTTTGACAAACAGATTTCGTATGTTCAGCTTCGGTTCAGCGGCGATACGGAATTTCAGCTTTTTTGCAATGACGAGTTCCTTGCCACAGGCCCCGTTCCTTCGGGGGGAGATTTTATCGGGAATGAACTGCCCAGAAGCAATTTTTATGCTACAAAAACGACGCTGACTCCCCATTCTGATACCTTGCATTTTTTTGCACGGGTAAAAATGATGCCCGTGAAAATCTGTGAATATTCTAAAGGACACGGCGGATTTATGCTGACGGGTCATATTTGCTTTGAAGACGGCAGTCAGTACATTTTTTCTACAGACAGTAGTTGGAATTGTCGGTTAAACGGTGCATACTGTTCTCCTTTTCATTATGACGGAAGAATTGCACCCGACCCATATGTTTCGGCACAGGTGATTCCAAATTTTTGGAACACCAAAACAGCACCCCTTGCCATTCGCACAGAACGGGAAATGAAAACGGATGAAGTAATCGTGCCGCCCCACAGTCAGGTAGAGCAGAATTTGGAATTTGATATGATTTATGCCGGTTTTTTGTCCCTGAAGGTGAAAACCAAAGGAGAAGTGCGGATGACTGTTACCTGCAAGGAAACAGAGGAGGAAGGCTCCAAAGAAACCTTTGTGTTTGACAAAGACGGCACCTATCGCGGATTCGCATTACATAGTGCAGGAAAACTGGTAATCAGGGCAGAAAATGATTCAGACGAGACCGTATGGATACAGCCTGTCTTCCTACTTACTCATTATCCCGTAAAGGAATGTGCCATTACTACGACGAATGACAAAGCCCTTAACCGGGTGTTGGAGGTTTGCCGTCATACTCTGCAGTATTGCAGACAATTGCATCATCTTGACAGTCCCAGGCATTGCGAACCCCTTGCCTGTACGGGGGATTATTATATCGAGAGTCTGATGACTGCCGTTTCTTTTGGAGATATGACATTGGCGGAATTTGATGTGGTGCGGACGGCTGAACTGCTTCGGAACAACGACGGAAGGATGTTCCATACCACCTACAGTTTACTCTGGGTGTTGATGCTTTATGAGGTGTATTTGTTTGCGGGAAACAAGGTCCTTTTGGAGGAATGTAAGGATGCACTCCTGCTGTTGTTACAACGGTTTGAAACTTATCTTGGGGAGAACGGATTGATTGAAACACCCCCTGATTATATGTTTGTGGATTGGATTTATATTGATGAAATTTCCATGCACCATCCCCCGAAAGCGTTGGGGCAAAGTTGTTTGAATTTGTTTTATTTTGGTGCTTTGGAAAAGGCGGAGTTGATTTTTCGGGAGCTTTCTGAATCCGAAATGGCAATTCGTTGCGGAAAACAGAAGGAAGCCTTAAAAAATGCCATCAATTCCTTGCTGTATGATGAGGAAAAGGGGTTGTATTTTGAAGGACTCAATACCCCTACTCCTGAACATTTGTTGGGACAATGGATGCCCCGTAACACGGAAAAACGGTATTATCTGAAGCATTCCAATATTTTAGCGGCATGCTTTGGAGTATGTGACCAAACGACGGCACAAGAGCTAATCAGAAAAATTATGACAGGGGAATGTGAGGGAGAATATCAGCCTTATTTTGCCCATTATTTGTTAGAGGCAATTGAACGAAACGGTCTTCGCGATGGTTATACTGTGGCGGTTTTAGAACGATGGAAGGTGCCTGTTTCCGATTGCCCCAAGGGGTTGGTGGAAGGATTTGTTGCACCTGAACCAACTTATCATTTTGACCATAGTCATGCATGGGGCGGAACTCCTCTTTATTCTCTTCCCAAAGCGTTGTTGGGATTTAAGGTTTTGGAGGCGGGCATGAAACGACTGGAGTTGTCTCCTTCCCTGTTAGGATTAAAGGAAGCAAGAGTGGAATTGCCCACTCCTTACGGTATGGTTGTTTGTGATATGAAGGAAGGGCAACCGCCTGTGATTACTTGCCCTAAAGAAATTCAGATTGTGAGGAAGTAAAAGTGAACTGTGAAAAGGTGTTACAAACCATTGATGCATTAGAGAAAGAATATCGTTCTCTTTGGGAGGATGTGTGTAATATAGAAAGTCCTACCGACCATAAAGCAGGGGTCGATCAGGTGGGTCTCTTTGTTGCAGGGCTTGCTGAAAAGCAAGGCTGGAAGGTGGAATTTTTTCGTCAGCCTGTATCAGGAGATGTGGTGTGCATTACCATGAACGAAGAGGCGGAGGGTAAGCCTGTTTCCCTTTCGGGGCATATGGATACGGTGCATCCTGTAGGAATGTTTGGTTCTCCTGCGGTGAGGAAGGAGAAAGAAAAAATATACGGTCCCGGTGTGACGGATTGTAAGGGCGGAATTATTGCGGCAATGCTGGCCATGGATGCTTTAAAACGATGTGGTTTTTCTTCCCGTCCCGTACAGCTTTTGTTGCAAAGTGATGAGGAAACCGGCAGCAAGGGAAGCAACAAGGAAACCATTCGTTATATTTGTGAAAAGGCGAAGGATTCGATTGCATTTTTGAATTTAGAAGGACATACAAAGGGAGTGGCATGTCTGGAGCGAAAAGGAATTGTCACCTTTACCTTCACCGTAACGGGGCAAGAAGCACATTCTTCCAAATGCGCAACCTTAGGTGCCAATGCCATTTTAGAGGCGGCACACAAAATTATTGAATTAGAAAATATTAAGGATGAGGATGGATTGACCTGTTGCTGCAGTACCATTCAAGGGGGTACGGTTCCCAATACGGTGCCCGGCAGTTGCGTATTTCAGGCAAATGTTCGGTTTGCAACGGCAGAGCAGCTTGCATGGATGAGAGAGAAGGTGCAAGAGGTGGCAAATCGGACGGTTGTTCCCGGTTGCAGTTGCAGAGTGGATCAGCCCGAGGGCAGACCTGCTATGGAATTGACAAAACAGAATGAGGCGTTGTTGGAAACCGTCAATAAGATTTATCAGGAAAACGGACTGCCTGTGTTAGAGAAAGGGAAACGGACAGGAGGGTCAGATGGGGCAGATGTGACGGCATTCGGAATCCCTTGTATCGACTCCTTGGGTGCAGAAGGAGACGGGATTCATTCTATTGATGAGTTTGCATGGCTTTCCTCTTTGGCGGAATCGGCAAAAAGGATTGCATCGGTAGTATATTGTATTTAAGGAGGAGAATGATGAATTTTCAATATAAAAAGTTTTGTTTGAATCAAACCACAGAAGTAAAATTGTTGGGAAGAACCCTGTTGGATGAAGGTCTTCATATTTCCTGGTGCAACAGTGGGGTAGAATTGGTGTTTTCAGGACATCGAATCGAATTTGAATTTGCAGAATATAAAACCGCGGATCCTGTTTATATGAAAGCAATCACCGAAAACGGGGAGCAACGGTTTGAATTGTTTGGCTCTTCCCCCAGAGTGATTCTGGATTTTGAGGAGGACAAGGCTCACCCTGTGACCTTAATCAGAGTGTCGGAATTGGATGATGGTCTGGTGCTGAAAAGAATCACGGTAATGGGAGAGACTCCCGAGCTTTTGCCCGTAACCGACCAAAAGGATTTGAAAATTGAATTTATGGGAGATTCCATTGTAACGGGATGGGGTGTGCTTGCTCCCCAGGACAGAGCAGAGTACCACGGATACGAGCAGGACAGCACCAAATCTTTTGCCTACATGACGGCAAAACTTCTCAATGCCGAAATCCGCAGTGAAGGCTGGGGCGGTCAGGGAGTATGGCGCAATTGTGCAGGGCAGGATGATGTGCAGTTTCAGGAAATTTTTGATATGGTTATCAGAGGTGTAAAAGGATACGACCATTCTCAATGGATTCCCGATGTGTTTGTTCTGTGTTGCGGAACCAACGATTGTGCAGGAGGCACCACCGATGAGGAAATGATTCGGGAAGGGAATATTTTGCTGGATAATATCAGAAGGGTGTATCCTGACACAAAAATTATCTGGACGTACGGCTTGATGAACGGCAGACTTCACGGTGCATTGGAACGGTTGATTGCAATGCGGAAGGAACAAGGGGATTTCAATATTTGGTACCTTCCTCTTGAGAAAATAACGGCAGAAAAGGAGGAAATCGGTGCAGTAGGGCATCCCAATGTGAATTCCTCTATCAAGGTTTCCAAACAGCTTTCCGAATTGATTCAAAGGATATTATAACAATAACAGTTGGAGGGAGCGTTTATGAAAGTAAATTCTTGGAAAAAAGCATTATTGTTTGGTTTTCTTCGAGGAGCACTTTTGATTCTTACTTGGATTGGTTTTACTTTTGTTATCAATTGTTTGACAGGCGGAGAATATTTTGTAGATAAACTCTATACAAAGGATGAAATCAATGGGATTTCTTTTGAGGTTGTATTAAATATGGCAATTGTAGTCTCGGCCTTGGTTTCGAGTTTATCTTTGTGGTATACTTCTCAAAAATATTTAGCGGTATCGATACCGGTGTGCTTTGTTTCATTTATTGGGTTGTTTTATTTATTGGGTATAATACCGGGAAGTCTCGGTGAGATGCTTCAAAAGGCTTATGTTGCATTAGGAACCCTTCACTTCGATGCAATATTTTATGCAATTAGATTTCTTTTGGGAATAGTGATAGGAACTGTAATATCAATTATTATCAATGACTGGATAAACAAGAAAAGGAAAGGAGAATCGTTATGATTATTAAAAACGGCCTTGTGATGAACGAGGAATTTCAGCTTGTTAAGTGTGATTTGCGGATTGAAAATGGAGTGATTGCTGAAATTGGTCATAATTTGTCAGGAGAGGGTGTGGATGCCGAAGGTTTGTATGTTTTGCCCGGGTTTATTGATACTCATATTCACGGAGCGAATGGGGTTCGTATCAGCGATAAGAACGGAGATTTATCTAAGATTACAACCTTTGAGGCAACCCAAGGGGTGACAGGCCTTGCCATTACCTCGGGGTCTTCTCAATACGACTCCTTATTAAAGCAATTCCAAATGGCGGCAGAGGCGGCAAAAACTGCTCCCGGTGCCAAGTGTTTGGGGATTCATGCAGAAGGACCTTTTTTGAGCAAGGAACGAAAAGGTGCCATGAATGTGGATAATCTGATAGAACCCTCTCGTGAAAAATTAGATTGTATGATTGAGGCGGCAGGTGGGCTTTTAAAACTCATTACCATCGCTCCCGATACAGAAGAAGGAAGAGCGCTGATTTCTTATGCGGTCAGCCGTGGTCTTACTGTTTCCATGGGTCATACCGTTTCTGATTATGATACGGCAATGAAGGGAATAGAAGCAGGAGCAACCCGTGCAACCCATACCTTCAATGCCATGAAGGGATTACATCACAGAGAACCCAATCTTTTGGGTGCGGCGTTGACAGAGGATGCCATCACCTGCGAAATGATTTGTGATTTTGTGCATCTTCATCCTGCGATTGTAAAGCTGATTTACCGCGCAAAGGGTGCGGATAAGATTTGTATCATCAGTGATTCGGGTCATGCGGCAGGAATGGAAATTGATTGCTTTGAGGTAGACGGCATTATGCGGTATGTGAAGGATAAAGTGATTCGTCTGGCAGACGGCACCATTGCGGGAAGTGCCATGACCATGCTTGACGGGGTTCGTCATCTGGTGCAAACGCTTGAAATTCCCTTGGAGGATGTTTCAAAAATGGTGTCGTTAAATCCTGCTAAGGGGTTGAAAATGGAGGACAAAACAGGAAGCATCGGGTTGGGAAAATGTGCCGACCTTGTGTTGATGGATCAGCAACTGAATGTGGTTGCTACTTATGTGGATGGAATTTGTGTATTTCAAAATAAAGAAAGATAGGAGAAGCTATGATGAAAAAGCCAAATGTAAAGGAAATGACAATTCGGGAAAAGGTGGGACAATGTGTTTGTATCCGTCAGTATGATTTGTTGCAAAAAACAGAGGTTGATGAGTATTTGCCGAGACCTTTGGAGGAACGGGATGAAATTTTACAAAAAAATCCTTACGGTGTTCTTTGGTGTGCAGGAAATCAGAATCTGAAAAATATTAACATGAGCGAGAAAAACTACGGAAATTACAAGGTGACCAGCGACGAGTATAGGGAATGGATTAAGGGTTTGAACAAAAACTGGGAAATCCCCGGTCTTATGGCAACCGATGCGGAATCTTCGGGAGCAGGCACCATTTTTTCTGATTTAACCATAGTGGGAAGCGGTCTTTCCATCGGTGCGGCAAATTCTGAAGAATTATCCTATGAGCTGGGGGTTGCCGTCGGAAAGGAGCTTCGTTGTGCAGGAATTAATTGGAGATGGGCACCTGTTGCAGACCTTCCCAGCAGATTTTCCATGAGTTGTATGCGACCCTTTTCTTTGAATCCCGACCAGTTGGTTCGTCTGGCTTCTGCTCACATTAAGGGAATGCAGTCGGTGGGTGTTGCGGCAACATTAAAGCACTTCCCCGGTTCTGACGGCTATGAATACAGAGATTCTCATTTCACCAACGCGGCATTGAATATTTCCATGGAAGAATGGTGGGAACGGCAGAGAAAGGTGTTCCAGAAATTGATTGACAGCGGTGCATATTCCGTTATGATTGCCCACGAAACCTTTGAATCTGCCGATGATACCATGGTAAACGGAAAACTGATTCCTTCTACCTTGTCCAAAAAAATCATTACTGATTTGCTCAAAGGAAAAATGGGCTTTGAGGGAGTTGTTATTACCGATGCGGTGGGAATGGCAGGGTTGCAGGCTTGTTATCCTTATCAACAGTTGTTGGTGGAATTGATCAAAGCAGGAAATGATGTATTGCTGGGAACAGGCTTGGATGCTGTGGATATTCTGGAACAGGCAGTATTAAACGGTGAATTGCCCGAAGAACGGGTGGATGATGCTTGCCGCCGTGTGCTGGAAATGAAGGAAAAGCTGGGCTTGTTTGATGAAGATTATCGGATTGACGAGTATCGGGCTTGTGAGGTAACACCCCGTACACGGGAAGTTGACAATCTGATTTCTGAAAAATCCATTACCTTGATTCGTGATAAGCAGAATCGTTTGCCCTTTGACAAAAATCAGGTGAAGAAGGTTAGTGTGATTTGTTCTACCCATGATGATACCTTTATGGATCGGATGGAGGTTTTGAAAGCAGAACTGGAAAAGATGGGCATGGAGGTCAGAATGCAGCGTCGCCTTTCTTCCTTTGAAGAAATACAGGAGATTAACCAAAACAGCGACTTGATTCTTTATGCTGCATATCTGGCACCCCACAGACCGAAAGGTGCTATGAGTTTTTATGATGAGGAATGCCAGACCTTCGGGTTTGCCTTTACGGAAGGAAATGAAAAATCGGTTGGTGTGTCTTTTGGATATCCTTACATATTCTATGATTTCATGGGAAATGCAGATATTTGCGTTAATGCTTACTCAACCAGCGATGCCACCATCAAAGCTTTTGCAAAAACCTTGTTCGGAGATTTGCCTATGGATGGAGTGTCTCCCGTCAAGTTGAATCCTGATCGAAGAGTGTTTTAAGAAAAAAATTGTAAAAATGTTCAAAACGGAACAACCAAGCAAAAGCAAAGCTTTTGGTTACCCAAAGGCGTACGGGGAGTACGTTGAGCGGTGATGTTTTTTCGCAGCAAAAAGGTTGAAAATCTTTTGTAAGAGATTGTTCAACCTTTTTTTATTTCACACTTTTTACATTTTTTGAATTTTACAGATAACCGAGTCTTCTTGCCAGTAATGTGAGAAATTGCTTGTTGGTCAGTTTGCCTTTATCAGCAGATGTTTGATCAAGAATTTCTTGTATGTAAGAATTGCTACACTTTGTAAAAATGCAATCAATCTCATATCGGATTTTTCGTTCTATGCTTTGAGGAGTAGTCTCAAATTGTTCTGCAAGCTTGGGATATAGTACGGATGTGATGCTTTTTGCACAGTCTTTTTGTGAGGAAATCAGCAGTAATGCATGTTGAATCAACTGATATCCGTCTGTATGAGATCGTAATTCAAATTTGTTTAACAGATTACTGATGCGGTTCTTCTGAACTTCAATTTTTTCTTCTTGAACTTTGCAAAGCTGAAGGATTCTTTCTTGCAAAATGCTCCATTCCACAGGTTTTTTGATTACATAAGTGATGGCTGACCGAATTTGATCAGGAATTAGCATTTGATTGATTTCCCAAGCACTCATAGTGAAAATAAAGGGCCGATAAGAAGGTAATGTTTGAGTCATCCAGGTGATGACACCAATTCCGTCCATCAAAGGCATACAATGATCCAATAAAATCAAATCCGGTTGAAATTGTCTGATTTTAATGCAAGCATCCTTTCCGTTATGCGCAATGCCAATCAATTCCATGGAAGGGTGCAGACGAACCATTTCGCCAATACAAAGACAAAAGTCTTTATCATCATCTACAACTAAAATTTTCATTTTCATTCCTCATTTCAATCATTCCTTATTATTATACAGTGTTTTTCCGATTTGTTCCATTCGCTTTTTCACCAAAAATATTACTGTTCATAGGCGAAATTTTAAAATCTTATGATTTTTTGTAAAAAAAACTGGTCAAATGTCGAAACCTGTGATATAATAAAAGAAACAAATGCAAAGGAAAGGGATGATATTCTGTGAGAAAGTGGATTGCAGGAATCTTAAGTGTTGTTTTGGCATTGTCTTCTGTCGCTTCTGTGGCGAGAGCATATTCCTTGGAGCAAACCTATCGGGTGCTTCAGATTACGGCAGAGGATTTTATTAATGAATTGAAGGGTGCCGGTGTTTCGGAAGAAATGATTTCGGATTTCTTAACGGATTTAAGTAACCGCATTGCCCAGCAGGAAACACTGACAGAAGAAAATTTCAATTCCGTGATGGCAAGCGTAATGGCAGGATTGCTTTACAGCGGAAATTATAATAATTTGCAAATTGCAATGATTTCGTTGTATTCTCAGCAGGTTCAGGTCATGCTGGTTACCAAAACCATTCCGGAAGAATTTCAGCCTCTTTACGATACCGTGAAAGCTTGTTTGCTGGAAACGGGAGATTTGCAGATTTTCTTAGATGTTCCAAAGGACCATTGGGCAGAGCAATCCATTGAAGCGTTAACGGTAGACGGGATTGTCAACGGAATGGGAAATCGTCTTTTTGCACCCGATGATATGGTGACCAGAGAACAATTTGTGAAAATGGCAGTAGATAGCCTTGGTTTGCAAGGAACAGCAGATGGATTGCCTTTTGAAGATGTGCAGACGGGAGCCTGGTATGTTCCTTATGTAACAGCGGCTTACCAAAATCAGATGATTAGCGGAATCAGTGCCGAACAGTTTGGTGTGGGACAACCCATGAAAAGACAAGATATGGCGGTGATTATTTATCGTATTATGAAGCAAAAAGGCTGTCTTCCTTCAAAAAGTGTTTCGCGTTTCGACTCATTTGAGGATGCAGAAGAAATTGATGATTACGCAAAAGAAGCAGTGCAGGTTTTGTGTGACGGAGGAATGATTTCCGGAATGAGTGCTGCGCAATATGCACCCCAAGCCTTTGTTACTCGTGCCCAAGCGGCAAGAATGATTGATTTGATGTGCCAATCCATAGATTAATTTCAAGAGAAAAGAGGAATGATTATGAAATGTCCTTATTGCAGTGAAGCAGACAGCAAGGTAATTGATTCGCGTTCGACAGAGGAAGGCGTATCCATCCGCAGAAGGAGAGAATGTTTGATTTGCGGAAAGCGGTTTACCACTTATGAAAAAGTAGAAAATGTTCCGATTATGGTTATTAAAAAGGATCATAGCCGTCAGCCTTTTGACCGTACAAAAATTTTGAATGGGTTAAAACGTGCTTGCGAAAAACGCCCTATTTCCATGGGGGAAATCGAATCCATTGTCTATGAAATTGAAACTTCTATTTATAATTCCCTGGAACGGGAAATTTCAACCGAGGAAATCGGAGAAATGCTGATTGAAAAGCTTCGAAAATTAGATCAAGTTGCTTTTGTTCGTTTTGCATCGGTATACCGCGATTTTCAGGATGTGGAAACATTCCGTCATGAAATTGACAAAATTTTAAAGAAATAATTGTTAAAATCGCCAAATGAAGTGTTTTTGTTTTGTTTAAAATAACGAAAATTAAAAATTAACTTTACAAAATGATTAAGATGTGTTATAATCAAATTGAATTATAATTCTATACTTGTACAAGGAGGAACGAGTCATGAAAGCTTATGTAAAACCGTCTTTGGCGGTAACTCGTTTTACTTCTCAGGAAACCATTGCAAATGCATATGATACTCCTACTGTAGGTACTGAAAGTGTTACAATTGATGGTGCACAGGTTAGTGTTCCTGTAACTACTTACAATATCACCAGTTTGGGAGAAACATCTGCAATGAATCCCCTTCTTGAGCAGTAATTCTAAATAATTCAATTGAAAAAAGACCGATTCATGACCGGTCTTTTTTTATTTTTTTAAAAAAAGGGTTGACAGAAATAGAAAAAAGCTTTATAATAATACTTGAACAATCGTTCAATTGTTAAAGTGAAGGTGATAATGATGCATACACCCCAATGTGATTATTTACATGCGCATCCTGATGTAATTGACCGAATTACGAAAAAGCTTCCGCCCCAAGAACATTTGTATGATTTGGCAGAACTTTATAAGGTGTTTGGAGACAGCACCAGAATCAGACTTCTCTATGTACTGATGGAAGAGGAGCTTTGTGTTTGTGATTTGGCGGCACTGTTAGGAATGTCTTTGTCTGCAGTTTCCCATCAGCTGCGGATTTTGAAGCAGGCGCGCTTGGTGAAATTTCGCAAAGAAGGAAAGACCGTTTTTTATTCTCTGGCAGATAATCATGTGAAAACGATAATTGCACAGGGGATGGAACATATCGAGGAATAAGAAAGGAACTATTACAATGAAAAAAGTATATCGTATAGAAAATTTGGATTGCGCTCATTGTGCTGCAAAAATGGAACAAGCAATTGGAAAATTGGATGGAGTAGAGTCGGTTTCTATCAGTTTCCTGACGCAAAAGCTAATTCTGAATACAGAGGAAAGCAAGCTGGAACAGATTTTGACGGAAGCAGAAAAGATTTGCAAAAAAATTGAACCGGATTGTGCGATAAAGAGGTAATGGTATGAACAAAAAAAGAAAAAAGCTGCTCATCAGAATTCTGATTAGTGTGGCGTTGTTTGTTATCTGTATGTTATTGCAGGATCAAACCACTCCTTATTTGCTTCTGGTTTCCTATCTGATCGCCGGTGGAGATGTGTTGTTTTGTGCCATCCGCAACTTGTTTCGCGGTCAGGTATTTGATGAAAAAATTTTGATGGCAATTGCAACGGTCGGAGCAGTTTTATTGCAGGAATTTCCCGAGGCTGTATTTGTTATGGTGTTTTATCAGGTCGGGGAATTGTTTCAAAGCTATGCAGTGGAGAAAAGCCGAAATTCCATTGCACAGTTGATGGCGCTCGCTCCTGACAGTGCATGGATTGAAGAACAAGGAACGTTGAATGAGGTTTGTCCTGAAAAAATTGAAATAGGGCAAATTGTGGTGGTTAAGCCGGGAGAAAAGATTCCTGTGGATGGTGTTGTGGAATTTGGTAATTCTTGTTTGGATATGGCTGCGCTGACGGGAGAAGCTTTACCTCGTGACGTTGCAGTAGGCGATGAAGTCATCAGCGGATGCATCAATCTGAAAGGTGTTTTAAAAATTCGTGCAAGCAAGGAATTTTCTGATTCGATGGTATCAAAAATTTTGGAATTGGTGGAAAATGCTGTTTCTACAAAAGCAAAAACAGAGCAATTTATCACCCGATTTTCCCGTTGGTATACTCCTGTTGTGGTGGCTTTTGCCGTTTTTTTGGCAATGCTTCCTCCTTTGTTCGGATGGGGAGCATTGGGGATGTGGTGCCATAGAGCATTGAATTTTTTGGTAGTGTCTTGTCCTTGTGCTTTGGTAATTTCTGTGCCCTTATCTTTTTTTGGCGGAATCGGGAAAGCTTCCCGTCAAGGAATTTTAATCAAAGGTTCTCAGTTCGTTGAGGTGTTAGAACGGGTCACTACCGTAGTTTTTGATAAAACCGGAACGTTGACCAAGGGATGCTTTTCGGTGGTGCAAATCAAAAGCAATGACCCTGAGGAAACACTTCGTCTGGCAGCTATAGCGGAAAGCGCTTCCAATCATCCCATTGCCCAATCCTTACGACAGGCTTACGGAAAGGAAATTCCAACCGTTTCTCAAGCAGAAGAATTGGCAGGCTTTGGAATCAAAGCGATTATCGAAGGAAAAGAAGTATTGGCAGGCAATCAGCGGCTGATGGAACAATACGGGATTCCCACTCAAGATTGTGAAGGAGTCGGAACGCGAGTGTTTGTGGCGGTGAATGGTGTGTTTTACGGCGTCATTTTGATTGCGGATCAACTGAAAGAACAAGCTGTCACAGCGGTGGAGCAATTAAAAAAACAAGGCGTTAGTCGTATCATGTTGTGTACAGGAGATGAGGAAACGACAACCAAAGAAATAGCGAAGTGCTTGAAAATAGAAGAAATGTATGCACAATTACTTCCTCAGGATAAGGTTTCTCTGATGAGGGGAATTTTGGAATCGGAGCAGAAAGGAAGTGTATTATTTTCAGGAGACGGCATCAACGATGCTCCTGTTCTGGCGTTGGCGGATGTAGGTGTTGCCATGGGTGCCTTAGGGTCAGATGCGGCAATTGAAGCGGCAGATGTGGTGTTGATGGATGATAACCCTGAAAAAATACCCCAAGCAATTTGTATTGCCAAGAAAACGATGGGGATTGTACGGCAAAACATTGGCTTTGCCTTGGGAATTAAATTGACGGTATTACTATTGAGTGCTTTTGGCATAACCGGAATGTGGGAAGCAGTATTTGCGGATGTGGGCGTGTCTGTTCTTGCCATCTGCAATGCTATGCGTACTCTTTACGGGAAAAAGTGATGGTACATTTTATTGCTTCGTGACATCATAATTTCAGCAAAGATGAAATTAACGAATTGCACCTTAGGTGCATGAAAGACGATTCCAAACAAAGAAAGGATGATCAATTGATGAACTATATACAGACTGTGACGGGCCGGATTTCTCCCGATGAAATGGGGTTTACATTGCCCCATGAGCATGTATTCTGGGATTTGAGCTTTTATTTGCCTGCAGATTTGAAGGATACGGATGAAACAGATGAAAGAAAGCAACCGGTATGCCCCCAAAATCTTGCGCAAATGAAATATCACTTAACAGATTATCCCGATAACGTGATACAGCAGGATATGGAGATTGCATTAAAGGAGCTGAATTGGTATCAAGAAGCAGGGGGTGTGACCATTTGCGACAATGGCAGTTACGGACTGAACTGTGACCCTGTGATGCTTCGTGAGGCTTCCCAAAGAAGCGGTGTGCAGATTGTTCGCGGAACAGGAGCATATCAGGGAATTACATTACCGTCTGAGATAGCAAAACTGGGCGTTGACCGGTTGGCAGAGCTTTTTATCAAAGAAATTGTTGTGGGAATTGGAACCACGGGCATCCAATGCGGATTTATTGGTGAAATCGGCTTAAATGCAGGAATGCCTGAACGTTCTATTCGTTCTTTGGCAGCTGCAGCAATTGCGCAAAAAGAGACGGGCGCTGCCATTACTATTCATCAGCCCGGTCTTGAACATCGTGCCGATGAGATTTTTAAAATAATTGACGAAAATGGTGGAGATATTACAAAAACTGTGATGTGCCATTGTGACCCGTTTTTGCCGGAGCCTGAGTATATTGACCATATTGCAAAAAGCGGTGCTTATATTTCTTTTGATTTCTTTGGGCTTGAGGCTGTTTTGGGAGGTACGTTATGGCTTCCCACCGATCGTGACCGAATTGTGGGAATAAAAAAACAGATTGAATTGGGGAATTTAGAACATATTTTAATGTCTCACGACACCGCATATAAGTGTATGCTTCGTCAATATGGAGGCTTTGGTTACGGACATATTAAAAAGCATATCATTCCCTTTATGCGATCCTTCGGATATGAGCAGGCATGGATTGATTGTATGACTGTAGAAAATCCTAAGCGTGTTTTCAGCTTGGAAGTATAGTTGAAAAAGTCGGACTGCCGGGAGTAATTAAAAAATAAAAGAGATTGATTATAAATTTCTAAATATAAAACAAAAAACCGTCAGGAAAATAAACGAAATTCCCTGACGGTTACTTGCTTTTATAAAAAAGATATTTGTTTGCTGTGCTCTCCCATAAATCGTAGAGCCTAACATACCCATAATCAAAAGAACGAAGCAGCTTTTTTCATTCTTCTGAATTCCCTTTGTCGTTAAAAAAATTGTACGTAATTTCTGACAGTTTGGCAATTGCCTGGTGACTGTCCCAACTGCTCCGGGTATTGTTTACCATGGCGCAAATCACATAATCTCCTTTGGGAGAAAATACAATTCCTACATCAGCTTGAATATCGTCTGTTTCTCCTGTTTTATTGGCAATTTTGGTGCCTTCGGGGAGAAGAGCAGGAATTTTCTCTCTTCTTGTTTGACCCAACAACAGCTTTAACATTTCTTCATCATATTTGGGAGAAATACATTCTTTTCGGTAAATTTTTTCCAATGCAATACCACAATCTGTGACACAGGAATAATTGATTCCGGGAACCAGATATCCCGGGTCGTAATCAAACAACATCATCCCGTCTTGGGTTTGTGTGCAGCCGAGTTTTGCGGCGGTTTCATTCACATATTCTGCACCCTTATAAAAATCGCCATTTCCAATATAGGTTACCACTTCATTGGAGGCTGCATTTTCACTGTAAATAATCATTCGCTTTACTGTGTCCAGAATTTCAGGTGAAGAAGAAATCAACCCTTCCTGCAGTGCACGGTAAAACGCAATCATACGAAACATTTTAATCACGCTGGCAGGCTGCAATTGTTGGTTCTGATATTCCAAAACAGAATCAGAATCCAGGTGCTTTACATAAAAGGACCAGTCACCGCCGATTCCTGCGATTGCTTCTTCTACCTGTTCTCTTAACGGTTTCATATCAACGGGTTCGGGAGTCGGTTCCGGTGTTATCTCCACCGCAACCGGCTTCGCGGTAAGGGATGACACTGCAACGCCTGTCAGAACACTGCCAATTATCAGGATGGCGGCAAGAGTGATGAGTAATGATTTCCATTCTCTTTTATTCATAAAAACACCTTTCTACGGAGTATAGACACAATTTCCGTTCTCGTCGTAAACTTCATATCCGTCTGCCTTATGTTGATTTGCTAAATTTACTGCATTGGAGTATACTGCAAAAGCACCAAGCTGAGAAGATTTATCTCCTGCAAATTTTTGCACATAATAAAGTCCCGTATATTCCGAGGAACTTGTAGACGAAGTGGTACTTGGGGTATAGATGCAATTGCCATAGTCGTCATAAACTTCATATCCGTCTGCTGCATTTTTATCGGCTAAATTGATGGCGTTGCTTAATATTGCAAAAGCGCCAAGCTGAGAAGATTTATCTCCTGCAAATTTTTGTACATAATAAAGTCCCGTATATCCCGAGGAACTTGTAGACGAAGTGGTGCTTGGAGCATAGATGCAATTTCCATAGACATCGTATACTTCATAGCCGTATGCCGCATTTTTGTCAGCTAAATTGATGGCGTTGCTTAACACTGCAAAAGCGCCAAGCTGAGAAGCTTTATCCCCCGCAAATTTTTGCACATAATATAGTCCCGTGTATCCTGAGGAGGCAGTAGGGGTTGGGATGGGTTGAGGAATTTCGTCAAATAACCCTGAAACATCAAGGATATCTCCCGGTAAACCAACCATTCTTTTCTTTTGGCTGGAGGATGTCAAAAAGGAAAAATCCGTACTTTGATTATCGTAAAAAATGGTTGCGCCGAAATTGGCATACGCATCCTGAGAGGAGCTGTAAACAAAAACCGTTCCTGTTGTTTGTTCAATTATTTTGCCTTTAACAACTGCTCCTGACGAATCTAACTTCTGTTCATAAATTGTTACCGTGCTGTCTTGATATTTGGGAATGACAACGAACAACTCCTGACCACCGCAATGAACCACATTGGGATTTTGAATCCCCAATTTGCTTGTCCAGACCGAAAGGTCAGACACCGAAGCGGTTGCTCCCAAAACAGAGACCTTTCCTTGAGATACTTTTTCAAAATCAGAATTGATTTCATAGCTCGGCGTTTCTTGTGTCATCTGGTTATTGCCTGACAAATTTGGTTTCAAAACGGAGCCGAAGAACACAATCATAGCAATAATGAGTAATAAGCAAACGCCTATGATGACAGAAATCAACAAGGCATGATTTTTTTGTTTTTGGGAACCCATGTTGTTTGGTATGTACTGACTTTCTCTTCTCAGAGCATTTCCGCATCTGTGACAATGAGTATCATTTTGATTGACTTGTGTACCGCATTTTGAACAAAACAATGTTATCACCTCCTTTTTATCATACCATAAACAACCTCTTTTGTCAATTCATTTTCGACATAAAAACAGGTGATTTTCGACATAAAACAGGTGATTTGCCAAGGTTTTCCTTTCATTTTTATTGACAAAAGCCCTGTTTTGGTGTACAATAAAAAACAGAACGAACTTATGACAACAGGAAGGAGGATTCAAATTTGTTTTCTGATACGGGAAAATTGATTTGATGGATAAAAGGATGTTACTTTTGGTTGATGTGGGAAATACGAATATTGTATTCGGTATTTATCAGGAAGACACCCTGGTCAGCAGTTTTCGGATGTCTACTCAGGCGGATCGTTCTCTGGATGAGATGGGTGTGCTGATTTTACAATTTCTGGCACTGAAGAATGTGAAAGCGGAAGAAATTGAAGATATTATTCTTGCTTCGGTTGTACCACAGATTATGTATCCTTTGTGTAAAGCGTTAAAATCCTATGTGGGAAGAGAACCCATTGTGGTGGATGGTTCGATGAATTTGGGTATGAAAAATAAATATGATAATCCAAAAGAAGTGGGCGCTGACAGGCTGGTCAATGCTGTTGCAGCAAAGGAATTGTACGGTACGCCTTGTATTATTGTGGATTTCGGAACGGCAACCACCTTTTGTGCCATTGACAAAAACGGAGATTATTTGGGCGGTTCCATTTTGCCCGGTATTAAAATTTCTTTAGATGCACTTTTTTCCAAAACGGCAAAGCTGCCGAAAATTGAAATTGAGGACCCGGGAAAAATCATTGGAACCAATACAGTCACCAGTATGCAATCCGGTATTTTTTACGGTTATGTGGGCTCGGTTGATTATATCGTAGATGAAATGACAAAGGAATTGGGCGGCGATACGAAGGTGGTTGCAACGGGCGGACTTTCTTCTTTGATTTCCACCAAATCCAAAACCATTCAGACAATCGACCGTAAATTAACCTTAAAAGGGTTAAAGCTGATTTATGACCGTCTGAAAAAAGGAGAACTCAAATGAAGCAAATCATCCAATCTCCCATTAAAGCAAAAAAATGGGCAGGCTTGCTTGCCTTGGGTGTCATTATGGTCTTGTTGCTTCGGGCAAGATTGTCCAATTTTGCAGGAACCTTATTGACCATCGGCATTATGATTTTGTTTATTGATATGCTGGTGAATGGTGTTTTGGCGGAATATGAATACGAAATTATGGACCATGTATTCCTTTATAAGAGAAAGTTTCAAAATCGGGAAAAGATTCTTTTTTTCGTTCCGTTGGATTCTGTGGTGATCATGGCAAAGGAGAATGACCCTATCTTGTCCCGGTATCAAATCCATAGCACCGGTAATTTGATTCCCCGTTTTTGTGAGGAAGAAAAATATGAGGTAGTGTATCGGGAAAATGAGCGTTATTTTAAATTTCGGTTCATTCCCAATGAGGAATTTTCAGAAGGGTTTGCTGAGCAAATCAAGCCGATAGAATAGAAATGAGGGCTGTTTGAAACAAATAGAGGCTGTAGCAAGCAAAATAATTTTTGCTTGCTACAGCCCCTTGAATTTTACCAAGTTGTGATGTAGGGAGTAATTACTGCATCCAAATTATCATATCTTGAATCACAATCGTCAAGATTTATGTCCGGTAAATTACGTGCCCAATTATGAGATGCAACGGTGTACCCATGAATTCTGTTAATGTTTGAAACCAATTTGTTTGCTTCGGATAAGGCGGAGTTAATATAGTTGACAAAATCACCTTTATAATAGAAATTAGGATTTTGGTTCAAATGATACAGACGTTCCTGCAAAAAGGCTTGAACACTTTTTGCTCTGTTGATATTTCCTTGATTAATATAAAGAATGTCGTTTTCGTAATACAATTTTCCGCCAAATGTATCATCAATTGCATTAGTAACTTGTCCGATGGAGTTTCTGGCATAACGAATACTTTCGTTTAATTCATAAGCAGGCAGTAAGGTTTGCCAATCGGGATTGTATTCCATGAAAATATTACTGGTAAAGCTGATGCTGTCGGATACGGGATAGTAATTCACTTTTCCGTACCGCCATAAATCAGTCATGCTGATTAACATTCTTCCGTCTAAGCTATAAGCATTTACATAATCCCCATCCAAACGAACCCTTGTATTGCTGGAAACGACTGTGGACATTTTTTCTCTGACAAAAGTAGGTTCTATATCATCAAAGTTGTAAGGTGTCCAGGTTTTAAAAGGGTTATAATAAATGTCTAAAATTTCGGTTTTACCATTCCAACTGATGTCAAACCCATATCCTTGCAAATCTTCGGCAACGATATAGGATTCTCCGTTATAAACATATTGAGGGATTGCTTCGTTGTCAATATACGCCATGGTATTGGATGTGTAAACTGTGTTGTCAGCAGAAACAGCCAAGCCTGCCAACAGAATCAAACATACACTGATTAACAGTGCGATTGAACATTTTTTCATTTTGTTACTTCCTCTCATAAAAATTTTAATTAGTTTCCTGCTAAGTAATTGTTGATTTTTTGAATCAACTGTTCCACGTCTGCCCCGTGAATGGCACAAGCGTCTTCAATGCTTTCACCGCTGGCGGAGGGACAACCTAAGCAATGCATACCGATTTCTAAGAAAAATTCAGCAGTGCCCGGATCCAACGCCAAAACATCGGCAATAATCATATCCTTTGTTACTGTGGTCATGGGATTCACTCCTTTCTGTCAAAAAGTTTTCCTAATTCTATTATACATCTTTTTTCTTACTTTTGCAAGGGGAAAACGAGATTATTCTAAAAATCCTCGTAATTTTTCTACTGTTCTGATGGGAGCATCTTTTGAGTTTCCCCAGGGAAGGGATTCGTTTTTGTAATCAAATTTTTGGGTGAACCAATGAATTTCTTCTTTGATTCTTGCCAGTTCTCTTTTTTCTATGGCAATTACCTGATTGCAAAATTCATTGGCTTCCTTTTTGGATAGGAATTTGGCAGCTTCCCTGAGCAACCGATTAAAGTGAGGCAGGCAAAAGCCCTTGCAATTGTTGAATTTTTCTGAAAATTCATGGTTTTTCTTCCACATATAGAAAATTACATCCATATATTTCTCCATGACAAATGCAATTTTGTCGCAGGCGGCACAAGTCTTTTCCGTTTGCTCCAATTCCTTTTTGATGGCTTCGGTTTGGGGTGCTTTGGACAACAGAGCGGTTTTGTTTAAAATTTCGTTTAAAGTATCCATATGGGTGTCCAACACCAATGCCAAGGGTAATTTATTTTGTGCTTCAAACAATAGACGGTAATGATGGGAACAGAACCCTTTTTTATTGGTTTGAATCCGAAAATCCGGCTCCATCATGGCAGGACCTAACACAAATTCTACTGTGTTTTTTTCCAAATCCCGTTCTAACACACAAATGGGACATTCGCAGTCTTGGTCAAATGCTTCGTTGACCGGGATTTCATAAATTTTTTCTTTCATGGTTACAATTCCTTTCTGCCCTTTCGCTGAGAGGGTGCTTTTATTATATCAGAATTCTTTAAAAAAAACAATAGATTCTCTGATATTTCTGAAAAACAAAGGATTTTTCCGGAAAAAGTCGAACATGGAAAGTGGGAGTGATGGGTATGACACAAGGATATCTTTTGAATTGTAATTGTTTTTCCAATCAGGAACTGTTTTTGCAGGGGATGGGGAGGTTGTCTTCTTTCAGACGAAAAAAAGTGAACCATGCAAAAAGTCTTCAAGCCAAGTATCAGCGTCTGGGTGCAGGAGTGCTTTTGGATCAGGCGTTGAGACAGAGGGGGTTGTCGGAAAAAGAGATGGAATATATGGTAGATACCAACGGAAAACCCTTTTTTGCACACTGTTCCAATTTGTTTTTCAGCTTGTCCCATTCCGGTGATTGGGCGGCATGCACGTTAAGTGATCAACAGGTTGGCGTAGATGTTCAGGTCCTTTCGGAATACAATGCCCGTGTTTCGGAGCGCTGCTTTTCAAAGGAAGAGGCTAAGGTGTTAGCTCAACTGAGCGGAGAGGAAAGAGATAGAGAGTTTACAAGATTGTGGGTGAGAAAAGAGAGTCTGGTGAAATATTTTGGTACATGGAAAAAACAGGAAACAGCTCCAAAGGTGATGGATTTTTATGATGAGGTACATGTGGGAGTATGCACAGAGGATGATAGCCATGTGTCCTTCAAAAGATTGTATATCAATGAAAAAGAAGAATTAATGATTGACTTATTTGGAAAAATGTGATATGATAACAGTATCAAAATTTATGAGGAGGCTTTTTTATGAAAAAGCAAATGTTACGTTTGTCAATGGTATTGAGCATTGCTCTTGTGGTGATTTTGGCTTTGTCTGCCATGGGAGTTAGTGCAGGAGAAGGAATGTATGTTTCAGGAGCAGAAACCGGTGCGGTATATCTGAGAAAAGCACCTGCATCTTCTGACTATTACACCACCTTGAGTAACGGTACTTATGTGGAAAGTGTTGGCTGGCAGTTGGGTTGGGACGGCGTTGGTTACAACCAGGTGATCTATAACGGTACTTGGGGCTGGATTACCACCAGATATCTGTCTTATAACAATTATGCCAATATGCCCGGTGAAACCATGTATGTTTATGGTGCAGAAACCGGTAGGGTGTATTTGAGATATTCCCCTGCCTCTTCCGGCTATTATACCACCATCAATAATGATACCAAGGTAAAAAGCATTGGTTGGCAATTAGGTTGGGACGGTGTTGGTTATAATCAGGTTGTTGTCAACGGTCAGGTTGGCTGGATTACTACCAAATATCTGTCTTATTCCACTCCCGGTGCAACATGGAGAAGCGGTGTCATCAAAGGAGCATCGACCGGTAATGTATATATTTGGAAAGATGCTTACAGCCAAAGTTGGATTACTACCATTCCTGTTGGAACCTGGATTCAGTATAAACCTGCCAGTGCAACCAACGGCAGAGTATATGGTCGATATGCAAACAGTTATGGTACTGTCTATGAGGGTTGGTTTACCGGTCAATATGTTTATAATTGGTAAATTGATATGAAACTTTTTTCGATAGAAGAAGCAGTCCGTTGAAAAAGTCGGTCTGATGTAAACAAAAGGAATTTGTTGGACTTTTATCTCAAAAGGAGGGGTAGCAAAACATTTTGCTACCCCTCCGGTTCGTTTCAGGGTGGAAGAAAAATAGTGCAGAATGGACAAAATCTAACAACGGGATTATCATCCCGTTTGTCACGCCCGAAGGCGTACAAAGGTACATCGAGAGACGAGTTTTGTTCATAGCAAAAAGCAGTTTTTACCTCTTGTTTTCTGTTATTTATGAAATTTTAGTTTATCTGAACGGCATAAATAAAGTTTTTTGTTTTGTGCGATCTGTGCATTTTGCTACATCCTCTTTATTTTATTGTTGTTCTGCAATTTTCACCATCAATGCACATTCGATTCGCTTGCGGAACAATTCGCATCCGTATTCATAAATTCCGTTGATGGAGCCGGTGGCGTGATAAGCATTCGCCGCACATCCGCCTGCACAGTAGAGCTTTGCCCAACAGTCTTCACAATCGGGTCTTGTATATACGTTGCAGCTTGCAAATTGATTTCTCAAATCCGTATTGGTAACGCCATCGCGAAGATTTCCCATGCAATATTCTTTATTGCCTACAAACTGATGGCAAGGATACAAGTCCCCTTCAGGGGTAACCGCCAAATACTCTGTACCGGAACCGCATCCCGACACACGCTTATAGATGCATGGTCCACCTGTAAGACTTAACATATAATGATAAAAGGTAAAGCCTTTTCCCTCATTGTTTCTCCGAATCATTTCCCGCGCCAAGTCTTCATATTGTTGTTTTAATACAGGCATATCCTCTGCAGTCAATGCGCAAGGGTCAGAAGGGTCACACACCACAGGCTCCATGCTAAGCTCAGAAAAGCCCAAGTCTGCCATGTGAAGAATATCCTGTAAAAAGTCGGTATTATGATGGGTATAAGTGCCGCGGATGTAATAACTCTTATCTCCGCGCTGATTTACAAATTCTTGAAATTTGGGTACAATCGTATCATAACTGCCTTTGTTTTGGTAATCCACACGGAATCGGTCGTGGACTTCTTTTCTGCCGTCCAGACTCAACACCACATTGTGCATTTCCTTGTTGCAAAATTCTGTTACTTCATCGTCCAACAGCATCCCGTTTGTGGTAAGGGTAAAACGGATATTTTTATTGTGCAGTTTTTCTTGTTCTCTTCCGTAAGCCACAAGCTCCTTTACCACCTCCCAGTTTATGAGAGGCTCTCCACCGAAAAAGTCAATATCTAAATTTTTATGATGCTCTGAATTGGCAATGAGAAAATCAATTGCCTGTTTTCCTGTTTCCAAGCTCATCAAACCGCATTTCCCTTTATATGCCCCCTGACCTGCAAAGCAGTAAGAGCAAGCCAAATTGCAAACGTGAGCAACATGGAGGCAAAGTGCCTTCACCGCTGTCTGATTCCGACGGTAATTTTTTGCAACCGTTTCGTAAACATCTTGAGTAAACAGTTTTCCTGCCTGCTTGAGCGCTTCAATATCTTCCAGACATTCTGCAATTTCCTGTTCATTCACATCTTCTCGGTCTCTGTATTTTTTCAAAATAAATGCGGTAATGTCATCTTTGGAGGAGGTTTCGTACATGCCGATGATGTCATACGCTACCTCATCCACCACATGAACCGAGCCGCTGAAAATATCCAGCACCACAAAGGTGCCGTCCATAGTAAATTGATGAATCATAGTCTTATCCTCATAGAAAACGGTCTCATAATCATTATGAGACCGCTTACTGACTTTCTGTTCTTATTTGCCGTTGTTTTCGCAAGGCTGATTTGCAACACCGCAAGAGGTTTTGCAAGCGGACTGACAAGAAGTTTGACATTCGCCGCATCCGCCGGTTTTCAGAGATTTGTTCAAATCCCTTGTTTGAAGGGTTGTAATTCTTTTCATGATAAAAACTCCTTACTTTTTAATGATAGTATCAGTATATCACAATTTTTTCCTAATGTCAAGGGGTTTTGTGTCTTTCACCACCGCAATTGTTTGCGGATATTGTCCTCTTGTAGAGTGAAGCGATGTTTCAGGAAGGAAGGTAATTTCCTCCCCCGGAATCAGAAAAGGAATACCGGGGGGATAACTCCAAAGGTATTCTGCTGAAATCCGTCCCTTTGCATCAGCGGGTGCAATCAGTTCAAATTCCTGCTCCAATGCTTGTTCGGGTAACATCACCTGCTCTGGAATCAGAGGAATCAAGGGCTCTGATTTAATTTCGTCAAAGGATAGCCTGTCAATTTCCGACAAAGCATCTGCCAAGGCTTGTAATGTTTGCCTGGTATCTCCCATGCCCGTCATTGCCAGCACGAAATTTGGAACAATCAATTCAGGCTCAATCTTTCTGTTTCTCAATTCCTCTCCCAACTGAAAACCGTTGTGGGAAAAAATGATGATTTTACTCGGGTCTTTTAAAAACTGTTCCTTGGTTTTTTGTAAGATACGAAGGTTTTTTAGAGAACTTGTTGTCTGATAAAAGGTAATCAATGCTTGTTCCCAACCGCAAAAACGTTCTTTGGTCATTTGACGTACACATCCATCAATGGATGCCATCAGCAAATAAGAGGGACTGCTGGTTTCAAAAACAGACAACTGGTGCTCCAGTCTTTCCTTGTCCACCAAAGAACCCTTGATGTGCAAAATAGCGGTCTGAGTCAAAGAAGGCAGAGTTTTGTGCAGACTTTGTACCACCACATCTGCCCCTGCTTTCACAGCACCGCCTGAGAAATACGGATGAAAATCCAGATGAGCACCATGGGCTTCATCCACAATCAGGGGAATGTTTTTTTGATGGACAATCTTGCAAATGGAAGTGATATCCGAAATCACACCTTCATAGGTGGGACTGGTTATCACCACAAGCTTACAATCAGAATACTCTTTCAGCTTTTCTTCCACCTGTTTAGGCGCAACGGAACCGAATATGCCTGGTTCCATCAAGGGCGGTAAAACAAAAATCGGTTGCAATCCGCAAAGCTCAATAGCATGAAACACCGATTTATGACAATTCCTTGCCACTAAAATCCGATCTCCCCGTTTGGTCATGGCGCGGATGCCTGCCAAGATACCACAGGTGCTTCCGTTAACCAAAAAATAGGATGCATCACTTCCCCAAACACGGGAGGCGCCGTCCATTGCTTCTTTCAGGATGCCATCTGCCCCGTGAAGATTGTCAAATCCATCAATTTCCGTGATGTCCCATTGTTCGGATAAGCGATTGAGATAAGGTGCAATTTCTGCATTTCTTTTATGTCCAGGCATGTGCATGGGAATCATTTCAGCTGCCTGATATTCTTTTAATTGTTGTTCAAGAGATTTCATGGCTGAAACTCCTTTGCACAAGTGATGATGTGGTTTAATTGTTCCATGGTCTGTTGGCATGCAAGAGGATTGGCGTTTTGAGGATTGTCTGTTCCGGAATGGTAAACTGTTGCAATCTCTTTTACTCCCAATAAATGAAGAAGCCGTTTTCCCATCTTTAAGGCATCCTCGAAAATTCCCATACCGCCGTCTACCAAAACAACAGCACCCAAACGTTTTTTTGGAAAGAGTCTGTTTTTGTCAGTCCAAAAATATTGCAATCGGCTCAAAAGGGAAAGCAAAGAGCCGGTCAGTTGACCGAAGTAAATGGGGGAGGCAAGAATGATTGCATCCGCTTCGTTAATCAGACGGTAAATTTCTTGCATTTCATCTTGTAAAGCACAAGCATTGTGTGTACGGCAATGGCGACAATCAATGCAAGGGGAAGCAGAGACTGTATAGCTGTCAATCCGAATCACTTCTTCGGGCAGGTTTTTTTGTAAATAAGAAACAATTGCCGAGGTTGCACCCGTCTTTCTGGGAGAACCGTTAAAAATGACTGTTTTCATGGGAATCACCGCCTTTCTTCCATTATATCAAAAATAAAAAAAACTGTCAACAAAAAAGAGGGTGTAGCAAAATGCACAGATCGCACAAAGCAAGAAACCGTCAGGAAATTTCGATCGTTTCCTGACGGTTTTTCTCGTGTTTTATATTCGATTAGAAATTCATAATTTATCTCTGCATTCTTTATTTGCTTGCGGTAGACCGACTTTTTCGACGGTCCGGGGGCTGTCTCACTAAAAGTGAGGCAGCCCTGATTTTTTGCACACAAAAAGCCGCTGAAGTATGGAAACTTCGCGGCTTTTGTGGTATCATGAAGTATGATTAGTAATTCAAAAATACAAGTAGATT
>SVJP01000165.1 GCA_015068925.1 Oscillospiraceae bacterium
CAAGCACACAAAAGGAAAAAAGAGTGAATTATGGATGTTTCATCTATAATAAAACCGTAAAAAACCGCCTGGAAAATATTGAATTTCCCAGGCGGTTGCTTGCTTTTTGCCAAAATGAACACTTGCGGATAGCCGTACTGTCTGCGATTCATTTTGGCAAAATATCCCTTCCTTTTTCTTGGTCTGCCAGCCTGTCGATAGGTTTATCGACAGGCTGAAATAAGAGGGTGTAGCAAACTAATTTTTGCTACACCCTCTTATTGTATTTTTCTGTAACTCCCGGGAGATACGCCCATCTTGGCTTTAAAAACTCGGGAAAAGTTTTTTGCATCGGTCAGTCCCACCAAAGCTGCAATTTCCTCCACCGAGCAACTCGTTTCCCTCAATAAATTACAGGCAATCTGAATCCGATGTCCTGTCAACACATGGTGAAAGGTATCCCCCGTCACTTTTTTAAAGATTTTACAAAAATTACTTTTACTGTAGCCGCAACGGTCAGCAACATCATCCAGCTTCAAATCTTCATGAAAATGATTGTAAATAATCTCAAAGGATGTTTCAATATTTAAAACAGCATTCAAAGAACCCATGGAATCAGAAGTATTCTGACTGTCTGTAACTGTTTTCAACACATAGGCAAAAATTTTATACATATTTCCTTTGATCATCAATCTTGAAAATGGTGTGCGTTCCTTTTCCAAATGTGCAGTTTCGTCCAACAAAGACCGCAGCTCACGGTTTTCAGGCAAATTCAAATCAATGATTGGCTCCGTTGTCTTACCTTCCAACAGCAAATTAAAATAACTTGCCAGCAAAACGGGACCCACCTCAATGGTCAATGCCATACAATCAGGATCGGTGGTCTGAGGAAATTCATGAGACGCCATGGAGGCAACCACCGCCATATCCCCCTCTTTCAGATGATAAGAAATTCCATTCAGAATGACATCATAGCTCCCCTTGATGCAATAGCTCAATTCGATTTCAGGATGACGGTGCCGAGGGAAACCCGTCATGTGGTGAAAAGAAACCAAATATGCATCATTTCCCATCATCATATTCTGATACAGCACACCTTCACATCCTTCCTGAATTTTATACTATTATCTTAACAGATTCGCAGTTTTCTGTCAAGATGAAAGGAGTTTTTTCTTTCGGTTGACAAAACATCCGACTTATTATATAATATTTCTGGGTGAATACGATGAAAAAAGGATTATTATCAATCAAATTATTAATTTGCTTACTTGGAGCTGTCTGGTCAGCTGCCGCTCTGAAGCTTTATTTTGCAATTGAAAAAGACACAGAACCCTTACAATTCTTATTACGGGAGGGAAACCCTCTTTTTTGGTTGCTTCCTATTCTTTTGCTGACCTTTTTGTATTGGAAACGAAAGGCATTTTGTTGGAAATCATGTGTTCCTGCCATGCTTTTGACCATGCTTTACACAGCAGGAACCATATTGGATTACAAAAGCTTTGCTCCTGTAGGTAACTATGCAAAACTGATGGTTTGCATGATTCCGGGAACCTTGCTTTTTTTCGACACCGTCATTGGTTTTCTTCTTTCCTTCCAACCGAAAGAGGAGGCTTACGGCAAGGTGTTTTCCGTTTATCAAAAATCGCCTGTTCTCATTACCATGGGTGTGTTACTGCTTTTTTGGTCTCCCTGGTTGATTTTTTATTTTCCGGGCACTCTTCCCTTTGACGGCAATTTTCAATTGAATATGTATTTCGGTCTGATTCCCTTTACGGGTCATCACCCGCCCCTTTCCACTTATCTGATGGGATGGTTGATTACATTGGGACAAGCATTGGGAAGTGCAAGCATCGGTATTTTCCTGCACACCGCCATTCAAACTCTGCTCTTGTCCTTTTCCATGGCACTTGTAATCAGGTGCTTCTTTCGTTTTGGAATTTCCAAGTGGATGATTGCAGTTACAGTTTTGTTTTTCGGGTTGTTTCCCTTTTTTCCGATTTACGCACAAGCCTTTATGAAGGATACCGTATTCACCGCTCTCTTTTTGTTGTACACCCTGTTATTAATGGCATTTTTCAAGGAAAAACAATCAACAATTCCATGCATTGCCTTCTTTTTCACAGCACTGCTTTTGATGCTGTTCCGCAATAACGGAATGTTTGTTGTACTGTTTACTGCCGTTGGATGTTTATTCATCAAAACAACAGGAAAAAAACAATGGATTTTTATTTCCGCTCTGGCAATTGCAATCAATTTTGGCATCAACAATTTTCTTTGGCCCTCTCTCGGTATCGGCGAAGGAAGCAAAGGCGAAATCCTTTCCATTCCTTTACAGCAAACCGCAAGATATGTGAAAGAATACGAGGAAGAAATCACGCCCGAAGAACAAAAAGAAATTTCCAAAGTATTGGAATATGAAGGGTTGGGAGAACGGTACAATCCATTTTTGGCTGACCCTGTCAAAAACACTTATATAAAGGACGCCTCCGGCAAGGATTTGATTGACTTCTTTCAGGTTTGGTTCCGTCTTTACCAAAAACATCCAAGTGTTTTTTGGGCATCCTTTGGAGACAGCACCTATCCTTATTGGTATCCTGCGGTACGGGGGGAACCTTTGCTTGCATTTCAACTGTACCCCTACAACCAAGGTGAAAGTGCCGTGACTGCCAATCACACAATTGATGCTTTTTCCTCTTTGCGAAAAAAGATACGGGAAGGACTGAAATCATTGGCACAAACAAAGGGTATCAATCTTATATTCCGTCCGGGACTTTATTTTTGGTGTCTGGTGCTTCTTGCATGGAGGATGGTGATTCAAAAAAAAGGAAAACAATTGATTTTACTGATTCCCTGTGCCACAATCTGGCTGACCAACATTGCCTCCCCCGTCAGCGGAAGCACACGGTATACCTTGCCCATTATGATTACGTTACCGCTTTTGATTGGAATTTTGGTTTGGAAACGTTCTGTTTTCCCAAAAGAATAAAGAAAAATAGTTCCTGTCCTTGACAAATGTTTAAAAAATCGGTATAATAATAAGAAGGAGTTCCTGCGAGAGAACAGAAAGGATGAAAGACAAATGACAAAAACATTTTTTACTTCTGAATCAGTGACCGAAGGTCATCCGGATAAAGTGTGCGACCAGATTTCCGATGCTGTGTTGGACGCGATTTTAGAACAAGATCCTCAGGCTCGTGTTGCCTGTGAAACCACTGCCACCACCGGCATGGTGCTGGTAATGGGTGAAATTTCCACTTCTTGTTATGCTGATATTGCTCAGATTGCAAGAAATACCATTAATGAAATCGGCTATAACAATCCTTCCTGCGGATTTGACGGCAATACCTGTGCGGTGCTTACCACCATTGATGCACAGTCTCCCGATATTGCATTGGGCGTGAATAAATCCCTGGAAGCCAAAGCAGACGGCACCGAGCAATTGGGTGCAGGAGATCAGGGAATGATGTTTGGCTTTGCTTGCGATGAAACACCGGAATTTATGCCTCTGCCCATCTCTTTGGCTCATAAGCTTGCATTGCAGCTTTCCAAGGTTCGTAAAGACAATACTGTTTCTTATTTAAGACCTGACGGAAAAACGCAGGTGACCATTGAATATCACGACGGAGTTCCTGCAAGAGTTGACACCATTGTGGTTTCCACACAGCATAACCCCGATGTCACACAGGAACAAATCCGCGAGGATATCAAGCAATATGTCATTGCTCCCATCGTTCCCAAGGAATTGATGGACGAAGAAACCAAGCTTTATGTGAATCCCACAGGCAGCTTTGTTGTTGGCGGACCTCAGGGGGATTCGGGCTTGACAGGCCGTAAAATCATTGTTGATACCTATGGCGGCTATGCCCGTCACGGCGGTGGTGCCTTCTCAGGAAAGGACCCCACAAAGGTTGACCGCTCTGCCTGCTATGCGGCACGCTATGCAGCAAAGAATATCGTTGCGGCAGGCTTGGCGAAAAAATGCGAAATTCAGCTTGCTTATGCCATCGGTGTGGCAAAGCCCGTTTCTGTTTTGGTAGAAACCTTCGGTACCAATCAGGTGCCAATGGAAACCATTTACAAAGCAATCGAAGATAACATGGACTTCCGTCCCTCTGCTATTATTGAACGGTTTGATCTGCGTCGGCCTATTTATAAACAGACTGCAGCTTACGGTCATTTTGGTCGTACTGACCTTGATCTGCCCTGGGAAAAAATTGACTGGGTAATTAAAAAATAA
>SVJP01000166.1 GCA_015068925.1 Oscillospiraceae bacterium
ATGTTGATAATAACCTCTACATCGACTTAACGATTGAAAAAATTTCAAAGGAAACCGGTTTTTCTATATACGCTTTGACCCACAATATTCCTAAAGAAATGGGATTTACTTTCAAGAAATATATTACCAATAGAATTTTACAACTGGTTTACTTTGATTTGATTTATTCCGAAACCTTAATCTGTAATATTGCATACAAATATCATTTTTCTACCGAAGGATATTTTTCCGATTGATTTTACAAATTAACCAAAAACCGTCCTAAGCAATTTCGAAATAGTTTTCGGCAAAACAAAAATTATAGTTTGTATCAAAATCATATTTAATCTTTATGAGGACTTATCAAAAATCATTGTGCTATAGCCCCATTTTATTTAAAAAAAGGTGCTTTTCAAACAAGAAATCGTATTTTTTAACACATTTTTTTATATGGACATTTTGAAATTTTATGATATAATAAAAGAAATTGAATTTTTCTGTGGAAAGGTGCGAATCATCATGTTGTGGAAAATCAAAGGAATTACGAAGGGCTTGCCATCCAAAGAGCGAAATACCATTCTGTTTGCCTGTGAAGAACTGAAAAAATATTTGTCTTATATGACAGATGAACAGATTTTCATTTCAGAATCGGCGTCTTGGGACGGTTTTGGAATTGCATTGGGAATCGGCTTGAGCAATGAGATTCCTACAGTAAAAGATGCTTATTTTGACGATGCAATTCTGATTGACGTGAAAGAAAAACAAGGAATGATTACAGGAAGCAATGCCCGTTCCGTGTTAATCGGTGTGTACCGTTATCTCCGTGAACAGGGCTTTGTATTCCTTCGTCCCGGAAGGATGGGTGAAATTCTTCCGAAAACATGGGAAGAAAAGAAGGTATTTGTGCAAGAAGCAGCCTCCTCCCGTCAAAGAATGATTTGTATTGAAGGGGCTTGTTTTTACGAATGTGTGGAAGATATGATTGACTGGATTCCCAAAGTAGGAATGAACGGGTATTACATCCAGTTTTTTGTCCCCGGAACCTTCTTTAAACGGTGGTATGACTATGAAAACAGACCGGGTATGGAGGACGTGTTAAACAATCCTTACCGTACTCCCATTTCTCTTACCGATGAAGAAGTAAAAGGGATGGTTTCCTTGTTTGAAGAACAAATGGCAAAAAGAAGCCTCCTTTATACCACCATTGGTCACGGGCTTCATTGCGGACCTTTTGGTGGAGCTCCTACCGGTTGGGAACCCGTGTCGGAAGAACAGTTTAAAGAAACAGGAGTAGACCGATATTTTGCAGAAATCAACGGAGAGAGAAAGCTATTTGGCGGTTCCTTGATGAATACCCAAGGCTGCTATGGAAATAAGGAAGTCAGAGACAAAATCGTGGAATATTCTGTGGAATACTGCAAAACCCACCCGCAGGCAGATTTTATCAGCTTTTGTCTGGCAGATGCCTCCAATAATTATTGCGAATGTGAAATTTGTCGCCAAAAACGTCCTTCCGATTGGTATGTCATTCTGATGAATGAATTAGACGAGGCGATGACGGCAGCAGGAATCAAAACAAAAGTAAAATTTTGTATTTATGTGGATTTGCTTTGGCCTCCTGAAACGGTCAGAATTTTAAATCCGGACCGTTTTATTTTAATGTATTGTCCCATCAGTCGTTCTTATTCCATGCCTTTAACGGCAGAATCTTCGTACCAAATGCAGGAGTTTTCTCTGAACAAAGTGAAATTCCCTCAAAATACAGAGGAATTTGCAGCCTATTTAAAGGGATGGAGAGAAACCTTCGGTGGCGAATGTCAAGTCTTTGATTACTATTTCATGTGGGATTGCTACCGTGACGGAGGCAGAATGCAAACGGCAAAAATCATTCATCACGACCTGAGTCACTATGAAGAAATGAAGTTTAGCGGTCTTATCAGTTGTCAGGGGCAACGTAATTTTACCCCTACTGCTTTGGGAATGCAAATCATGGCAAGAACCCTTTGGAACAAGGATTGCGATTTCGACGCAGAATGTGACGATATTTTAAAAGCAGAATTTGGGTCTTCTTACCAATTGGTAAAAGAATATCTGGAAACCATGTCCGAATGTGGTATGCCTCACGTGATGAGAAATGAAAATCATATTTTATCCGAAGGAAACGAAACAATGTTCCAAAAGGGTGTGGACTACAGCCGCGGATTTATGCCCGTCATTGAAGAGGAACTGGAAAAAGCAGACGGAATTCAGAAATTATCTTGGCAAAACCTGAAATTTTATGCACAAATCAACCAAATGATGCTGGAAGGCTTTTTCCATACCGTGAAAAGCAAAAGGGTGAATGACGAGGATTGGAAAAAAGTCATTGCCTTTATCAATCAAAATGATTGGGAGCAACGACTTTACTTTGATGAGTATGAATGTAAGTTTATGGTATTTTGCATTTTTGGTGATTTAAAACGCCAAATCGAAAAAAATCAATTAGGCATCCACGGTGATGTGACACAGGGTGGTATTTAACCGAAAAAGAGATTTACATCTAACCGGGAGTTTTATTATGTACAATAAAATTGCAGGTAATGGTATTGCAGATGATACTGCAGCCATTCAAGAGCTATTAGATCATGCAGAAGAAACGATTTATCTTAAAAATGGTACTTACCTGATTTCTTCTCCCTTAAAAATCAAAAGCAACACCCATCTTTCTTTGGCACCCAACGCAGTGATGAAATTAGCAGACGGTGCAAATTGTGCCATTATCGAAAACGAATCCTTGCCCCAACGAGGATATGACCATAATATTATTATTGAAGGTGGTATCTGGGACGGAAACAATGAACATCAGGTCAGAGGAAGACCCTATCCCGAAACCTGTTATGAAGAAGACTATTATTATGGAATCTTTATGCGGTTTGTTGGGGTAAAGAACTTTACCATTCGCAATCTGACCATCAAAGACCCTGAAGCTTACGCAATGCTTCTTTGCAATGCAGAAAATTTCTGTGTTGATCGGATTACCTTCGACTTTAATATGTTAAGACCAAACATGGACGGAATTCATGTACAAGGAACCACTCGATTCGGTAGAATCAGTAACATTCATGGTGCTACCAATGATGATATGGTTGCGCTAAACTGTGATGATGGTTATGTTTGCGAAATCACAAGAGGTGTAATAGAAAATGTTGTTGTGGACGGTCTGTTCTGTGATAACGGTTTTACCGCTGTTCGCCTTCTTTCCTGTGGCAGTGCTATGAGAAATGTAACCATCCGAAACATATTTGGTACTTATCGTTTAAATGTAGTTTCTTTTACACATTACAATATTCATCCCGGAGAACCTATTTGGTTTGATAATATTACATTAGAGAACATTTATGCAAGCAAATCATCAGTCGGTAATATTACCGGTCGCGATTTCTGGGATGAATCTACCATGAAACCGTTAATAGAATCGTCTCCTCTTCTTTGGTTTGCAGAAGGCGTCAGTTGCGGAAATGTCAGCATTTCCAATATTCATCGAATTGAAAATACCGTAACACTTGCCCCAACCATAAAAATAGATAAGAATGTTTCTATTAACCGACTCTATTTGAGAGATTTGACACAGCAATTTGTCAACTGCGAAGCACAGCCTATTTTGGTAAACGAGGGGAAAGTTGAAACAATAATTCAAGAGCAAGAATTTTAATTTTTAAAAATTATAATCTAAACAAACGATAGGGCGTATCTCATGTCAAGGAGATTCGCCCTTATCTGTTTATTTTTTAATGAATCATCACTGTTATCTGCGCAACAAATTTGAATTCTTCTGTCAGACAGTCGATGTCTGGTTGTAATTCTTGCACCGTTTCCCAAAAGTTTTCGATGGTGTATTCATATTTATCCGGTGCAAGACCTTCCATCAACTGCTGTAATCCTGTTTCTGTTCGGTAATCATGTTCCTAAATCTCCATTTCTTTTATCACTTTTTCAAACTGCCCGATTATGATAAAACGAATTGATTTTCTCTGTTGTAATTTTATTTCCCGTTGCATAATCCATATGCGTATAAACCTTCAACGTCATATTCAATGAAGAATGTCCCAACAGATATTGTGCTCGTTTCAGGTCTACTCCTGCATAATACAAATTTGTTGCATAAGTATGACGAAAAATATGTGGAGTAAAACTGATAGTCAGCTGATTTCCGAACCGCGATAAATCTTCGTCCTT
>SVJP01000167.1 GCA_015068925.1 Oscillospiraceae bacterium
TGCCATTTTATATGCATTTACGGGAGAGGATGAATACCTTCAGATGTCTGTCAATGGTTATAAAAAGATTGACACTTATCATATGCTTCCCGACGGTGTTCATACAAGCAGTGAAATGACCTGTGGAAATGAAAGCTGGAGAACCCATGAATCCTGCGATATTTCCGATTACACCTGGTCCTTGGGATATTTACTGGAGGCTACAGGAAAATCAGAATATGCAGATAAAATTGAATGGGCAATTTTCAATGCCTTGCCCGGTGCAGTAGGGCCTTATTTTAAAACCATTCAATATTTATCCTGTGTAAATCAAGTGATTTCCGCACGGAATTCTACCCACATTTCCTCCTGGAAAAATACGCCCAGAATGGCATATCAACCTCATCATTATCCGGAATGTTGTGTGGGGAATATTGGTCGTGCCATGCCAAACTATGTGGCAAGAATGTATCAGACCACAAAGCGAGGCGTTGCAGTCAGCTTGTATGGTGACAGTAGTTATCGCGGAGAAGAAATGGAATTGATTCAGACAGGCGGTTATCCCTTTGGTAATCAGGTTTCCTTTGAGGTAAGGGTAAAACAACCTGAAAAGAATGAATTAATGCTTCGGATTCCCGGTTGGTCCAAAAAGACGGTGCTGGAACAAAACGGAAAACGGGTGCCTCTGGTAATGAAGGAAGGATATGCTTGCCTGACGGTTTGTGACGGTGATGTGATTACCTTAAAGCTAACCAAAGGATTTTCAGGCAACCATGCACCGGATGGAGGAATTTATTTTACCTACGGGCCTTTCCTGATGACCTTAAAAATTGAAGAGGACAGAAAGATTGATACCGCAGAAAAACGGCAGACTCCTGATTTTCCTGCCTATAATATTTATCCTGCTTCTCCCTGGAGCTATGCAGTAACCGGTTGGGAGCAGGGAGAAATTTTCGAATTCGAACCCTCTCAAAGTCCTTTCTGGAAGGGAAATCCTGTGGAAATTAAAATCAAGGCAAGGCAATTGCACCATTGGGAGCTGGTAAAAGAGGAGGGTATTAAAACAGTAGGTCTTGTTGACAATGAAGGAATTGATGACAAGCAGGTGGATTGCGGTGCCACAATTGTAGAGGATGATTTGGTCATGACCCCTATCTTACCCGATGCTTCCTTTATCGAACAAAACCTTGGAGCAGAAGAAAAAATTACTTTGGTGCCTTATGGATGTACCAATCTGAGATTAACGGTATTTCCAAAATACAATCGTTAAAAATTCCGCAGGGCGTTTTGCTCTGCGGAATTTTTTGATTTAAACAATGTATTTCTTTTTATATTCCTGATATTTTTGATGATATTCTTCCGAATTATTCCGCACTGCTTGCAAAGACTCGTGGAGATTCATGTTATTATTCGCCGTATCAAACACACATCCTGCAATGTTGGAGCAATGGTCAGAGGTTCGTTCCAAGTTAGTCAGCAAATCAGACCAGATGAAGCCTGCCGCAATGGTACATTCGCCCTGTTGCAAACGTGTGATATGGCTGGTTCTGAGTTTTTCCTTCAGTTCGTCAATAATCTGCTCTAAGGGCTCTACCAAAAACGCAGAATGTAAATCGTTGTTGACAAAGGAGGAAAGGGACAAATCCAAAATTTCATTGACTGCATCAAAGATAATGTTTAATTCCTTCTTTGCACCTTCGGTAAATGCGATTTCCTTTTCTCTCAGTTCTTCCACAGATTCTAAAATGTTCACACTATGGTCAGAAATCCGTTCAAAATCACCGATAACCTTTAACATCTTTACTACTTCGATGCTTTCCTGTTCGTTCAACTGCCGACCGCTTAACTGAACCAGATAGGTTCCTAAAATATCCTCGTAATGGTCATTTTTTACTTCGTTTTCTTTGATAGCTGCAGCCAACTCTTTGCTGTAACTGCCAAACGCCTTGATGCTGTCTTTTAACGCTTGAACAGCAGTTTTTCCCATTTCTATTGTCAGATTATGACTGATTTCCAAAGCAATGGGAGGTGTATCCAAAAGACGTTTATCCAATTCTGCATTTTCTTCTGTTTTTTTCGATTCCGGAACCAGTTTATATGCAATGGTTTCCAAAACACCCGACATGGGGAACAGAATACAAGTACAAATCAAATTAAAAACCGAATGAACCACCGCAATGCCGAACAAAGATGCTGACTGTGACAGCAAAATCGGTTCCACCGTAATTTTTACTATCCAGAAAACGGTAAGCAAAATCACCGTACCGATAATATTAAAGAACAAATGAACCATAGCTGCCCGTTTGGCATTTTTGTTGGTTCCGAAGGAGGACAAAATGGCGGTAATACAAGTACCGATGTTTTGCCCCATAATAATGGGAATGGCGGCACCGTAGGATACCTGCCCGGTTGCTGCCAATGCTTGCAGAATCCCCACCGAGGCTGAACTTGACTGAATGATTGCAGTCAGAATTGCTCCTACCAACACACCCAAAATGGGATTGGTAAACATCAAAAACAGTTGTTGAAATGCAGGAACATCTGCCAAACCCGATACTGCATCAGACATGGTATCCATTCCAAACATTAAGGTTGCAAAGCCGAGTAAAATGGTGCCCGTATCCTTCCTCTTTCTGCTTTTGCAGAACAGATAAAAAATAATACCAATCAGTGCCAAAACAGGCGTAAAAGAAGTGGGCTTTAACAGCTTGACAAACATATTACTGCTTTCAATTCCGCTTAAGCTTAAAATCCAGGATGTAACCGTGGTACCGATATTGGCACCCATAATGACATTGATTGCCTGTTTTAAGGTCATCAGTCCCGAGTTTACAAAGCCAACAACCATAACAGTAGTAGCAGAGGAACTCTGGATGACAGCAGTCACACCCAAGCCTGTCAATAATCCAATCATTTTTTTGGTGGTCAGTTTGCTGAGAAGAGATCTCAAGGAATTACCTGCACGACGTTCTAAGCCTTGTCCCATTAAATCCATGCCGAACAAGAATAAGCAAAGACCGCCAACGAGAGTAAGAATATCAAAAATGTCCATCTTTTCTTCCTTTCTTATGTAAGATTTATCTATTGTAATTCCGAGGAAAATTCCAACGGAAAGTATTGTTCGCATCTTCACCCATATTACATTATATCACCATCTTTTTTTATTTTCAATCCATATTCAAAAGCTTTACGAAATCTTAACGGGCAAAAAATGAGGTGTAGCAAAATTTGCTACACCCTCTTCCGTTCTCTGTTATACTTTTCCCATTCTTATCCACTTAATAATGCTTTCTTTTATATAGACAGACAAAGAGAAAACCGGCAACAAGGATCACTCCGGACAGAATCAGACCAAAGAAATCAGACGACGTTTCTTGCTCTTGACCTTGAAAGAAATCAGGAAAATTCGCCTCTCCGTTTTGCGAAAATGGTGGAGCTTGTTGCTCATCGAACGAAAAATTTTGCCTGTCTTCTGCAGTTGGCGGAGTAAATTCCTGTGGTTGTTGACCCTCATTTTTTTCAAACCGTTCTCCTCTCGGACCACCCATATTCATCACACCCATTACAGAAAGGTCAATGGAAGATGCATCAATCAGATTTGCATTTTCTGATTGTTGACCTTCTTTGGTAGAAGGAATGGTACCGTTAAGCTGGCCCTTCACGCTTTCTGCTCTGAGAAGCATGGTTTGGTACAATGTTTCTGCCCCTGCTAAATATTCTTCATAGGTGTACATGGCATTGGGGTCGGTTTCCACCAACTCATCAATCTGATTGCGAATCCGTTGATAGTGATTTTCAAAAGTTCCGCTTTCAAAATATTCCACCAGCTTTTTATAGGATGCATGGTACTGATTTTTGTAAGTTTCCTGTTCCAAAAAAGCATCAAAAAAGTCGGTAGAGGAATAAGATTCATCAATGGGATCATTGACCATAGCTGTGGCATCGTTACCATGCATTCCGCCAAAAGCCAAATTGTAATCCCAGGGAACCACATTCAGTTTTCCCTTGGATTCATACAAATAATAGTTATGCGCCATACTACCA
>SVJP01000168.1 GCA_015068925.1 Oscillospiraceae bacterium
ACTTGCCGTACCCACGTACTGTCTGCGATTCATTTTGGCAAAATATCCCTTCCTTTTTCTTGGTCTGCCAGCCTGTCGATAGGTTTATCGACAGGCTGAGGTGTAGCAAAAAATGCTACACCCTTTTTTGGTAAAAATTTTATTTGCACTTGAACGAATCGCAGCATGTGTCAGAATCGCAGGCACAGTTACTTCCGCTGCATCCGCACGCATCTACCTGAATTTCTGTCAGCTTGCATTTGTGGTCTGCATGATGAATGCAGTTGGTAACCTCGCAACCGATAAAGGTGCCGGATGCCAAATCGTCAGAAACGTTGTTGGTCATGCTTCCTTTGCTGAAAGTGGCACAGCAAGTGGAGTCTACCTCAGTAGCGTCAGAACCGCAAATGTTGATTTCGTTTGCAGCACAGGTTCCTGTGGAATTGTACATGCAATCATATACTGCGCAATCTACTCTGGAATTCATATTCCCACTCCTTATTCCTTATTAAATTTTATTCGATATATTATTTTATCGAGTTCCTTCATAGTATTTGCGGATTGCAGGAAATTATGACAGATTCTTTCTACCTTTTTGTTGATTTTTTTAGGAAAGAATGATATAATAGAAGACAACAAGTGATGTGAGGAGACAAAAGAATGAAAAAAATTTTGAAAACTTTTATTTTAATTGTGATTTTAGCGGCAACTTTCTTGCCTTCATCGGCATATGCGGAGGCGAAAAGAGGAACTTATAAAAATTTTATTTATTTACAGGATAATAATGAAATTGTCATTGTGGGATGGAACGGTTCTTCAAAAGAAGTGACCATTCCTGAAAAAATCAACGGGAAACTTGTAGTGGAAATAGCAGGGCAGGCATTTGCGGAGTGTACTTCCCTGGAAACAGTTACCATTCCAAAAAGTGTAACGAAAATAGGGGATTTTGCATTTTACGGATGCACTTCCTTGCAATCGGTTACCATTCCCAATGGGGTGGAGCAGATTGGAAGAGCGGCTTTTTGTGAATGTTCTGCTTTGGAAAGTATTAAAATTCCTGATAGTGTTTCGGTGATTATGGAAGGAGCTTTTTTGGAATGTATGTCTTTGAAGGAGATTTCCCTTCCTGATTCCGTATCCTCTATCGGTTTTTATGTTTTTGCAGAAACAGCTTACTATCATAATCAATCCAATTGGTCAGATGGTGTGTTATATATAGGGAATCATTTATTAAATGCATCCGCTGATATTACAGAATGTGAAATTCGGCAGGGAACCAAAACTATTGCAGATGATGCTTTTGCAGGTTGTATTCAGTTGGAAACAGTAATCATTCCCGATAGTGTAACGTCAATTGGAAGAGAAGCCTTTCAGAGGTGTGACAGTTTAACTACGGTTTTGATTCCGGACAGTGTCACAACAATTGGTGTTGGTGCATTTTGTGATTGCAGTCATTTGACAGACGTAATTCTTTCGGCAAATTTGACCGAACTTGGGACTAATCTGTTTAACGGATGTTCAGAATTAAAACGTGTGGTGATGTATGACAGCGTGAAAAAAATTGGGGATCATGTATTTGTCAACTGCTCTGAATTGTGTTGTATCAATTATATCGGGGCAGAGGAAAGCTGGGAAGCCATTGAATTTGAAAGCGAAGCTTATGGTGTGGAGGCTGATGAGATTTCGGTCCGTTTGATTGATGATTCCGCCATTTTGTTAACCATTGGAAAAAAAGAAGCGATCATATCAGGAAAAGTGGTGCAAAATGATGTGGCACCCATGATTGTAAATGACAGAACCATGCTGCCTATTCGATTTGTGGCGGAAGGCTTGGGGGCTGAAGTTCTTTGGTCTTCATCGGAGCCGAATCAAGTGTATCTCAAAAAAGAGGGGTTGGAAATTGTCATTACCATTGGCGCGAAAACAGCAATGGTAAATCAACAGGAAATTTCTCTTGACAGCCCCGCTTTTATAAAACAAAACAGAACTTATTTGCCTATTCGATTTGTGGCAGAATATTTGGGGGCAGAAGTGGAATGGGATGAAAATACCGAAAGTGTTATGATTACAAAATAATTTTTAGGCGGAGAATCACTCTTCGCCTTTTCAAAAATTTACTTATGTTTTAAAATTGAAGGTTTACAATTAACAGTTATTTATGATATAATAACATATGATAATAAAATTGTTACGAGGTAGTTATGAATTACAGTCATTTGAACGAAATGCAGCAAAGGGCAGTGGAGCAAACGGAAGGTCCTTTGTTGATTTTAGCAGGAGCAGGAAGCGGTAAAACCACTGTTCTTGTTAACAGAATTGCTCACATTATTGAAGATTTAGGTACGGCCCCATGGTCAGTGCTTGCCATTACCTTTACCAATAAGGCGGCAGGAGAACTGAAGGGAAGATTGGAGCAGATGTTAGGAGATTGTGCCAATGACATCTGGGCTGGGACCTTTCATTCTTGTTGTATGCGGATTTTGCGTCGTGATATTGAAAAATTAGGGTATGACAGTAGCTTTAATGTATATGATTCTGCCGACCAGCAGACCTTGATGAAGGAGTGCCTTTCTCAGTTGAATCTGGATGATAAAGCATTTCCTGTGAAAACCATGCTGTCTTACATCAGTTCGGCAAAGGATTCCCTGATAGATTGCGATGCCTATACAAAAAAGTACGAAGCGGATTTCAGAATGAGCAAGGTTGCCGCACTTTATACGTTGTATCAGCAAAAGCTTCGTGCTTATAATGCGGTGGATTTTGATGATATTATTCTGCTTACCGTAAAATTGTTTCGACAATATCCGGAAGTGTTGGAGTATTATGCCAATAAATTTCGTTACATATTGGTGGATGAGTATCAAGATACTAACCATTGTCAGTTTGAATTGGTGCGATTGTTATCTTCTAAGCATCACAATTTATGTGTGGTTGGAGATGATGACCAAAGTATTTACAAGTTTCGTGGAGCAAATATTCAAAATATTTTGGATTTTGAGCGTTGCTTTGACAATGCGATTGTGATTAAATTGGAGCAAAATTATCGTTGCCCTGCAAAGGTATTGGAGGCGGCTAACTGTGTCATTGCCAATAATACTCAAAGAAAAGAGAAACGACTGTGGACGGAAAATGAAGATGGAGAATTGCCCTTTGTATTCGATGCACAGAATGAACACGATGAAGCCTACTTTATTGCAGACAAAATTTCTGCACTTGTAAGAAGAGAAGGAGCATCTTATTCCGATTTTGCTATTCTTTATCGCATGAATGCCCAGTCACGTGTGCTGGAAAATGTGTTGAATCAAAACGGAATCCCTCATAGAGTTCTGGGTGGAATGAGATTTTATGATCGTATGGAAGTGAAGGATATCATTGCTTACCTTCGTTTGGTTCAAAACCCCGGAGATAATATCAGCTTAAAGCGAATTATCAATAAACCAAAGCGGGGAATTGGTCAAAAAAGTATTGACACGTTAGAGGAAATTGCTTTGACTCGTGGCATCAGTATGTTTGAAGCAACAGGATGTGCCAATGAAATTCCGGAACTGTCTCGTGCGGCAGCGAAAATGATTATGTTTCATGACCTGATTTACGGATTTTTCAAATATCGGGAAGAGATTGCAATTCTGATTGATTCGATTTTGCGGGAAAGCGGCTATATGGATGAGCTGCTGAGAGAGGATACTCCTGAAGCACGGTCGAGAATTGAAAACATCAAGGAATTGACCGGTGCCATCAATGAATATACAGAACAGGCAGAAGAGCCAACTTTGGCAGGATATCTGGAGCAGGTTTCTCTGGTCAGCGACATTGATAATTATGATCAATCCGAGGATGCGGTAGTGTTGATGACATTGCATAGCGTTAAGGGATTGGAATTTCCCAATGTCTTTTTGTGTGGGATGGAGGAAGGGGTGTTTCCCGGATATCGTTCTATTACCGAGGAGGATGAACTGGAGGAAGAACGACGTCTTTGTTATGTTGGCATTACCCGTGCCATGAAACGTTTGTTTATGACCCATGCCTTTTCCAGAACCTTGTTTG
>SVJP01000169.1 GCA_015068925.1 Oscillospiraceae bacterium
GACTTACAGCTTTTGTTGCAGGGGCATTTACAAATGCAATTCCGGGAATTGTTTTGCAAATTATTTTAATTCCTGTAGCGGTTATTTTATTGGAGAAAGATAAAAAATAGAGTGCAAAAATTTGGCTACCGGGTATTTGAATGGCTCTCGGTAGTCAAATTTTTACAGATAAAACTAATTGTAGCAAAAGAATATTTTTACTAAATCATAAATAGAACGTTGTCTCTTTAACGGATGCACAAAACCAGTGGAATATACAAAAGAGACCACTTCTTTGGTTTCCTTCGGATTCCAGATGCGATTTGCAGAAATATCTTCATATTCCACACGTTCTGATTCTGCGATGTATTTCAAGTGTTTGTTCAAAGCTGTAATGACCGGATTGTTTTCCCGATTCTTGTGAGTGATTACTTCAATGGTACACGTAGGAACAGATTCTTTGATATGTTGGATTAGGCGGCGGTAAGCCCCATCAAAAACAACAGAATCCGCGACAAACGTTGTAACATCATCCTCACCGAGATGGAGTAAAATACAGGCAGGTTTTAGTGGAGCGATAAAAGTATCATATGTAGAAACTGCATCTGTTACAGATAATCCGGAAAAACTCCGATTATATAATTTTTCGTTTAAGCCGAATGCTTGCTTTAATTCGCAGAGCGGGATATCTTTATCGGAGGTTCCGCCAAAAATAACAGTACCGCCTTTTTCTGCCAGTTCATTTAATGTCTGATATATCTTATTTTTATGGTTCTTCATATTAACCTCTCTATTTATGCGTTTGCTTGTTCCCTGTCCAGTTTTTTGTTTCTGAAATACACCAAAAGATTTAAGAGGACGACGGCGAGATTGATAAGGTAAACAATCAACACGTAATTTGTTTGCGGCATTAAAATCTTTGCGGTAATGCCGGAAAGATAGCCGAAAATGATTAAAAGAATAAACGGAAGGCTGGTGCCTCTGGTGGTTTTTGCTTTGTAAGCTTTCATGACATTGATTGGCCAGGAAAGACCAAAACAGATTAACATAATGGTTTCGAAAATTGCACTCATAACAGGTTCTCCATTTCTGATTTTTGCCCATCTTAACATAAGGTGTTCTCGGAAACAATTTTATGAAACTAAGGAAGATATTTTGTATGTTAGAATTCATTTTTTTTACTTTCAAAAGCTTTTTTGGAAAGATTAAAAATTGTGTTTCAAAGTTTGCTATGTTAGAATAGAAACGGAAAGCGTAATCGGAGGATGAAGAAAATGAAGAAAAAGAATGAAAGAGTTACTTTGAAAAGCATTCAGAAAAGATTTGTCCGGATTCAAATGGTACTAATTGTTTCACTTGCTATTTTTTTAGGAGTAGCCGGTATCATAATCAATATTCGGTTTGAAAATGAGAAACGTGACCAGAATCTGCAGAACGTGGCAAGAACCATAGCAAGTTCTCCTATACTGGACAATACTTATTCAAAAGAAGGCGAACAGCTTGTTTTGCACGAGTATTTGGACTCTTTGAAAGATTCGCTTGGAAATATTGATGTTATATCCGTGGTAAACACGGAAAATGTCCGGCTGTATCATTCCAACCACGAACTGATTGGTACGGTCTATGATGGAACCGCACCGGAATTTGCAAAGAAAGAAAAGGAGTATTATGCAACCAATGACAAGGGACCTTCCGGTACCCAGCGGCGTGCATATGCAGCTGTATATGATAAAAACGGAAATTACACGGGATTTGTTATGGCCATTATGCTGAAGACCAATATTCGGGCGGAAATGTTGCAGATATTGTGGTTCTTTTTTTTGATTACGGTTGTGGCAATCTTGATAGAGATTTTGGTTTCTGCCGAGCTTTCGGGAAAAATAAAAAAAAGTCTGCTTGGCTATGAACCGGATGTATTTTCCGTGATGTATCAAATCCGTGACAATATTTTGGAAACGTTGGAAGAGGGAATCATTGCGGTTGATAAACAGATGACAGTGCAGTTCATTAATCGGGCTGCGGTTAAAATGTTATGTGGAACAGAGAATACGGAAGAAATTGTGGGGAATCCTCTGGGGGATTTTTGTGCAGAGGAATTATTCCGGCATACTCTGGAAAGCGGAGAAAAAGAGTTTAATATACAGGAACGCAGTTTGAATCAGCCGGATATTCTGGTGGACCGGATTCCTATCAGGGAAGATTCTGAGATTGTGGGTGCCATTGGAATCTTGCACAATAGGGCAGAATATACCAAACTTATGGAAGATTTGACGGGAACCCGCTATTTGGTGGACTCTATGAGAGCAAATAATCATGATTTCACAAACAAGCTGCATGTAATTCTTGGATTGATTCAGATGGAGTTGTATGAGGAGGCGGTTGCGTACATCGAGAATATCAGCATTGTGCAAAGGGCGACCATTAGTAAAATAATGAATATGGTAAATGAACCTGCGGTTGCGGCTTTGTTGATAGGCAAAGTGGCAAGAGCATCGGAATTAAATGTAAAATTCGTTGTACGGGAGGGGTGCTGCTATTCTAATACAGATTTGACACTTCCGGCCGAGTCGTTAGTTACTATCATAGGAAACCTGATAGATAATGCCCTTGATTCCATGAATGAAAAGGAAACCGTCAATGAAAAACCAAAGGAATTGTTATTTGGAATATTCTCCAAGCCGGGTGCTGTGCTGCTTACGGTGGATGATACCGGAAGCGGGATTACAAAAGAAAATTTGGAACACATTTACGAGTACGGATATTCCACAAAAGGAGAAGAACGCGGAACAGGATTGTATCAGGTAAAAAAGATGGTTGAGGGACTAAACGGAACTATCTCCGTGGAAACTCAGGAAGGTATCGGAACTTCCTTTTCTGTGAGTTTTACCGATAAAAATAGCAAAGACGAGGGGAAGAAATGCTATGTATAGAGTGTTGATTGTAGAAGATGATCCGATGGTGGCAATGATTAATGAGCAGTATGTGAACCGGAATAAGCAGTTTTCTGTTGTCGGAAAATGTAAGGATGGTACAAGTGCTTTGGGATTTTTGGATAAGCAGGAAGTTGATTTAATTATTCTGGATGTATTCATGCCATATCAGGATGGGTTCGAAACTCTGCGGCAAATCAGAAAAAACAAAACCTCTGTAGATGTTATTATGGTAACTGCAGCAAATGATAAGGAGTCTTTAGAGGAAGCGCTGCATCTTGGTGTGGTGGATTATCTTGTAAAACCTTTTACATTTGAACGTTTCCGTATTGCTTTGGATAAATATGTGGCACATACAGCTGCACTCAATGGGTTGGACACATTGAATCAGAAAAACATTGATTTTATCATTGATAATTCACGTAAAAAAAGTGAGGAACTTCATCCGAAAGGCATACAGGAAAAAACGCTGCAGCTTATATTGGAGCAGTTAAAAGGTCAAGGCTTGGAATGGCTGACCGGAGATGATATTGCAGAACGGACCGGATTGACCGGTGTCACGGTGCGGCGTTATATGAACTATCTCACGGAAATCGGTAAGGTGCACGGAGAAATGAACTATGAAACCGGAGGGAGACCTTGTATGCTTTATAAGCTGTGGGAAAAGTAAAATTATTCCTGCTTGAAATAGAAGTTGTATAGTGCTATAATCGTGAAAGTTGGCAAATGATTGGTTTTGCATAAGAGGAAAGTGTATGGAAAATTCGTATCGTTTTTTTGAAAACAAAGGGTGTCAGTATTATCCATGCCATAAGGGGATGGACCATCAGAATTGTCTGTTTTGTTATTGCCCGTTATATTCCATGGAATATTGCCCGGGGGAATATCAGTATATTGAATCCAATGGAAAAATGATTAAAGAATGTTCCGGCTGTACCTTTCCGCATAAGGCAGAAAACTATGATGTAATTATCGGGTTTCTGTCCAAATAAAAGTGTATATCATTAAAATGATATAAAGTAACAGTTTCGGGGAAACAGGTGAAACTCCTGTACGAGCCCGTCGCCGTGAAGCGAGTCTTTTGTTTCGGTTCTTA
>SVJP01000170.1 GCA_015068925.1 Oscillospiraceae bacterium
AAAAAATAATAAGTTCCGGTGTAGTAGAATCTTCCGACCAGATTTTATGAAATTCCATAGGCGGATGGAGAACACATTGTCCTTGCTCTAATATGTAAATACGGTCACCTGCCGTGACACCTGCTTTTCCCTGCACAACATATGCGATTTCATAAAAATTATGACTTTCACCGCTAAAGTAATAGTCATGTTCTCTTGTAACGTGAAATGCTGATACTAATGCGGTAACATTGATTTCTCGAGGAAGAGGACAGTTTGGATAATTTGACATACTTTCCAACCCCTTTTGAGCTTAATTTAAAGAAAAAAGGACCAAACATCTATTTATATTTTCTTTTGGATATGGTATAATTATAGCAAATCAAATCATAATTGTCAAGATTGATTTAAAAATGTTTACAATATGGCAGTAATGCCTGAATGAGGAGGATGCGGTATGGAGTTAACGTTGCTTGTAATGGCAGCAGGAATGGGAAGTCGTTTTGGCGGATTGAAGCAAATGGCCCCAATGGGACCAGATGGTCAGGCAATTCTTGATTTTTCTGTTTATGATGCTGCAAAAGCAGGATTTAACAAAGTTGTATTTGTCATTAAGGAAGAAATGTTAGATGACTTCGAAAACACCGTAGGAAAACGAGCAAGACGGTTGATGAAAGTCGATTATGCTTTCCAAAAGCCGAATTCTTATCTGGAAGGAAAATTTCCGGAAGGAAGAACAAAGCCTTGGGGAACAGCACATGCGGTACTTTGCGCAAAAGAAAAAGTAAATACTCCCTTTGCTGCAATTAATGCCGACGACTTTTACGGTAGAAAAGCCTATGAGTTGATTGCAAGTCATTTAAAAAATGGCGGTGGAACTTGTATGGCGGGTTATTTGTTGGGAAACACTCTGACGGAAAACGGCACAGTATGCCGCGGTGTATGTAAAACAGAAAATGGTCGGCTGCTTAGTGTAACAGAGCATACTGATTTGGATAAAAACAGCGGTCTTTCAGAGGATACTGTAGTATCTATGAATTTTTGGGGATTAAAACCTGACTTTTTTGATGTTTTAGAACGAGAATTTCATGCATTTACTAAAAATATGACCAATCCCTTGAAGGATGAATTGTATTTGCCTTTTGTAATTGATAATGAAATTGCAAGAGGAGAGGAAGTTCACGTGTTTGTAACAACAGATCGTTGGCATGGTGTTACTTATCGGGAGGATACCCCCGGTGTACAGGCAGCACTGAAAGAATTATGGAAAGAAGGGCAGTACATTGGCTTATAGTTTAAAAGAAATTTTGCAGAAATTTGATATTGAGGTTGAGATTCAACCATATGGTGATGGGCATATTAATGATACTTATCTTGCTCAGAGTACACCAAAATATATTTTACAGAGAATTAATACAAATGTATTTAAAAGACCTGATCAGGTCATGGAAAACGTTTTGGCAGTAACAGAACATTTGAGGAAACAAATTGAAAAGGAAGGCGGAGATCCTCTTCGTGAAACGTTAATGGTTGTAAAAACTGTTGACGGAGAAAATTATTTGCGAGATGGGGATGATTGTTACCGTGCTTATCGCTTTATTGAAGGAGCATCCACTTATAATCTTCCCGAGTCAACGGAGCAGATGTATCATGCAGCAAAAGCCATTGGTAAATTTCAAAAACGTCTTGCGGATTTTCCGGCAGAACAATTACACGAAACAATCGTTCAATTTCACGATACACCAAATCGTGTTGAACAGTTAAAACAAGCGATTCGGGATAATCTTGCCGGTCGATTGGATTTGGTGCAAGCGGAAATTGAGTTTGCAACAGAAATCAGTAAATATGCATCTATAATTACAGATGCAATGGAGTCCGGTGAAGTCCCCTTAAGAGTGACTCACAATGATACCAAATTGAATAATATTATGTTGGATGATGTAACAGGAGAGGGAGTTTGTGTTATTGACTTAGATACCGTCATGCCCGGTTCCTTGTTGTATGATTATGGAGATGCTCTTCGTTTTGGTGCCAGCAGCGGTCCTGAAGATGAAAAGGATTTGGATAAAATTTATTTTGTTATGCCTGTTTATGAAGCGTTTACCAAAGGGTTTTTAGAAGAAGCAGGGGAATCTATGACAGAAAAAGAAAAAGAGCTATTGCCCTGGTCTATTGTGATGATGACTTATGAATGCGGAATCCGTTTCTTGGCTGATTATCTGAACGGAGATACTTATTTTAAAACCCATTATCCTGAACAAAATCTTGACCGTGCAAGAACACAATTCAAGCTTGTGAAAGACCAGATGGAAAAATTGAACTTAAGATAATGGATGATATCCCTGACATTAGTTAGGGATATTTCTTTTTTTGATTGACTGCCATAAAATAATATGTTATAATAAAAATAAATAAGGAACGAATGAATATATTATAGGAATTTTATGATGAAAAAGGAGGGGGAAATGAAAAGAAATGGATTTCGACGTGGCATAACTGTGTTGAAGCATACGGGTGCAATTTGTATTTTATGGTCATTTTTAGTCTTTTTATGCATTGCAGCTTTTCTTTTAATGCTAATTGAACCGCAGATTAAGACTTATGGTGATGGCCTCTGGTATTGTTTTGTTGCATCGGCTACCATAGGCTTTGGCGACATTTGTGTAGTGACAACGATAGGAAGAATGATAACAATGATTCTTGCCGTATATGGAATTATGGTAACTGCCATGGTTCCCGGTGTTGTATTTACTTATTACATGGAATATGTGAAAATTCAGGAAAAACAAACAATATCTATGTTTTTAGAAAAATTAGAATCACTTCCGGAACTTTCTAAGGAGGAATTGGAAGAATTATCGTTACGTGTGAAAAATTTTAAAAATGGAAGTGGCTAAAATAAAAGTATTATCAATTCTGATAAGTCGGCATCAAGTAATGTCGACTTTTTATTGTGAAGAAATTTTTTGAAAACTATTGTAATTCAGGTTTTTATGTGTTATAATGAATTAAAAGTAAGTTTTACAGAGAGGAAGATTTTTATGGCAAAGAAAGATATTGATTGGGGCAGCCTGGGATTCGGCTATCTGAAAACCGATAAGCGTTTTGTTTCCAATTTTAAGGACGGAGCTTGGGATGAAGGTGTTTTAAGTGACGATAATACAGTTGTTTTGAACGAATGTGCAGGTGTGTTGCAGTATGCACAAACTTGCTTTGAGGGTCTCAAAGCTTATACAACAGAAAAAGGAAATATCGTGGTATTCCGTCCTGATTTGAATGCAGAACGTATGGCGGCGTCTGCAAGAAGACTTGAAATGCCTGTATATCCTGAAGATAAGTTTGTGGAAGCAGTAGTGAAAACAGTGGAAGCAAATGAGGATTTTGTACCTCCTTACGGCAGCGGTGCAACTCTTTATCTACGTCCTTATATGTTCGGTACAAATGCGGTAATCGGTGTAAAGCCCGCAGATGAATATCAGTTCAGAATTTTGGCAACACCCGTTGGTCCTTACTTCAAAGGCGGCGTAAAGCCTCTGACCATTCGTGTCAGTGATTTTGACCGTGCGGCTCCCAACGGAACAGGTCATGTTAAGGCAGGGCTTAACTATGCCATGAGCTTGCATGCAATTGTTGATGCTCATAACAAGGGCTTTGATGAAAATATGTATCTGGACGCAGCAACCCACACTTATGTGGAGGAAACAGGCGGAGCAAACTTTATCTTTGTGACCAAAGACGGTAAGGTTGTTACTCCCAAATCTGATAGTATCTTACCTTCCATTACAAGACGTTCCTTGATGGTTGTTGCAAAGGATTATCTTGGTCTGGAGGCAGAAGAGCGTCCCATTTCGTTAGAAGAGGTTTATGATATGGCTGAATGCGGCTTGTGCGGAACTGCAGCGGTCATTTCTCCCGTCGGTAAGATTGTAGACCACGGAAAGGAAATTTGTCTGCCTAGCGGTATGAACGAAATGGGTCCTGTTACCAAAAAGCTTTATGATAC
>SVJP01000007.1 GCA_015068925.1 Oscillospiraceae bacterium
CTTAGATACCATTGAAATGAACGGTTGTACTTATCTGGCGCTGACACCTGTTTATGAAGAAGAGGATGACAGCGAGGATACGGAGGTTGTGTTCATGAAGCTGACACAGGATGAAGAAAATCCCAATGAAGATTTGCTTTTGATTGTGGATGACGATGATGAACTGGATATTGTTTTTGCGGAATTTACCCGCAGAATCGAAGAAGAGGAATAGGAAAACAGGAGTTGTTAAGGGGAGAATCCCCCAAAAGAAAATACATAGTAGCTGACCTGCTGTGTGCGTAAAACATCGGAGTGAAATTTAACCAACACTTATGAATAGGGAATCCTGCTCCGGCTGCGGCGTAAATGCCCCCCATAATTGGCCAGGGGACTTATAAAGCAGAAGGGCGGATACCCACCTGCGAAAGCAGGTTAAATTTTCCCGATATAAAACGGCACGGTGGGTTATGTTATTTTATAGGAGGAAATCAATGAAATTTTACGATTTATCAAATAGAGGCAGTATTTCCGATACTTATACTTTGACAAGTAATTTTGGTATTTATGACGGATATGATTGTTGTACCGAAATGACAGACAATGGTTTTTCAGCCAAACGAGAAAAGTTTTCTATTGAAGGTCATATTTCTTTGGAAGATGGTATCTATGCACGATATGATGTCATTTTCAATGAATCGGATGAACAGATGCAGATTTCGGATTATCAGTATCGTTTTTATTTTTCAGGAGATGAATACGAGGTTTACACTCAACAGAATAACTGGCAGAATGAAAGCGAAGGTACATGGCAGCCCTTGGTTACCTCTGTGGTGGCAGGAACAGCAGATGTACGGGCCAACGAATGTGTGGTACCTTTTCTTGCTCTTTGGAATAGGCAGACAGGCAGAGGGGTTGCTTTTCACGTGTTGCCCAAATATGGTTGGAAAATCAGTGTCTCCAAAAGAAGCAGCGCAAGATATATTGATACCATTGTGGAAATCGGAGTCAATGACCGCGGTTTGAACTGGACTTTGGAGAAGGGAGAACAAAAGGAGCTTTGTGAAGTTTGGTATTACGAATTTGAGAATAAACAAAATTTTGATTCTCATAAGCTTCATCATTACTTCAATAAAAAATACCCCCGAAAAGAAGCTCCCGTTCTTTACAATACCTGGTTCACCTTTTTTGACAATGTGGATTTAGAAGGAATTTACGAACAAATCAAAGAAGCGGCTGCGTTGGGTTGTGAGTACTTCACCCTGGATGCAGGTTGGTTTGGTCACGGCACATGGTCTGATTATGTCGGAGATTGGGAAGAAAACAAAGAAGGCGGATACCGTGGGCAGATGAAAACAGTATCTGACCGTGTCCATGAAGCCGGGATGAAATTCGGTCTTTGGCTGGAACCGGAACGAGCTTTGAAAAATGTTTCCATTGTTTCGGAGCATCCGGAATATTTCTTTGACAACGGCCATTCTTATTTTTTGGATTTTGCCAATGAAGAAGCAAGACAGTATATCATCGACCTGACCTTGGGATTGATTCAAACCTATCAGATTGATTTGATTAAATTTGATTTTAATGATACTATTTCTTATGATAAAACAGGACAGGCGTTTTATGATTATCATCAGGGACATCTGGCATATGTAAAGGCATTGAAGGAAGCATATCCTCATTTGTATCTGGAAAACTGTGCATCCGGTGGCTATCGTATGAACCTGGAACAAATGAAGTATTTTGACAGTTTTTGGTTTACGGATAATCAGAGTCTCTATGACGGATTGCGGATTTATAAAGATACCTTGCACCGTCTTCCTCCCTGCGGTGTGGAGAAATGGGCGGCACTGATTAGCCGTGACGGCTTTGTGCCTGAATACAGTACTTTGGATAAGACCGTTCGTACCCTGGCAACTAACAACGGAACCTGGACTGCGGTAACCAGCGTCACACCGGAATACTTAAAAGGATTTTTGACAGGTGGAGTCCCCGGTCTGACTTGCGATTTAACCAAGCTTGATGATACCTGTAAGCAGGCGTTGAAGGAAACGATTGCAGCTTATAAAGAGGAACGGGAGTTCTGGAAAAAAGCAGGAGCAAGAGTCTTGACCGATACTGACCGACTTCTTGCCATTCAGTATGAAACAGAGGATACGGTGAAGCTTGTGATTTATACTTATCTGGTATCTCAGCTGGAATTGACGGTATTTCCTCAGTTGTCAGACGGATGCTATGAAATAGAAGGAAAGGACTATCAACCCGACGAGGGAGTTGTGGTGAACCGACCGAAGGATTTTTGTGCTTATTTTGTAAATCTCAAGAAAAAATGTTGACTTTTTTTTGGAAAAGTGATATAATGTAAATACTTATAAAGATGAAGAGGTAACGTCTATGGAAGAGCAAAAAAAGAAGCGGAAATGGTGGAAAGTTTTGCTTGTGATTGTTATCGTGATTGCGTTGGCCGGTGTGGGTGTTTGGAAAGGCATGGAATACATGGGCAAGCAGGCAATCAAAAAAGTGGAATCCAAGGTAAAGTCTGGAGAATTGAAAATTCCTGAAAATATTGAAATTCCCCAAGAAGTGTTGGAACAATTGCCTGAATTGATTGCAGGTTTTGAAAATCAGCCGGCAACCAAAACGGCAAAAGGTGAGCAGACTGAATCCAAAGAGGAAAAACAATCAGAAGTTCAGGAACAAACCCAAGAACAAATGACACAACAATCATCCCAAAGCAGCGGAACGGTGAATTACAATCAAGGGGTGGATCTGTCTTATGCATCTGCCATTGCCTCAGTGGCAAGCGGTGCAGATGTTGCAGCGGCATATTCGGCAGTATTGGGTTGTCTGTCTGCAGCAGACAAGGCACAAATTGCCGCCTACTTGGCCAGTGGTCAGGATGGTGCAGCATATAGTTTAGTAGCATCTCGTATTACAGGTGATGCATATGCCACATTACTTAGTCTCTATTATAAATATTTACCAATGGTACAATAAAACAGGGAGGTTTTTAAAATGTTAAAAACAAAAAAAGCAACAGCACTTGTTTTGGTAGTTGCAATGCTGCTTTCTATGGCAGCCATGACAATTGCGGCACCTGTAACAAGAGAAGCAAACAGTGATGAAAAAGCACTTGCTCAACAAATGGTAGAAAAATTTGAAGCCTACCATGAACCTTTCAGCGCAGATGAAAAGGCTGAAATCAAGGCTTCCTATGATGCATTGAAAGCAATGACAGATGCACAATGGCAGACTTTGATTGATGCAACTCCTTTTTTCACTGCAGAATTTATTGCGAAATTTAATAGTGAGGCAGATGCGAAAGCAGCCTTGCTGGAACTGATGAAGGATACATACCAGATTATTTATGCAGTCTATGATGATGATGTACTGTATGATGCTTGTTTAGAATTTCTGGTTGACCAAACCAATACGATTGGACGGATTTATGACAGACAGGTTACCAAACCTATGTTTGTTGAACTGGTAGAAGATGCTGAAAAAACCTTAGCAGGCTTAGATATTAGCGGTTCCATCAGCGATAATGCTTCCGATTATTGGAACGTTGTTTACGGCATGGGTGAAAACTACATTGATGCAGTTGACAATGTTGTTGAATTGGCAATCGATGAAACCATCAAGAACGATGTTCTGAAAACAAAGATGGATGCAATCAAATGGGAAACCAAGCATTTTGCAGACCTCCATGAAGCAATCATCGATGTGGTGGATGCGGATTTTCGTGCTATGACGGTTCTGTATGATTCTATTTTAAGAGAACATTCTTCTCTTTGGAATGTTGCTGATAACGAGGAAGTAGCTGAAGGAAAAGAATATATGCTGGATATTGATGATAGCGTAACCTTCCGTTTTACTATTTTTGGAAAGAATGTATCGTTGCCTTTCGGAAGTTATATCAAACTTCCTAACGATGGCTCTTTGGTTATGGCAACCAATCAGAATGACGGAACATTTACCGTTACTGCAAAAAAAGAGGTTGCTCAGTATGCAATGGTAGTGCGCAGAGGTGTGGAAGGGACGGACGAATTGGTGAATACTGCCAATATCTTTAAAACCTTCTATATCACTTGTGAAGACAGTACAACACCCGGACCTTCTCCCACAGTGACTCCTACCACTACACCTACACCCACAACTAAGCCTTCTGCTTCTCCTACAACCAAACCTACTCACAAGGTAGAATTCAGAGGAGACGATCCGAAGCCTACGCCAACTCCCGAATTGGGTGCGGAAATCACCGGTGGTGATGCAGCGGATGATGTTGAGGTTACAATTACTGAAGTAGAACCGAACAAAAAATATCATGTTGATGTTATGGTAAATGATGACGAACAAGAAGACGGTGAATCTGATGAATATGAAATTTCCGTCGTGATTCCTACCGACTATAGCGATAAGAAGAATCTTGTTTTGTATTACCTGGATGAGGAAGGTAATAAGGTAATTGTACCTTCTAAGACAAAGAATGGTGTTATTACTGCAACCACTAACTATATTGGTGATTTCTATGTAGAACAAACTGATGTGGGTATGCTGACCAAAGAACATGTTTTGTATTTGGTTGGTGATGATCAGGGCCTGTTCAGACCCAATGATAATATGACTCGTGCTGAAGTTGCACAGATGTTCTATAATTTGTTGGCAGATAAGAATGTAACCGGCAGCGAACGTTTCGAAGATGTTGATGAAAATAAATGGTATGCAAAAGCAGTTAATGTTTTGGCGGCTTATAAGATTGTTCTGGGATATGAAGGATATTTCCGTCCCGACGATGCAATTACCCGTGACGAATTTACTGCAATTGCGGTAAGATTTAGTGATATCACCGATGAAGGAGAAATATCTTTTGTTGATGTTGATAAGGATCGTTGGTCATATTCCTTCATTTTGACTGCTGCAAATAAGGGTTGGATCTCAGGTTATGAAGATAATACCTTCCGTCCTGAAAATCCGATTACCCGTGCGGAAGTTACTTCAATCGTGAACCGTATGCTCAACCGTGTACCTGATGAAGCATATATTGATGCGAATGTAAATAATCTGAAGATATTCCCCGATAACACTGATAAAGAATTCTGGGCTTACTATCAGATTGTTGAAGCAACCAATACTCATGATTATACAGGTAGCGGTGAAAGTGAAAACTGGAAATAAGAAATAGGAAGGGCTGAACATATTGTTCAGCCCTTTTTAATAAAAAGGGAGTGATAGCGATATATCAGTCGGGAGCATTAAATGAAAAAACAATATCAGAGCATCTCGTCAAAAAACGGGAAGTGTTTGTAAAGAAAGAAACCACCTCAACCAACGACTGGGCGGCTTCCGTGAGCAGAAAAGCAAAAGATGGCAGTATCTTTTTGGCGGAACGGCAGACAAAGGGACGGGGCAGACGGGGAAGAAGCTGGCAATCTGATGAGGGCGGAGGGCTTTTTTTGTCTGTACTGGAATATCCAACATTGTCCCCGAATCATGTGTCAAGATTAACCCTTTGTGCCGCAATGGCGGTATGCCGTGGAATCGGGGATGTGACAGGGGTTTTGCCCGGCATCAAATGGCCCAATGACATTGTGTTAAACGGAAAAAAGGTGTGCGGAATCTTGTCTGAAATGAGAGCAGAAGGAGAAAAAATCATTCATGTGGTGATTGGCATCGGCGTCAATGTGAATCAAACAGAATTTCCGAAAGAATTGAATCAAATTGCCACCTCGTTGACATTGGAAACAGGGAAAGAATGGAATAAAAATTATCTGGTCTCTGCCATTTGCAACCGTTTGGACGAATATGAAACCTTTTTGAAAGAAAATAAGTTTCCCATTGAAGAATACCGAACTCATTGTGTTACTTTAGGTCGTGAAGTGTGTGTGATATCGGTAGGAGAGGAATATTCTGCAAAGGCAATTTCTGTGACAGAGGACGGAGAATTGGTTGTTTGCCTGCCCGACGGTTCTCCAAAAACGATTGGTTCGGGGGAGGTTTCTGTCCGCGGATTGTTCGGTTATGTATGATTCGTTTGGGGTCAGACTCATTTTGTCTTGACAGATGAAAGAAAAAGGGGTATAATAAAGGTAAAGATGTTGTCATGTAAGGAGGACGGGTATGAAAAAATGCCTTATTATTGCTGGAATGATAATCATTTTGATTGCTTTATTATTCTATGGATGTGGTTTTTTTTCTTATATTCCGGAACTATCTTCTCGCTTGGCAAGATATCACAACCATGGAGAGATTTCGTTGTTTGTTGACGGAGAACAGGTGACATTGGATCAATGTCCGATTACAATGGGGAAGTTCGATTTTCCATTAGAAACTTCAAAAATTAAAAACAATTCTTTCCGTTTTAAAACAGGAACGTACGGAACAAATGAGTTTCATTTTGAAGTGTTAGGTGTTAATGTTGATTTTGGGATTTTTAATACCAACTGGTGGCATGTTTTATATTATGATATTGAACTTCATTTGATGACGAATGGCGATGGAACGATTGATTCTGCCATTTTGCGTCAAACTTGTCAAGTGGGTAAAACAGGAACAAAATACGAATCAGAATCCAGCGTAACGTTTGATGGTAACGAGAAAAGAATTCAGATTATGGCAGGACCGTAAAGGAGAGGAAAATTATGAGCAGACCGGTAAGATTGATTAGTCCCACAGGGATGTATCATATTGTAGTTCGTGGGTTGGATGGATTACAATTGTTTGGAGAACCCAAGGAATTTGATTATTTTTTAGAACAGTTAGAGCAGGTGTCGGAAGGATTTCGGATTTATGCTTATTGCCTGCTGACCAATGAAATTCAACTGTTTTTCCGTGAATCGGAGGAGGGAACGGTGCCTGAAATGATGCGCCGCCTTTTGACCCGTTATGCAGGCTGGTATAACAGAAAACATCATAGACGCGGTAGTGTTACGGAAGGACGGTATCAATGTGCACTTGTAAAGGCAGGAGATGAATCCAGCTTGATTCGTTCCATTCACCAGCTTTCGGGGGATTGCTTCGGATACCCCTACAGTAGTTTTTCTTCTTATGAACGGGGAGAACAACGGTACCCTTCCCATTGGTTTGACGGAGATGTGATTTTCTTCCACCGTCAATCGGAGGAACGGGATTTCACCATTCGTCCCAGCGGAAAGTTGACGGACCGCCAGGTGAAGGAGCAGGTGGAATTGTTTTGCTCCAAACGGAATATTTCTGATTGGAAACAGCTTTCCAAGGCGGAACGCGATGCTTATTTACGAGAACTGAGAGAACGGTTTTCTATCGGTCAGCTACAAGCGGCAACGGGAATTTCGAGAGGGATTATTGCCAGATGTACCATGGAAAAAGTGAGCAAATCCCAAGCCCCCCGTCAGATGGAATCCTTCTTACTGTAATGTTTTTTGCAGTGAGCATGATTGGAGGAAGGAAATATGAAACTGATAGAATCAATATTCCAAAATCTAAGTGCACTATTGGGTGTAGCCATGCTCCTTTTATTGATGAATTATTACGGAAAATTGTTCTTTTCCCGCACCAAATCAGGAAAAGCGAAGGTGATTCGAAAGGATTGTTATGAAAAACAAACGGTAAGCAAACATCCGATGAATTTTTCTGAAACTGTTTATGAGGTTGTGTTCCTTTGCGAGAATAAAGAGCTTCTTTTTCAGGTATCCGAATTTTCCTATGGGAATTATCGGGTTGGGCAAACAGGAACACTAAAATGGAAGGGTAGAAAATTACTTGATTTCTCATAAGGAAGTGATGACTTGAAGATAGAATTGAACGAGCTTGAAATTGTCAATCCCAACCTTCCTTCCAACTTTGACGGATGCAGGATTGCTCAGATTTCTGACCTTCATAATATGTCTTATGGAAAAGAGAACGAACGATTGCTTGCTTTATTAAAAAATGCCCATGCGGATATGATTGTGATTACGGGGGATTTTATTGATTCCCGTAATACAAAGCCTGAAATTTCTTTGAAGGCAGCACAAGAGCTTGTGAAGCTTGCCCCCACCTTTTATATCCCGGGCAATCACGAATCAAGAGTAGTGGTGGAATACGAATATCTAAAACAAGAATTGGAGCAGCTTGGTGTAACCGTGCTGGAAAACAAATCAGTTGAAATAAAACAGGGAACGGATTTTATCACGATAACAGGATTGCAGGATCCCGGATTTTTTAAGATTTATAAAAAAGAAGAGGAAAAGCATTATTTTTCAGAGCGATTGAAAGAGAAGAGAGCGGGATATCAAATCTTATTGGTGCACAGACCCGAGCATTTTGATGTTTATGCAGGAAAAGCGGATTTGGTCTTTTGCGGTCATGCTCACGGTGGGCAATTTATTTTCCCCTTTTTTGGCGGACTGATTGCACCGGGTCAAGGGTTGTTTCCCAAATATTACAAAGGCGTGTATCATAAAAACGGTACGGATATGGTGGTCAGTCGAGGAGCAGGATATACGGTATTACCCCTTAGAATCAATAATAAACCTGAAATTGTGGTTGTGACGTTAAGGAAAGGAAGAACAGCTTGAAAGGTCTGATTTTAGAAGGTGGCGCCATGCGGGGAATGTTTACCGCAGGAGTCATTGATGTGATGATGGAGCAGGGAATTGAATATGACGGTCTTGTTGGCGTTTCAGCAGGTGCGGTGTTCGGATGTAACTATAAATCTAAGCAGATAGGCAGAGTCATCCGTTACAATAAACGGTTTTGTAAAGACCCTCGGTATTGCAGCATCCGTTCTTTGTTTCGTACAGGAGATTTGTACGGTGCGGATTTTTGTTATCGGGAGCTTCCTGAATCCTTAGATGTGTTTGATAATGAAACTTTCAATAACAATCCTTTGCAATTTTATGCCGTTTGCACCAATGTGAAAACAGGGGAGCCTGTGTATTACGAGTGCAAGGATGGGGTGGAGTGCCTGCAATGGTTACGAGGCTCTGCTTCCATGCCTATGGCTTCCCGTGTAGTGGAGGTAGGAGAGTATCAGCTTCTTGACGGCGGTATTTCCGACCCCATTCCCTTGCGGTTTTTTGAAGGAAAAGGGTATGATAAAAATGTGGTTGTGCTGACACAACCTGCAGGATATGAGAAGAAAAAGGAACGTATTCTTCCTTTGATGAAGATTGTGATGAAAAGGTATCCCAAGATTTTGGCATTGATGGAGCAACGCCATGTGGAATATAACAAATGCCTTGCTGAGCTCTGCCGAAAAGAGAAGGAGGAAACGGTGTTTGTGATTCGACCACCTCATAAGCTTCAGGTGGGACGGATTGAACATAATCCTGATAAATTACAACAAGCATATGACACAGGCAGAGAAACCATGCTTGGAAAAATAGAGGAATTAAAAGAATATTTGAACTGTTAAAATTGTCCTGAATTCCGTGTAACAATTTTGTGCGGAATTCAGGATTTTTTTTCAAGACTCATGTATTCACGGCAACTAAGTCCCGTTACTTTCCGAAACAATCGACTCATATACGCAGGATCGTCAATTCCTACATTCACGCTTGCTTCGTGCAATGAAAGCTTTTGATTTTGCATTAGCGAAATTGCTGCTTTGACGCGGATGTGATTCAGATATTCTATGGGACTCATGCCAATGACATTCTTAAAGATACGGTGAAGATGCCCAGTGGAAAGTTCTAATTGTTCTGCAATTTCTGCTATGGAAAGCTTTTTCTGATAGTTACAAGAAATGTATTTTATCGCTTTTTCTGCATAAAGTTGTTCTGACGGGATGAAATTATTAGTTTTGTCCAATTTTTTTAGCACGAAGTCTGTCAACAATGCGGTGAGAGAATACCAAGCGCCGATTGCCTTGATTTTATCCGATGGTGTTGTCGACAAATGAAGTTGACTGATGTTTTTTATCATTCCAATTAACTTTTCGCAGATGTCATCAATGGGATATTGATATGGAATGAGAATCAATACATTCTTTCTCATTCTATCTTTTAATGCATGAATATCGCATTCTTCTTCGCTGTTATAACGGGTCAGATTGTATGGGACAATAACACCCACGGTTGTGTGGCGTTGTCTGCCTTCTCCATATATTTCGCAATTTGTATCGCTGAATATGGCGGATAACATTCCGGGACAGATCAGTTCCTGTTTGCCATCGGGATAACGATGATGGCTGATGCCTTCTTCTATGATGCAAATTTCAATAAAATCCTTGATGTTGTGAAAGCTGTTTTTGTTCTTTTCTTTGTTGACACTGCATGCAAAGTTGATTTTTGGAGTTCCCAATAACTCTAATTCATAAAATATCATTCCAATCACCTTTTTTATTATAACATATGATATCAGGATTGTCCATATTATTAGAAAAATCCATTTACTTTTTTCAAAAAACAATGTAGAATATGATTATACAAAAACCTTAGAATAGGATGTGTTGATATGAAACGATTTCAAAAGCTTGACAGGTTTCCCTTGGGTTCCATTCATGCAGAAGGATTTTTGAAGGAGCAAATGGAGCTTGGTCGGGATGGGATGTGCGGTCATTTGCACGAGCTTGAACCTGACATGATTGCCAATCCTTATGTGAATAAAAAGAAAGTAAAAGCATGGGGAAACGGTGACCAGGATGGTTGGGGTGCGGAAATTTCAGGGAATTATTGGGCAGGATATATTCAGTTTGCCTATACCTTGAATGATGCTGACATGATCAAAACTGCAGAAAATTGGGTGAATGCAGTGTTGAAAAATCAAAAGGAAGATGGGTATCTTGGAACATATACAGGTCCCGACGCATTGATTTATGATGATTACAATGCTTGGGGTACCTCTTGTGGGATGAGAGCGTTAATTGCTTTTTATGAAGCAACAAAACGAAAGGATGTATTGGAAGCGGTTTACCGTTGTATGCTATGGTTCTGCAAAAATTGGGCAGGTGACAGAAAAACCACTTATGCCGGCATGAATATCATAGAACCAATGATATTTACCTATTATTATACCGGAGATGAACGCTTAATTCAGTTTTCGGAAGATTATCTTGATTTCATCTGCAGAAATGACCTTTATAAAATGTCGTATCAATCCATGCTTAGCGACGAGTTTTATTACCATGCTTATCATGCAGGTGCCATAGGAACAAAAACACGCCTTCCTGCATTGGTTTATACGGTAACCGGCAATAAAGATTATCTGAAAGCATCTGAAAATTTTATCCGAAAAAACCGTGAAAAGTCTATTCAGCTTACGGGGGGCGCGGTATCTTCCACCGAATATAACGGTCCTGTGGGAGCAGTAAGAGAAACGGAATATTGTTGTTTTACCACCATCAATCAGGCGTATTCTTATTTAAGCTATATTACCGGAAATGCAAAATACGGTGATTTTATGGAAGAAGTATTTTATAACGGCGCTCAAGGAGCAAGAAAAAAAGATGAGAAAGCGATTCCTTATCTTAGTGCACCCAATCAGGTTTATGCAACCGAGTTTTCTTCCGGTGTGTATGCCAATCAGCAGGTTTATGCACCTTGCTATCCTGTCTCCTGCTGTCCTGTGAATGCAGTTGCCATTGTGCCTGATTTTATCAGAGGAATGATGTTACATGATGAGGCAGATAATGTGTATGTAACCGCATATGGACCTTGTACTCTTAACTATATGGATATTTCCATTACGGAAGAAACCTACTATCCGTTCCGTAATCAATCTAAATTTATCATAAACTGTGATAAGGAATTTACTTTGTATTTGAAGGCGCCTGAATGGAGTTTGAGTCAAACTGTGAAGGTGAACGACAAGACAATTGATGTATCTGTAAATGATGACGGTTATATTCCTGTATTCGGAAACTGGTCGTTAGGGGATACAGTTGAAATTTTCTTTGAGGCAAAAGTGAAAGTGATTCAGGTTGATGACAGTGACGGGAACTCCAAATATCCCATTGCGGTAAAATACGGTGCTCTTCTTTATTCATACCATATTTCGGAAAAATGGATAGAAACCGAAGGAAATCCTATGACAAAGCTTCCGGATGGCTGGAGCTGGTATAATGTAATGCCTGCATTTGAAGAATCGGATGTGGAGGATGCTCACGAACGCCTGGTAAGACGTCGTGAACAATACACCTGGAATATTGCCGTTGATGAACATCTTACTTCGGATGATTTCGAAATTGAGGAAGTGGACAAAGAGGGCTATGTATGGAGCAATCCTATGATCAAGCTTCATACCCATTGCTATAAAGCACCCTACCTGAATGCAATTTACGAAGGAAAAACCTTTGAACCCATCGGTGCTTATCAGCCTGTTACCGAAAAACTACCTTTGACTTTGGTACCTCACGGATGCACCAACCTGAGAATTACCTATTTCCCGAAGGCAGATTTAAGAAATAAAGTATCATTTTTTTAGTTTCAGGATATCGTAAAAGCCCTCTTGCAGCAGTTTTTGTTTTGCTGCAAGAGGGCTTTTTGTTTTGTTATGTAAATTTTTTCTTGTTTTTGATGTCTAGTCTTATCATGCCTATCATAACAGATATTACTGCGATAGAGTGAGTCACCATCATGGGAATGGGTGCAGATATCATAACATCGTATATGATCCAAAAAAGTGAATTAATCAGTATGATAATTCTGTATTTCCAGGATTTTGACTGAATGACACTCAATGCGAACAGGACAGCTGCAGCAGTGGGGAGTATATCAGTTATGTTTTTGTAAGTAAAAGCAGAGCAAATCAGATAAGCCAAAACAGACGATACAACAAACCATACAGGAATTTTTTTCTCCCTTTTTTGATACAAAACATAAATAAAAAAGGTATGTATGGTTGCTAAGGCACACACTGCAGCACCGGACAAGCCATCATTTAATACATAGGTCAAAAGAATTAAAAAATTAGAAACGCATTGTCCCATTACAATTTCTTTCATTCCTTTGAACTGATAAATGATAATTTCCAAAACCAGGGCTAATATACTGATACTGAACGCAAGCGGATTAGAAGTAAAATTATTTACAAAATATGAAATAATAGATTCCATGGCAGTATTCCTTATGACATGAATGAATCTTGATAATCAATTGTGATTTTTTCTCCTGATTCCACGGAACGGACAATGGCATTGCATACTGTCACGGTGATAAGCCCTTGTATTCCGTCAGGATCAGGTGATGCATCGTTTACAATACAGGTAACAAAATCTCTGATTTCTTCTGCCATATTATGACTGTCTACTCCGACGGGGATTTTTAACTCTACAGTTTGTGCAGATTCTAATTGTTCGATTTCCTCTGTCAATTCTTCTTTGAACAGAGAAAGGGTATTGCTTGTGTTATCGGTGATAATGGTTCCTTTTGAGCCGTAAAGAACGGTTCGCATGGTATAATTTCTTTTGCATCCAATCGAGGTCATTACCTTTCCAATCACATCGTTGGGGAATTTTAAGATGGATAGCACGCAGTCGTTTACAGGCCAGTCAGGGAGCATTTTGTGATTAGCGTAGGCGAATACTTCTTTTGGATTTCCTGCAATCCATCGCAGAAGATCCACAGCATGGCACCCACCGCCAATGATGGGATGTCTTTCCGGAGTCATACGCCAATTGTCTACTCCGGGATGAATTAAGTAATCGTGCGCATATTCTGATTCAACCATAAACAACTCTCCAATCACACCGCGATCAACCATTTCCTTTGCTTTGACAAAACCGGGAGCTTTTCGGCAAACCTGACCAATCATAAACTTTACACCCGTTTCTTCGCCAATCTTTACCATCTCTTTGCATTCTGTAAGACTCAATGACATTGGTTTTTCGCAAAGAATATGTTTTCCTGCTTTCATGGCTTTTACGGCATCGGCATGATGACATTGATCGGGTGTGCAAATGATGACACCGTCAATTTCCTCAATTCGGAGCATTTCATCCACGTTGGTATAGCAATGAGCTTCATTCAACTGGAAAGTTTTTCTGAATGAATCAAGCTGCTTTTTTTGAATATCGCAGACTGCAACAAGCTCCGCTTCTTCGATTCGTTCTATTCCGTGACCATGATTGTAAGCGATAGAACCAGCTCCGATAATTGCTAATTTGACTTTTTTCATAAGACCACACTCCTTAAAAGTATTGTTTGATGATTTCTATTATACATGAATCAAAAGCAGTATTCTACGGAATAATAAAACATTTTTTGGTAATATCCTGCCAAATTTCTTGACAGGAGAAGCGAAGGATGATACAATAAAAAAGAAATGGAAAGGAGGGGGATTAGGATGCTTTTTGATAAAATAAACCGAAAATTTAATATTCAGACCATAGTGTTTTCTCAAAATTGGAAGCCACTTTTAATTGTTCCGGAGCCTTATGAAGAGAGATATCCCTTTTGGCAATTATTTTATGTAAGCAGAGGAACGATGCAAATTGTTCGGGAGAGTGAAATTCAGACGGTAAAAAGCGGTGAAGTTATTTTTCGCCCGCCCAATCAAACATCGACTATGATTTATGAGAAGAATTCCGAGCTGTACTTGGGAATTATTGATTTTATTTGCAAAGATAAAGCAATGGAATTCTTTGGAACAAGTCCGATTTCGCTTGATCAGAAGGAAAGGAAAATGATTGGGGATATTGTAAAGGAAGCTTCAGAATTTTATAAGGATTGCGATTCCAACAACCTTTGGCCGGAATTGATTTCCAGCTCTTTGGAGCATTTTCTCATTCGTCTTTATGGTCGGATGCAGGGGATTTTCTCTTTTGAGCTACAATGGAATACCTGTCATACCCGAAACAATATTTCTGATAAAGTGAATCAGATTAATTTGATTCTGGAAAAACGTCGTTTTGAGAATATTACCATTGAAGAAATTGCATCTATGATGCACGAAAGTCCGAATGCAATGATGAAATATTATAAAAAGGAAATGAACGAAAGTGTGATTGACCATTTTCTGAATTTGAAATTACAAACAGCCATGCAACTTATCTCCGAAAGTAAAATGAATTTTACTGAAATTTCTGAAGTGTTAGGGTTTTCTTCCGTGAATTATTTTTCGAAGTTCTTCAAAAAACGTACCGGCATGACATTGACAGAATTTAGTAAGCAAATTTAATGATTCAGGATGGGAAAAAAGTTGCCTTAGTCGTTATACCGTAATAAGAGTGATATAAGAAATGGAGGTGTCGCAAGCAAATTTTGCGACACCTCCATTGATATCAATGATTATTTTATTTTATTCAAAACAAGCATTTGATGACAGGTAAAGGAATCAATCTGGAAATGAAGCTTATCACCGCTGCGGAAAAAGGCAACGGGGGTGTTTTGAGGTGCCAGATAAGCAGATTCGATTTTTTCAGGGAACTGCAGGGTTAGTTCGGTGTTGTAAATCGGAATCAAATCCTCAATGATTTCTGTATTGATGCCTCGCTTTGTGGGAACCGCATACAACAGATGAGTAATATAACGGTCTTTTTGTTCTTGAACGGTAACGATGCCCTGGGCAGGTAAATTAGTTTCCAATGTTTTGTTGTTTTCCAACAACTGATCTAATACATATCCAAATACTTCTTTTGCAAACAATTCTCCTTTTATTGCATAATCTGTGAAGATATTCCATGCAATATAGGCACCGTCTTTTCCGAAAATTACACCGGGAGATGTATTTTTGTTGGTACAAGGAGTGTGATAATGAGAACAAAAATGGAGCAAATCACGGTTGAAATAGGATTGCTGTAACCATCCTGCCTGTTCTTTTGCTTCTATGGTATATGCTTTATCGTAAATAACAAAAGCGGCATTTTTCAAAGACTTTAATGCAAAATCAGGCTTGAAATAGGTAGGTTGATATTCATGCTCTCCCACAAATGTTCCGCCAAAGTCGAAGGCAAACTCGTTTTGTTCGTTCACGCCAGAGATTCCCGTTGCCAAAAGCTTGCCGCCATTTTTTACATAATCTTTCAGTTTTTGCTCAAAACGGGGAGAAGTCTGAACAATATCGGGAAGAATCAGAACCTTGTACTTGGAAAAATCTGATTCTAAATCCAGTACATCAAACAAAATTTTGTTTTCCAACAACATCCGTACACAACCGATATCTCCCTTAAAATCGCGGGAAAATTCTTTGGGATTGGGGTCAGTCGCTACAATGGATTCTCCTGATAATACGCCCACATCCGCAACACTTGTTACATTGTCGCACCATTCTTCAATGGATTCTAAGTAGGAATAAGCGGAACCGATGATGTCATAGGTTGCTTCGTCCATTTTTCCGGTGGGATGCAATTGGTCACCAATGGAACACTTTGCTCCGTTTGCTGCAGCGAGAGAAACTTCATATTTTAATGCATTGGGATGTTTATAACCGCCAAATTCACCCCAAGTGGTGTGGAATTTTCCTGTCATACCCAAAAATTCCATGCCAAGACCTTGAGCGTAGCGAGCAGACATGGGGAAGTGGTCATACCCCCAACCGCCTGTAGGCAGAGATTCCAGTTCCAAATGAGAATTGAAATGAGCCAACTCACGGCGACCTTTGATAATATGACCGCCGTTGTGGAAGATAGGCATTTCAGGTTTGATGGCATGAACAGTTTCTTCCACTCGTTTTGCGTAATTGGCATACACCCGTTCTGCAAGGTCGCGAATCGCTTTCGGGTCACGGGGATCTTTTCCTTCGTCACGTAAGGTTTTGATACAGGTTGCACAGTAACAGTCAATGGGAGCAACGATGTCCAAAAAGATGCCGTCTGCATCGTAGCGTTCTACCATTTCTCTGATGTGAGAAAGAAGCAAATCTAAGTATGGTGTATTGAAACAAAAGCGGTGATAGCCCGGTTCTAACAAGGAAGGAACCCAGGTTGTTGTTCCGTCGTATTTCTTTACCAACCAACCGGAATGCTCTGATACATATTTTTCATCCAAGCCTGCAGAAATATAAACGGGCGTTTTAACACCAATTTCATGGGCGGCTTCGATTTGTGCTTGCAACAGGTCAAAGGTTAAGTTTGGATGCATTTTGTTGGCATCTGTAGGATGATAGGACCAACCGTGATGACATTTTGAAAAAATAGTAATGGAGTTTACATGTCCCCGTTTTAGCATTTCCTGAAAGTTTTCTTTTGAAAATTCTGTTCCAATTCCGGGGACAGCTTCGGATGTGTGAAAATCCAGATGAACCTGACGAAAATTCATAATTATTTCTCCTTTTTATTTTTTATAAAAAAATCGGCTCCTTAAAAAAGAAGCCGGTTTTCGGTTTAAGCTTTGTGCTTTTCAAAACATGCACTGCAGTAAACAGGCTTGTCGGTTTTTGGTTGGAACGGAACAGTTGCTTCTCCACCGCAATCTGCACAAACTGTGGTGAACATTTCACGATTTTGATTGAAGCTGCGTTTTTTTGCATCTCTGCAAGCTTTGCAGCGCTGCGGTTCGTTTTGTAATCCTTTTTCCGCGTAAAATTCTTGTTCGCCTGCGGTGAAAACAAATTCTTCTCCGCAATCTTTACATACCAGTGTTTTGTCTTCGTACATGATGATACCCCTCGTTTCTTTCTACAATGAGTTAAATTTTTTTGCTCCTGTTCGGAATTGAACCGCCCTGAAATCGGATGCCCCGACGGCATTTGGAGCATATCTGGAGCGGGTAACGGGGATCGAACCCGCACAACCGGCTTGGGAAGCCGATACTCTACCATTGAGCTATACCCGCACGTTACTTAGTTTTTGGATAAAATACGTTCCAATTTACGCTTTACTCTTTGCAATGCATTGTCAATGGATTTTGGTGATTTATCAATTTGTTCGGAAATTTCCTGATAGGATTTTCCTTGTAAATAAAGCCCGAGAATTTTATGTTCTAACTTGCTGAGTGCTTTGGAAATAGCGGCTTCACAAGCATCGTAGCTTTCTTTGTTGATAATCAATTCTTCCGGATTCATACAGGAACTTCCTAAAACCACATCTGCCAATGTCTGATCCGAATTTTCATCATATGCCGGTCGGCTGAGAGAAACATAGGAATTCAGCGGTTGATGCTTTTGGCGAGTTGCGGTTTTAATTGCTGTAATCATTTGCCTGGTAATACAAATTTCAGCAAAAGAACGGAAACTTGCCTGCTTGTCCGGTAAATAATCGCGAACCGCTTTATAAAGTCCGATCATTCCTTCCTGAATCATATCCTCGTGGTTACCGCCAATGAGAAAATAAGGACGTGCTTTGGAAGCAACAAATCCTTTATAACGGTTTAAGATTGCCTCCATGGCATACATATTGCCCTGTTGGGAGAGAGAAACAACTTCTTCATCTGCCATTTCATTGTAAGGCAGATTTCGTTCTTTACACATGACGAACCGCTCCTTTTGGACAATTTGCAAAATCTATTACCATTATATGAGAAAAAAGATGAATTGTCAAGAGAAAATCCGTAATTTTTTCAATTTTTCCAAAAAACTTGTAACCATGTAAAAAGTCTGATTTTTATGCAGAATACCGAAAATAAAAAATTTTTAAAAAATGCTTGTATTTTTTGTTTGAATATGATATTATGTAATCGGTTACATGAAGGAGGGATGCATGATGGCGAGTATCCAGGATGTTGCCGAAAGAGCAGGTGTTTCTGTTGCAACCGTGTCTCGGGTCATTAACGGAAACTGTAAGGTTCGCCCTGAAACGGAGAAAGCGGTTCGGGATGCCATGGACCATTATCGGTATTCTCCCAATTTTTCGGCAAGAAATTTAAGAAGAATGGAAACCAAAACGGTTCTGGTGCTGATGTCTACCATTGTCAATCCTTTTTTGGCAAAGATTGTAAAAGCCATTGAGGATGTGGGGATTGAAAAAGGCTATCATACCATGATTTGTACTACTTATGATGATGCGGTGCGAGAGGAAGTATATATCGATTTGCTTCGGAAGCACTTTGCAGACGGTGCTATTCTGATCGGTACAAAACTGAAGGCAACGGAGCTTCGAAAATTGGCACAACAAGTTCCTGTTGTGCAGTGTAGTGAGTTTATCCCTAATTTAATGATCCCATATATTACCATCGATAATCGTCAGGCAGGGTACGACGCAACAAAGCATTTGATTGAAAACGGTTGCAAACGAATTATGCACATTACCGTGGATAATGGGTCCAGCTCCTCTCAGCTTCGGATGGAAGGATACCGCGAGGCTTTAAAAGAAACAGGATTATCCTATGACCCTGACTTGATTGTCAACGGAAATTACGGCTATCGTAATGCATTGTCTCTGGTTCGTGAGGTGATCCGAAACGGTGTTTCCTTTGACGGTGTTTTTGCAGATTCTGACCGAATGGCGGCAGGTGCCATTCGCGCGGCAGAAGAAGGAGGATTATCAGTTCCTGAGGATGTGGCAGTAGTCGGATTTGATAATACGGATGTGAGTTATCTTGTAAAGCCGGGGATTACCTCGGTGTCCCAATCCGGAAAGGAAATGGGAGAAGCAACGGCACAGATTTTATGGAAAATGATTGAAGGGAAGGAAGTTTGCCAGCAAATCATTTTACCGCATAAATTAATTGTCAGAGAATCGACGGGAGGAAAGAAAAAATGAGTTTTTACATTCAGCTGTATTCTGTTCACGAAGAATCCAAAAAGGACTTTATGGCAACCTTGGAAAAAGTAGCAAAAATTGGTTTTGATGGTGTGGAATTTGCCGGATATTTTGGATTCAGCAAGGAAGACTTGTCAGCCAAGTTGAAGGAATTGGGAATGATCTGTGTGGCTTCTCATTTAGGAGCCGATTTATTTGAACATGAATTTGATGAGCAAATGGCGTATTTAAAGGAGTTTGGTGCAAAATATGCAGTTCTTCCTTATTATAAAATGGAAACGGAAGAGGATGCATTGGCGGCTGCTGAATTATTCCAAAAATATGCATTGCAATGCAAGGAGCAGGGAATCGTGTTTGCCTATCACAATCACGGATTTGAGTTTAATAAAACGGAAGATGGAAAATATCTGATGGACATTGTGTTGGAGCATGCGCCTGATGTGATGATGGAACCTGATTTGTACTGGATTCAGTATGCCGGTGCGGATCCTGCCGAGTTTATTCGTAAGTGGCAGGACAGAGTGGTACTGTTGCACATTAAGGATATTGAAAATATGGAAACCAAGCGCTGCGTGGATGCAGGTACGGGAATGCTTGATTTTGCCGCATTGCGGGATTTGGCAGAAAACAGTGAATATGCAATCTATGAACAGGAAGAATATGAAATTTCTTGTTGGGATAGTGCGGAGAAATCGTATCAAAATATGAAATCTATTTTTTAGGAGGTAATTTGTAATGAAATTAGGAGTTTTAACTGTTCCTCTGAGCAGCTTGTCTTTGGAGGAAACCATGAAGTTTTTAAGTGAGCAGGGTGTACAGATGCTGGAAATCGGTTCCGGCGGCTTTCCAGGTGATGCTCATTTAAAACCGGAAGAAGTGTTGACTGACGACGGAAAGGCAGAAGAAATCAAAGCGTTGCTGAAAAAGTACAATTTGGAAATCAGCGCAATCAGTGCTCATTCCAATCCTGTGCATCCCAACAAAGAGGTTGCTGCAAAAGCAATTGAAGATTTTCAAAATTCTGTTTTGGTAGCAGAAAAATTGGGTGTTGATACCGTAATCACCTTCTCCGGTTGCCCCGGCGATTGCGAAACTGCAAAATATCCCAATTGGGTTACTTGCCCCTGGCCGGGAGATTTCGGTGAAATCTTGGATTGGCAATGGAATCAGGTGCTGATTCCTTACTGGAAAGAAGCGGCAGCCTTTGCAAAAGCTCACAATGTAACCAAAATTGCATTGGAAATGCATCCCGGATTTTGTGTGTACAATCCCGAAACCCTGCTGAAATTGAGAGAAGCAGTAGGCGATATTATCGGTGCAAACTTCGACCCCAGCCATCTGTTCTGGCAGGGAATGGATCCTGTTCTGAGTATTCGTGCATTGAAGGGTGCCATTCACCACTTCCATGCAAAGGATACCAAAATTGATGATGCCAATACAGCAGTAAACGGTGTGCTGGATACCAAAAAATTTGACCAATTAGAAACTCGTGCATGGTTGTTCCGTACTGTTGGTTACGGCCATGACAGAGCAGTTTGGTGTGATATTATCAGCGAATTGCGGAAAACCGGATATGACGGTGCAGTAAGTATTGAGCATGAAGATGCTTTGATGTCTCCGAAGGAAGGGTTATGTAAGGCAATCGAATTTCTGAAGGATGTTATTATTGAAGAAAGTCCCGCAGAGCTTTGGTGGGCATAAGAATTATTCTAAAATTAGGAACCGCTTGGGAATGATATGTTTCCGAGCGGTTTTCTGTATTCGCCTGAAATCTGAAGTTTTATGGCAGAATATATGATTGACTTTCCCTAAAACTTCTTATACAATAAAATTATATTTGGGAACACCTGAAAACAAACGAAGACTGTTTTTATAATATAGTCAAATTTTGACTATTATTTATTCGATTTTTGGCAAGAAACAACCGAGAAAAGTTGTTATAATGGAGTCGAGTGGTAAGAGAAGCAAGGGGAATTCTGTTAAAAATATAAAGTATTCAGGATTGCAATAAAGTTCGTCAAAATATTAAAAAATATCTTTACAAACAGAATTAAATATGGTAAAATTAATATGGTGGATTTTATAATCTGACAAAAAGGAGTTGGAGAAGGTAAAATCAAACCAAAGGGTGAAACTTCACCTGAAAACTGTTTGGATTTTTGCATCTGTACCGATAGGAATGGGGCAAGCTGTTAAGCCCCAAACCATGTATTCGGAAAAAGGAGGAAGAGAAGAAATCAGATGGGAAAAGAAAAGCAGAATATAAAATGAATCCGAGAGGAGAGAAAAAAATGAAGCAATTAGGAAAGAAAGCGTTATTGCTGTTATTGTGTCTGACCATGCTGATGAGTATGCTGACAACAGTGACAGTAGGCGCGGCTGATAACGAAGTGTTTACCAGCCAAATCGGTAAGGGAACTGCTGAATCTCCCTATGAACTGACCACAGCTGCTGATATCAGTAAAGTGGCAGAATTGACTACAAGCAATGCAGATTATGCAAAGGCACATTATAAGTTGATGAATGACATTGATATGTCAAGTGTAACCGATTTTCAAGGGCTTAGCAAATGGAACAACCAAATCTTTTCAGGTACCTTTGACGGTAACATGCATGTCATCAAAAATATGACAATTACCACAACTGATACCCGTCCTCGTGGTTTTATCGGTGTATCCAGAGGTGCAACCATAAAGAATTTGGGTATTGAAAATGCTAATGTTACAGGATTCCCTTGTGGTGGAATTATTGGATTTGATCATGGTGACACTACAGTGAAAAACTGTTTTGTCAAAAATGCCAAGCTGACCGGTACTCATGCAAGCGGTCCAACCTATGTGGGAGGAATCGTCGGTGGAGTTGCTTCTGCTGATTCAGGAATGACGACGATCGTAGATAGCTATACCACAGGCTTGACCATGAATGAAAACGGCAGTGGTATCAAGGGTTGTCTGACATGGACTACCACCTCCAATGCTAATATTACAAATTGTTATACCACTCACGGAAACCTGACTACAGGTACCGGTGGCGAAATCAAAAACAGCTTTTCTTCTGCTACTGCATCATCTGTGAAAGCAGCTAATTTGGGAGCTTCCTTTATTGTGGGAAGTAAGGCATATAGTAACGGATTGCCCGTTCTGGCTTGGGAAGCTGACAGATTTGAACCGGAAACTCCCGGCGGAGCAGGCGAGGAAGAAGAACCCGAAGATGACGGTATGATGGAAGTAACCAATACCTATCTGAAGAATGAGTTTGAAACCTCCGCGCAGACCGGAGAATGGACCGGTGCAACCACCTCCAGTGTTGCTTCTGCAGGTGTAGAAGGAACTGCTGCCATGAAGGTAGACGGTATGCAGAAGGGAACCCGTTTGCACAGTCCTTCCATGGATTGGAAAAAGGGTGGTTCTTATTCCATTAAGGTATGGATGAAGGCAAGTCAGACAACCACTGTTCAGGCTTGCGTCAATACAGGCGACTGGATGAGATTGACTACCGATAGCACGAATAACGGACTGCCCTGGAACTACCGTTATCCCAACAAGAGCTTCACTGTTAACACCGAGTGGAGGGAATATACCTTTGATTGGTCCATTATCGACTTTATCACAAGTCAGACAGATGAAACTCCTACCGGAGCAACAAAAACAACTGCTCCTGTATTCCTGTGTACTACCGCAGAGATACCGGAAGGATTTGTTCTGTATGTTGACAAGTTCTCCGTTACAGAAAAGATTTCCGTTCCCAAGCCTTCTGAAGACGATCCTGTCAGAATCGTTGTTTATGAAGAAGATTTCGAGGACGGAATCGGAAACTTTTCTCCTGCAAGTGAACCCATGGTGTTGACCCATGGAAAGGATGCAGACAATGGCTATGGTAAATTAGCGGTAGATTCTACCAAGGCAGAAGCCATTGCAACCAAAGCACATAATGCAGGGGCATTAACCAATCTTCCTGCGGGAACTCCCGGTGGTTGGAAGGGTGGCAGATGGTCTACCGAGTTTTATCATGGTGCATTGCAGGTAAATGAAAAATTTGAATTTTTAAACGACAAAAACTATCATTTTGAATGGCTGATGGGTCAGCGTAACGTTCAGGCAGACGGTTCTGTTACGAATGCCCAACCTGCAGGCGGCAATCTGAATGCAGTTGTTTTGCAGGCAACCGACAAAACTGTTTTCACTAACGCAACAGCAGCCGCTGCTAAGGAAGTCTATCCCGGTCTGAAAACAGGAAGTGCTGCGGAAAAAGATGGATTTTATCAGTATTCCAATGATATTTCTGCTTACAAGTTCGGAACCAAGAATGAAGACGGAACCTTCAGCGGAAGTGCAATTATGAATTACTGGCATATCCGTACCCGTTTCGGAGCTGTATTAGCTCAAGAAATGGCAGCTAAAAAGCTGTATTGCGGAAAAGGTACCGGTGCGTATAATGCAAGCGGCACACTGATGAACAGACCTACGGATTATTACTGGGGTCCCCAGTATAAATTCACCCTTGATCGTTCCGATTTCTATGGAGATGAAACCTTAGGTAAAGGCGGAGCACCTCTGTTCACCTCTGATATGACTCAGGAACAGAAAAATGCTGTGATGGATTCTTATATCTATGCAGACGGCACAGGTGCTGATTCCACCAAAAAGGAATGGAGCCTGGCTTACGATTGCTCCTTCCTGTATTCTCCCACCAGAATTCAGAAAATGCAGGAATTGCTGGAAACCTTCCCTTACTATTATGTAGTAGACGATTTCCGAATTACTGCAGAAGCAAAAGAATACAGCGTTGCAGTTAATGCAGGACAAGGCGGTAAGGTTGTAGCTCTTACCAACCCTGCAACCGATACAGAAACCACAGTAACAGGAGAAGGCACCGTCAAAGCGAACGATTACTTTGGCGCTACCTATACCTTTGTTCCTGACGAAGGCTACGGTATTTCCTCTGTACTCTATAACGGAGAAGAAAAGATTGAGGATCTGTCAGGCGATTCTTTGGTAATTGCTCCGGAAGAAGTGGGAAAGAAGCATACCTTGGTGGTCACTTTTGAAGAGGGTAAAGTAAATCTTCCTGCCCCCGATCCTTCTCTGACAGAAAATGTGATTGATTCTTATCTTCCCAAGGAAGGTTTGACAAAGCAAGCAGCAAAATACACCTTCGATACCGAAGCGGATGTTAACAAATGGACCTTGACTATTGACGGCGGTAAGGACGCAGACAAAAAGGTAACCGATGCAACCAAATCCTGGGATGCTGCAGGTGCAAACGGAACAACAGGTGCCCTGAAGCATACTGCAGGCGGAATTGACTATCGTCCCAGATTGATTGGTCCTGACCAGATTACATGGAGTGCGGGCAGCAAGTACGTGATTAAAGCGTGGATGAAGTCTGATTCCACACAATCTGTTGCTCCTTGGATTAACCATGCTGCAACCATCAAAACAGATAAAAGCTCCGGTGCTTACCTGAACTACGGTAATGTGAATGCTCGCAGTGAATGGAGCGAATTTACCTGGGAATTTGAAATTCAGAGTATTACACAGAGTAATAACAGCTTGTCAAGTGTAAGCACTCAGTATATGACAAGAATCGGTGGAGACAATCCTGTTGGTACGATATGGATTGACGAACTGGTTGTAACAGAAATTATTCCCGGCTATGAGAAGCTTGGTCTGATGGCTGAAAACGATCTGTTGTTCCCCAATGAAACGATGGAACTGACAGTTGTTGGTAACAACGGCAGAGCAAACTATAAAGTAGCAAACGAAGGCATGACCTTTGTAAGCTCTGACGAAGCAGTAGCAACAGTAGATGCAAACGGTGTTGTAACTGCCAAAGCAAACGGTCGGGTAAGAATCGGTGTTACCGATGGCGAATTAACCGGTTCCATTGATCTTACCGTAAGTGACGAGAATAATGCAAAAGCAGAATTGCACATTGCAAAGAACGGTAACGACGAAACAGGTGACGGTTCCAACGAGGCTCCTTTTGCTTCTATTGAAAAAGCAAAGGCTGCTATTAAGGAATACAGAAGAATGCCCGAAGGCGGCGTTACTGTTTACATCCACGAAGGAGAATATGTTCTTTCTAATACCTTAACCTTCACAAGTGCCGATTCCGGTACTCAGAAATCACCCATCACCTATAAAGCTTATCAGGATGATGTAGTTGATTTTGTAGGTTCTAAGAAATTGGATGCTACTAAGATTCAGAAAGTAACAGATAAAGCACTGTTAGATCGTCTGGTTGAAGACCATGCAAAAGACGATTTGTACATGCTGGATTTGAAGGCTCAGGGCGTTACTATGTCTCCGGTTGTAGCATATGGTAGTGCGAAGAGTGCACCGACACCCAACAGAATCTTCATGAACGGTTCTGCCCTCATTGAAGCACGTTGGCCTAATGATGACAAGACTGGCGAACAGTACTTCACAAGAGCGCAACCTGCTCCTGACGGTACCTTTGATGCTACCAAGTATAACGCAAATAATCAGCCTGCTGCAATGCAGTATTTGGATGAAGATAATCGTTCTGCCAAGTGGACCATCAAAGAAGGGGATGCTTTGGTAGGTGGTTCTATTGCATATCTCTGGGCAGCTGTTGATTTAAGAATTGACGAATTGGATGCTGAAAATAAGATTGTTAAGACCTTGGATGCATCTTCTTACGGTCAGTCAACCTATACAGCAAAAACCGAACGTTATCTGTACTTTAAGAACATCTTTGAAGAAATTGATATGCCCGGTGAATCCTATGTGGATCGTGAAACAGGAATCCTGTATTTCTATCCTGTAGGAAAGGTTGACGGTGCTGAAATGGAAGTTTCTGTTCTGAATTCCAACATGGTGGAATTTAAGGGTGCTTCTTACATTACCCTCGATGGAATTAACCTGAAGAACAGCCGCAGAAGTGCTGTGATTATGGATGAAAACTCTGAATCCATTACCATTAAGAATGCAGAAATCACCGGTATGTCTGTAGACGGTGTTCAGGTAAAAGGTAAGAATCAGAAGGTTGACGGATGTCATATTTACGAAATCGGCGGAACTGCCATTACTGTAGCAGGCGGTGATCGTCCTACCTTGACCTCCAGCGGAACCGAAATTACCAATAACGTTATCCATAATGTAAACTACTACATTCCCAGCGGTACTACTGCAGTTTCTGTATCCGGTGTAGGACATAGAATTGCTCATAATGAAATTTATGATATTAATATTCAGTCTATCAGATTTACCCATACCAACAATGTTGTGATTGAATACAATGAATTCTATGACAGTGAATTGTTGAATGCCGACGGCGGTGTTCTGTACTGGGGACGTAATTTCTCCGAAATGGGTAATATTGTAAGATACAATTATTTCCATGACATCGGCGGTCACATCGGTGCTCACGGTCAGCAATCTATCTTTACCGATGACGGTGAAACAGGACCTGCCATTTATGGTAATATTATGTACAAGGGCGGTTTGCCGAGCTTCCCGTTAAAGACAAATGGCGGTCAATTCCATTGGATTTACCATAATATTGTCCTGGACAATGGTGTGGGTGCTTATATGCAGAATTGGAGCGTTGGACCTACCGGCGTTAAGGATACCATGAAGCCTACCAGCTGGTGGACTTATGTAATGGATATGAGAGATCTGTTCGGCGGTGGTAATACCAATCTGTTGAATGACGGAAAACGTAAAGAATTAACCTTCAGCGAAACCTGGATGAACTACTATAAGAATGTAGAACCCACCAAGCAATGGGCAAAGCTTTATGATTATCTGAATCCTGAAATGTATGAAGCAGCGAAGAAGATTTATGATACCAAAGACAAAGCTGCTATGACAAAATGGTTGAACGATAATATTCCTGCCGGTCACACTAACCTGATTGAAAAGAACGTATGGGTGAATGTTCCGACAATTGCTCAGGGTTGGTTTGAGGCAAAGAACAATCTGCAGCTGAAGGGTGCAGAAGGGGAAACGTTGTTTGAAAATTACGGAACCGACTTTAGCCTGACCAAAGACGGTCTTGCAAAGGTTCGTCAGACCATTCCCGATTTCCCTGATCTTGACTTTGATGCAATGGGTACGGAATTTGACGTACAAGGAAATGCTCCTACAGCATCTGACGCTTATGTAACAGGTGTTCCTGCCGTAAAGGGTAACCTGGTTGCAAATTACACCTATAGCGATGCTGACGGTGATCAGGAAGGTATTTCTAAGATTTACTGGTATGCATCTGACAGCGAAGACGGTGAATATACCAGAATTACAGAAGGCTATGGTAAGAATTATAAGGTATCTTCCGAATACGAAGGAAAATACATCCGTTTCGAAGTTGTGGCTTACGACGTGAAGAGCGTTTACGGTGATGCTACCGTATCCGAACCTATCTACATTGCAGTAAACACCAGCGGTGTTGATAAAACTGCTCTGTGGGAAGCAATCACAGAAGTGGCAGATGCATTGGGCAATGCAGTTGTTGGTGAAGAAGTTGGCCAGTATCCTCAGGAAGCGGTTGATAAGCTGACCGCAGCTTTGGATGAAGCGCGTGCGGTTGCAAACGACAATTCTGCATACACCTTCTTGGTAGAACAGGCAACTGCGGCATTGGAAAATGCTTACGATGTCTTCAAAAACAGCGTAAACAACCCGATGACCAATGTAGATGCAGATCGTATTTCACTCAATAAGATGCTCAAGGATCAGGATAACTGGAAGGTTGCTTTGACCGAGGATATGGAATTTACCGAAGACGGTTCCTTGGTATTCGGTGGAGAAAGCAATACTTTGGTTTCCTACATGGGCAGAAAGTTTGGCAATACCGAATTCTCCTTTAAGATGAAGGCAGAAATTCCGGATCCTGAAAATGCCAATGCAGTTAATTCCTGGGTAGGTATTTACTTAAGACAGGATGATACTGACGGCATGGTATGGACAGGCGGCAGAACAGGCTTCATGATTGACTTGAAGCAAAATCTGATTCAGCTCCAGAAATATCCTACTGCAGCACTTTTGACAGATTCTATTTTGAATAACAAGAAAATTGTAATGGGTCAGGAATATGTAATGACCGTTGGTTTGTATGATGTTGCTGAACCTGATGAAATGTTGTTTGTTCTGACATTAGACGGTGAAACCATCTATTCTCAAACTGTAGCATTTGAAGATTTGTACGGTAGCGAAGGCTATTTTGCAATGAATGCAGGTAACAATACTAAGGTAACCATTTCACCCATTTATGCAGATACCGAAAAGCTGGATGAAACTGTATCGAACGCAGAAAACTTCTTAGAAACAGTCGTAGTTGGTGACGGCTATGGTGAATATTCCGAAGATGCAGTCAATGCATTGAAGGATGCCATTGCAGATGCCAAGAAAGTAGAAGAAGATAAAGATGCTCTTCAGGCAGATGTTGATGCTGCTGCATTGGCAGTTCGTCAGGCATTGATTGATGCCCGTAATGCAACTTCCGCTAAGGGAGAAATCAAGGAAGATGCTTCTGTTACCATTAACTACAATCATCCGACTGCAGATTTGACTGTCAAGACGGGTGTAGATGATCTGACCATTGATGTAGATCCTACTCGTGAACAGCCAGCTATCAATGTTACTTCTGATGATATGGAAATGGGCATCGAAGCAGGAACTGTAATCAGTGGCGACTTCAAAGTACCTGTACTTGGCTCTACTCCTTCCGGAAACTTCACATCCGGAGAAGTCAGCAAGGTATATGGTCAGGGTGCTGAAGCAGTTGATGCTGACACTCCTGTTCGTATCGTTCTGAAGGGCGAAGCAGGAAAGAATGTTGCTTATAAGAATGAAAATGGCAAATATTCATTGGTTCTGAAGAGTCTGAAGGAAGATTCTCTTGAAGCAGCAACCGCAGCATTGGAAGGACAAAATTATAAAGCAATTAAGATGAACGTAGGTTCTGATTTGGTACTCTATACTTATCAATTGACAGAATTTGTCACTTATACCGATAAGACAGGAACCATCACTCCTACTCCCACACCTCCCACCAAAACTCCTTCTACAGGAACAGGTGGTGGAATATCCGCCGGTGGCGTAGGAAGCGCGGTAGTAGTTGGCGATAAGAAGGTGCCCTTTGTTGATATCGTTGGGCATTGGGCAGAATCTGATATCGGAGAAATGTACAAGAAAGAAATTGTATCCGGTGTGGATGATACCCACTTTGAACCAGATCGTTCTATCACCAGAGCGGAATTTGCAGCATTGATGACCAGAGCACTGAAATTGTCTGTAGCAAACAGCCAATCTGTATTTAACGATGTGGCAGACAGTGCATGGTATGCAGATGAAGTAGCAGCTGCAGCAGCGGCAGGTTTAATCGTGGGATATGACGGAAACTTCAGACCCAACGATACCATCACTCGCGAAGAAATGGCAGTTGTTGTGATGAAAGCTTATGTATTCTTAGGCAAGACTGTAAAGAGCGGAAAGATTGATCAATTCGCAGATAAAGCAGACATTGCTGCATGGGCAGTAAGCTATGTTGATCAAGCAGTGAGCACCGGCATCATCACCGGTATGAGCGAAGACACCTTTGCACCGAAGGAAAATGCAACTCGTGCTCAGGTAACAAGCTTGATTAAGAGATTGTTAAACAATAAATAAGTAAAATAAAAATGGAGGTGTAGCAAAATGTTGCTACACCTCCATTTTTCAGACCGTCGAAAAAGTCGGTCTACCGCAAGCACACAAAAGGGAAAAAGAGTGAATTATGGATGTTTCATCTATAATAAAATCGTAAAAAACCGCCTGGAAAATATTGAATTTCCCAGGCGGTTGCTTGCTTTTTGCCAAAA